>MEQZ01000238.1:1538-3350 GCA_001770425.1 Betaproteobacteria bacterium RIFCSPLOWO2_02_FULL_65_20 | reverse complement strand
AGCCTGTCAGGAAATTTTGTCATGCTTGTCGTTTCATTGATTCTGGCGGCAATTAATAAGGAAACTGCCTGGATCTTCGCCATATACTTATCGCCGATATGGCATCAAAAGTGGGGCACGAAGAAGACGGTGGTTAGACTGGTATTGATTGTTTCGTTTCTACTGTTTGTCTCTCTGGCAATCCAATCCAGATATGCTTCCAACCCCGGGAGTGGTCTCGGACTCGCCTTGTTCAATAACATTCACTTCTGGACTGAACCGAGCAACTGGTGGGCCGTTGGCGATCATATCGGCCGGGGGTTCTATATCCCTCGCCTTATGCTGTTGCCGATGCTGGCTTCTGGTTTGGTCTATGGACTGAAGTACGCTCCAACGCATATTTCTGTAGCCGCAGTTGTTTCTTTGGTGGGGACGTCTTTATTGCTTCTGTTCATCGGCTTCAGGGACGAATTGCGAAACCTGTCGCTCTCCTTTCCGCTCTTCTACGCGTTTATCGTCAGCGCCTACCTCGAAAGATATAGGCGAGGCCCAGCCGTGAAGACCCTGTAAGGCGGACAGGAGTAAGCGGATCTTTCTGGCAGTTCAGTGTTCCGCTTTTCCGTGTCCCGGCGAACTGCGCCAGCTATGAGCCAGGTCGACCAGTCCCGGTTCCGGCCGGACGCTCTCCACCGTCAGCGTGGCGAACGCCGGCGCGCTGTCGTAGACATGCAGCGCATTCTCGCAGCCGAGATAGACGCCGATCAGATATTCCCCCTTGCGCAGCGCCAGCCGCGGGAAGGTGATCGTCGCCTCGCCTCTGCCGAGCGCGTCGCGCTCGATCGTCAATCCGTCGGCGCGGCTGGTTTCGCTGGTCATCGCCAGCAGCGTGCCGTAGTCGAGCATGACGCCCACCACCGGCGGCGGCAGCAGCGGATCCGAATCGAACGCGACGCTCACCGCCAGCGAGTCTTCTCCCGAGCGGGCCACGAGCTGGCGCCCGGGTTTGCCGCCCACCGCGATCTCGATGCGCGTGAAGCGGGCGTAGCCCGGAACCGCCGTCGCCGGCTTCGCCGGCGCAACGGCCGGCGGTGTTTCGCCCGGAACGGCCGGTGCCGCTTCGCCCGGCGGCTCGACCTCGGGCGTCTGCCCGTCGGTCAGAAAGTAGGTGTAGCGCCGCACCACTTCCTGGGGATCTCCAACCATCATCGTGCGGCCCTGGTCGAGCCAGATCACCCGGTCGCAGAACGCCTCCACGTGATAGAGCGAATGCGAGCAGAACAGGATCGTCGTGCCCTTTTTCTTCAGCGCCATGATGCGGTCGAAAGACTTGCGGGCGAACTGGCCGTCGCCCACCGACAGCGCTTCGTCCACCACCAGGATGTCCGGATCGACGCTGGTCGCGACCGAAAACGCCAGCCGCACGTACATGCCGCTCGAATAGGTCTTGACCGGCTGCTCGATGAAATCGCGGATGCCGGAGAAATCCACGATCTGCTCGAAGCGCGTCTCTATTTCGGAATTGGTCAGACCCAGGATCGAGGCGGCCAGGATCACGTTCTCGCGGCCGGAAAAATCCGGGTTGAAGCCGGCGCCCAGTTCCAGCAGCGCCGCCACGCGGCCCTGCACGGCAATCGTGCCGGCGCTGGGCTTGAGCGTGCCGCACACCAACTGCAGCAGCGTCGATTTGCCGGCGCCGTTGCGGCCCACCAGGCCCAGCACTTCCCCGCGCGCCACCTCGAAGCTCGCGTCGCGGACCGCCCAGAACTCGCGGTAGTAACTGCGCCCGAGCGCGCGCCCCCACAACCCCTGGCGCAGACGGTCGGCCGGCCGGTC
>MEQZ01000238.1:1160-1407 GCA_001770425.1 Betaproteobacteria bacterium RIFCSPLOWO2_02_FULL_65_20 | reverse complement strand
CACGCACCTTCGAGGGTCACCCGCCGCACCTGCTCGATCACCGGCGTCAGCGGGTTGGCCCGCAGCCATGGCTGCCAGCGCTCGGGCAGGCTGCTGATCGGATAGAACACCGGCGACAGGAACATCAGCAGGTTGACCGCGAGCGCTGCGATCTGCCCCACGTCGCGCACGTACACCCCGAGCGCGGCGAGGAACCAGGCGAGCCCGAGCAGCAGCGGCACGAAGGGGATGAGCACCAGCGGCAGCG
>MEQZ01000238.1:0-1123 GCA_001770425.1 Betaproteobacteria bacterium RIFCSPLOWO2_02_FULL_65_20 | reverse complement strand
CGCCGCGCCCAGCAGCACGATGAGATTCAGCGCCAGGTGAAACAGTCCGGCCAGCACCGCGACCCAGGGCAGGATCTCGAGCGGGAATACGACTTTCTTCACCAGATTGGGCTGATCCAGCACCAGTCGCGGCGCGCGGCTGACCACTTCGGCGAACAGGCCGAAGACGATCAGGCCGGCATACACCTGCAACGCGAACTCCAGGTCGTCGGCGCCGCCCGTCCCCCAGCGCGCCTTGAACACCACCCGGAACACGAAGGTATAGACCGCCAGCATCAAGAGCGGCGTCAGGAACGACCAGCCCAGACCCAGCAGCGAGCCGCGGTAGCGCGCCAGCACGTCGCGCCGGGCGAATTGCCACATCAGCGTGCGCTGGCGCAGTGGCAGGAAATAGGGGTGGGTCATCGGTGGCATCAACTTGCCTTGGGCGGGTCGGTCCTGCCCTCGGCCACGTCGGTGAGATAGCGGCTGTCTTCGACCTGGAACTGGTTGCCGTCGCGCTTCAGGACGCCGCGCGCCTGCAGCACCTGGAACACGCGCGTGACGGTTTCGCGGCTGGTGTTGATCATTATCGCAATTTCCTGGTGCGTCGGCGCGTGGGCGATCACCACCTTGCCCTGCGCCACCTTCACCGAGAGCTGCAGCAGTTGCGCGCACACGCGCTGCGCCGGGTTCGGCAGGCCGAGCAGCGTGCGCTGGGCCGACTCCGTGCGCAGCCGCCGCGCCAGGCGCGTGGTGAGGCGCTCGGCGATGCCCGGGGTCGAGAACATCAGCGCGCGCGCGTCATCGCGGGGCAGCGTGGCCACGCGCGAGCGCGCCACGGCGATCACGTACTCGGGCCGCGGCTGGCCGTCGATCACCGACAATTCGCCGAAATAGTCGTTCGGATCGACGAAGTACAGCCCCACTTCGCGCCCATCCACCGTAAAATCGACGCCCTGCAACCGTCCCTCGATCAGGAAACACAGCATGTTCCCCGGCTCGCCCTTCTTGATCACCACTTCGCGGCGCGCGAACGTCCGCTCGGTCATGCGCTCGCTCAGCGCGGCGAGAGTCTGCGCCGGCAGGTCGTGCAGCAGGCTCAAGGCTTGCAGGATGGGGAGCGGGACGGACATGGGAAAAT
>MEQZ01000237.1 GCA_001770425.1 Betaproteobacteria bacterium RIFCSPLOWO2_02_FULL_65_20 | reverse complement strand
AAGGATCTGGCGCGAGATGCGGTTCATCTTGTTGATGGTCTCGATCATGTGCACCGGAATGCGGATGGTGCGCGCCTGATCCGCGATCGAGCGGGTGATCGCCTGCCGGATCCACCACGTCGCGTACGTCGAGAACTTGTAGCCGCGGCGGTATTCGAACTTGTCCACCGCCTTCATCAGGCCGATGTTGCCTTCCTGGATGAGGTCGAGGAACTGCAGGCCGCGGTTGGTGTACTTCTTGGCGATCGAGATCACCAGCCGCAGGTTGGCCTCGGTCATTTCGCGCTTCGCGCGCCGCGCCTTGGCCTCGCCCGTGGACATCTGCTTGTTGATCTCCTTGAGATCCTTCAGCGGAATGCCGATGCGCTTCTGGATGTTGATCAGCTTCTGCTGCTGTTCCATGATTGCAGGCGCGAAGCGCGTGAGCACGGCGCTCCACGGATGCCCGCCGGCGATCTCGTTCTTCACCCAGCGCAGGTTTGTCTCATTGCCGGGGAAGACCTTGATGAAGTGCGCTCGCAGCATCATGCCCTTGGTCACGCACATTCGCATGATCTCGCGCTCGTGGCGTCGCACCTCCTCGACCATGCCGCGCAGCGAGTCGCACAGCCGCTCGATGATCCGGGCGGTGAAGCGGATATTCAGCAGTTCGCCGGAGATCTGGTCGCGCGCGCGGACGTACTCCTTGCTGCGGTGGCCGTGCTTGGTGAGCGCCGCGCGCTTCTTGTCGTACATGCGGCGGATCTTGCTGAAGCGCACCAGGGCGTCCTGCTTCAACTGCAGCAGGCCCGCGGACACGGCGGCGGCGGCCTCGTCTTCGCTCTCCTCCATTTCCTCCTCGATCTCGGCCTCTTCGGCGATCTCCTCGATCGGTTCGTCCTTGGCGTTCGGATCGATCAGGCCATCGACCAGCTCATCGATCCGCATCTCGTCGCGGTCGACCTTCGCCACCAGCTCCAGAATCTCCGCGATGGTGGTCGGACAGGCCGAAATCGCCTGGATCATGTGCTTCAGGCCGTCCTCGATGCGCTTGGCGATCTCGATCTCGCCCTCGCGCGTGAGCAGTTCCACCGATCCCATCTCGCGCATGTACATGCGCACCGGGTCGGTCGTGCGGCCGAACTCGGGATCGACCGTCGAGAGCGCTGCCTCCGCGGCCTCCTCGGCATCCTCGTCGGGCACCACCGTGGGTGCGTTCTCGCTGATCAGCAGCGTTTCGGCATCCGGGGCCTCGTCGAAAACCTGGATGCTCATGTCGTTGAAGGTGCTGATGATGGATTCGATCTGCTCGGCATCCACCATGTCGTCGGGCAGATGGTCATTCACCTCGGCGTAGGTCAGGTAGCCGCGCTCCTTGCCGAGTTTGATCAGATTCTTCAGGCGCGTGCGACGCGCTTCGGCCTCCTCGGGCTTGAGTTCCGCGCGCGCGAGCAGCGCGCGCTCGGCATCGCGGTCGCGCTTCGCAGGCCGCCCGGCCCGGCCCCGCCCCGCCTTCGCCAATTCCTGGGCCTTCTGCTTGGCCTCAAGCGCCTTCTGCTTGGCCAGTTCTCTTTCCTTCTGCGCCTTCTGCTTGGCCAGTTCCTTTTCCTTCAGCGCCTTCTCGCGCGCCGCCTCCTTCTCCCTGCTGGCCTTTGCCTTGGCCCTCGCCTTTTCCAGAGCGGCGCGCGCCTTTTCCTTCATGCGCGCTACGCGCTCCCGCTCCCGCTGTTTCGCAATCCGCGCCTTCTGCTTGTCCTTCGCCGCCTTCTCACGCGCCTTCTCGCGTGCCGCGTGTTCCTTGGCGCGGGCGGCCTGGGCCCTGGCACGCTGCGTCTTGACCCGGTCGGCGAGCGCCTTGGCACGCTGCGCCCGGACCCGCTTGGCGAGCTGTTGCGCCTTGGCACGCTTCGCCAACAACTGCGCCCTGGCGTGCCTGGCCTTATTGTTGGCACCGGTTTTGGCCGTTTTGGCCTTAACTTTCTGTTTTGCCATGACTTTTCCTGGGGATGGGGTGGGGCGAAAAAAGGCGCGCATTATAGCACAGTGGATGGCGGCATTCGACGCTGCTTCAATGCCGCGTCTTCCGCGATCAAGCGCCCGAACTCGTCGCGTTCCTGCCCGGTGAGCCCTTCCCTGGCCGCCTTCTCCCCCAACTCCTTGATGCGGGGATTGGGATTGCGCCTGCGTATGGCCTCGATCACAGCGTCGAATTCCGCCCGCGCGACCTCGGTGTCCATGTCCTTGTGCAGAAACTCGCTCCTTATTCGATTCAACAGGGACGCGTGCTCCGATTCCCTCAACAGTTCGAGAATCACCGCATGCGTGAGTGCCTCGATACCATCGAGCGCGATCAGCGCCTCGAGGGCGCGCCCTTCCGCGTGGCTGACGTCAACGACTTCAGCCGGGACTTCGCGCACCAGTGGCGGGTGCGCCAGCAGGCAGGCGAGCAACTCCCGGTCCAATTTGCGATTCAGCATCGCGCGATCGGGTCCCTTCGGCGGCGCCGGACGCACGGGGCGCCCGGGCGCAGCACCGCGTATCTCCGTCAGCCGCCCGGCCTCCTCCTGCGTCACGCCCGAGGCCTGCGCCACCTGCTTCAGAAGCTGCAGTTGGAGCGCCGGCGCGGCGATTCGCTTCAGCAGCGGTTTGGCCTCGTGTATGAGGCGCGAGCACCCCTCGAGGGTCGCCATGTCGACCCGGCTCCTGAGTTCAGCCAGGAAGAACTCCGATAGCGGACGTGCCTCCGCGAGCAAGCGCTCGAACGCCTGCCTGCCGTGCGCGCGCACATAGCTGTCCGGATCGTCCTCGGCAGGCAGAAACAGAAACTTGACCGCCTTCTGGTCGGCGAGCACAGGCAGACTCACCTCCAGCGCGTGCCACGCCGCCCGCCGCCCGGCCGCATCGCCGTCGAAGCAAAACACGATCTCGTCGGTCTGCCGGAACAGCTTCTGCACGTGAGTCGGGCTGGTTGCCGTTCCCAGCGTGGCCACCGCGTACTCGATACCGTGCTGCGCGAGCGCCACGACATCCATGTAGCCTTCGACCACGACCACGCGGCCCGCCTCGCGTACGGCGGTGCGGGCCTGCGACAGGCCGTAGAGCTCGCGCCCTTTCTCGAACAGCGGCGTTTCCGGCGAATTGAGGTATTTCGGTTCGCCCTCGCCGAGCACCCGCCCGCCGAAGCCGATCACCGAGCCGCGCTGGTTGAGGATCGGGAACATGATCCTGTCGCGGAAGCGGTCGTAGCGCCTGCCGCCCTCGCCGTCGATGACCAGACCGCAGTCCTTGAGCGCCCTGGCCGCGTAGTCGGGAAACACCGCCTGCAGGTTCTGCCAGCCATCCGGCGCGTAACCGATCGCGAAGCGCGCGGCGACCGTCCCGGTCAGCCCACGCCCCTTGAGATACGCGATCGCCGCCGGCGCGTTCTTGAGCTGCTCGCGATAGTATTGCTCGGCCTGCTTCATGACGGCGTAGAGGTCGGTGCCTTCGGATTCTGCCTTCGACGCGCCTCCCCATCGCTCGAACTCGGGCAGCTTCATGCCTGCCGAATCGGCAAGCTCCTTGACCGCTTCGACGTAGCCCAGTCCCTGGTATTCCATCACGAACGAAATCGCGTTTCCGTGCGCGCCGCAGCCAAAGCAGTGATAGAACTGCTTGCTGGGGCTGACCGTGAACGACGGCGACTTTTCGTTGTGGAACGGGCAACAGGCGACAAAGTTCGCGCCCGCCTTCTTCAGGCGCACGTGACGCTCGACCAGGTCGACAATATCGACCCGGTTAAGCAAATCCTGCTTGAAGGAATCCGGAATCAAGCCTGGTTGGCGCAGACGTCAAGCCTGTTGGCGGAAACGGACCGGCGCGCCCATACGCGCGCCGGAAGGAGTGCAGCTTGTGCAGACACGTATTCGTTATAGGCGATTTTTGCCGTTTGGCAAGGTCGGCTCAGGGCGACAGCCGGGCCCGGACCCATCCGGACACCTTGCCCATGTCGGTGCGGCCGGCCAGCCTGCCCTTTAGCAGCGCCATTACTTTGCCCATGTCGGGCATGTTCCGCGCGCCGGTTTCGGCGATCGCCCGGGCGATCTCCTCGGCGATCTCTGCCTCGGTCAACTGCACCGGCAGGT
Source organism: Betaproteobacteria bacterium RIFCSPLOWO2_02_FULL_65_20 (assembly GCA_001770425.1). Lineage (GTDB taxonomy): Bacteria > Pseudomonadota > Gammaproteobacteria > Burkholderiales > SG8-39 > JACQTO01. The sequence goes on along the minus strand of MEQZ01000237.1, from coordinate 7,813 downwards.
AGGCGCTGAGCAGATTCAATTCGAAGGTCTCGCCGTCGACGAGGTCCTGCCGGTTTGCAGCCTGGTATTGCGCGATCGAGTCGCGCCGCTGCTTGATCTGCTTGTCGACGATGGCAAGCACGTCGGCCTCGGTGAGCTCGATGCGCTCATCGATCTCCTTCTGCTTGATCGCGGCCAGCAGAAGCCGGATCGCCGACAGGCGCGGGGCATCCTTCGCCCGGAGCGCCGATTTCATGTCTTCGGTGATTTTCGCTTTGAGTGACATGCGTGCAGAAATCGATCGGGAGGAAAAGGTCCAGAAATGCGCGAGGCCGAGCGGGCGTCAGCCGGCTCGGCCTCGATATCCCGCGGCTCTAGATCCTAGTAAAGCTTGGGCGGCAGCGCGTGGCTGCGCAGGCGCTTGTAGTGGCGCTTGACCGCAGCGGCGAGCTTGCGCTTGCGGTAGGCGGTCGGCTTTTCGTAGAACTCGCGTGAGCGCAGTTCGGTGAGCAGGCCGGTCTTCTCGACCGTGCGCTTGAAACGGCGCATCGCCACTTCAAACGGCTCATTCTCCTTGACGCGTACAGTCGGCATGCAGTATCGATTCCAGGGCAACGTTGGTAAGGGCCCGCATTCTAGCCTTTTTCCGGCCACGGCGCCAGAACCGATCAGATTCAGCGCACGAGGACGGGTATTCGTGCAACATATGCAGCGCGGTTCTATAGGATCATGCCTACCCCGGGCTGACAGGGCCGTCAGAAAAACACTTAAGAATCATGTTGATTCTGGGTATCGAGACATCCTGCGACGAGACCGGCGTGGCGCTGTACGACGCCGCGCGCGGCCTGCTCGATGGATGCACGCCGCTCGCAGGTCTGCTCGCGCATGCACTGCACTCTCAGGTGACGCTGCACGACGAATACGGCGGCGTGGTGCCCGAACTCGCATCGCGCGACCACATTCGCCGCCTGCTGCCGCTGGTGCACGAGGTGATGGGCCGCGGCGGCGTGCGCTTCGAGGACCTCGCCGCGGTCGCCTACACCGAAGGGCCGGGGCTCGCCGGCGCGCTGCTGGTCGGCGCCAGCGTCGCGGCCAGCCTGGCCTTCGGGCTAGGAGTGCCGGCGATCGGCGTGCATCATCTGGAGGGGCACCTGCTCTCGCCGCTGCTCGCGGAGAGCCCGCCCGCCTTTCCATTCATCGCGCTGCTGGTCTCCGGAGGGCACACGCAGCTCATGCGCGTGACCGACGTGGGCCAATACGCGCTGCTCGGCGAAACCCAGGACGATGCCGCGGGCGAGGCGTTCGACAAGACCGCCAAGCTGCTCGGTCTGCCCTATCCCGGCGGATCGGCGCTCGCGCAACTCGCCACCGGAGGCCGCCCCGGCCGGTTCAAGTTTCCGCGCCCGATGATCGCCTCCGGCGATCTCGATTTCAGCTTCAGCGGCTTGAAGACTGCGGTCGCAATCGAATGTCGCAAGCGCACGCTCGACGCACAGACCCGAGCCGACATCGCGCACGCCTTCGAGGAAGCGGTGGTCGATGTTCTGGTCGCGAAATGCGTGACCGCGATGGAAACGACCGGACTCGAACGGCTGGTCGTTGCCGGCGGCGTCGGCGCAAATACCAGGCTGCGCGCATTGCTCGACCGGGCCGCGGCCAAGGCAGGCTTCGACGTTCACTACCCGCCGCTGGAATTCTGCACCGACAACGGCGCGATGATTGCCTTGGCCGGCGCTCTGCGACTGCAAAGTGATCGGAGCGCCGCGGATTCAGTCGGTCCGCGTTGCGCGTTCACGGTCAGGCCGCGCTGGGATCTCTCCGCAATCGCCGCCTGACGGGACGGCGACGCGGGCTCAGATCTGGCCTCGTGGCTTCTTCGTGCCGCCTATCCGTCCTTCCTGCCCCGCAAGCAGCCGGCGGATGTTGTCCTTGTGCCGCCAGATGAGCAGCGCCGACATCGCGGTTACCGCAGCCGCCATGACGTCGATGCCGAACAGCCAGACGTAATAAACCGGCGCGAACGCCGCGGCGATCAGCGCCGCAAGCGAGGACAAGCGAAATATCGCCGCGATCGCGATCCACGAAACCAGGGTCGCGAGGCCGAGCCACGGGTTCACCGCGAGCAGGATGCCCGCCGCCGTGGCGACGCCCTTGCCCCCATGGAAACCGAAGAACACGGGGTACAGATGGCCGATGAATACGGCGATGGCCACGCCCGCGACCCCGGCCGGCTCGACGCCCATTCCGCCGGCGAACCGCTGCGCCAGGAATACCGCTAGCCATCCCTTGCCGCCGTCGCCCAGAAGCGTGAGCAGCGCCGCCACCCTCTTGCCCGTGCGCAGCACGTTCGTTGCGCCCGGGTTGCCCGAGCCATAGCTGCGCGGGTTCGGGAGACCGAACGCGCGGCTCACCAGCACGCCGAACGACAGCGAGCCGATCAGGTAGGCAATGAGAACGAACAGAGCGGTGGCCATCGAGTTCGCTTAGAATCCCGGATTGACGCCGCTCAGTTTAACCAATCCGCGAGCGTGACGCCGCCCTCCTCATTCCCGAGCGCTCCGCACTATGGACGTCATCTTCATTCGAGAACTCCGGCTCGACGCCTGGGTCGGCCTGCACAAGCACGAGAAGATCGCGCCGCAGACCATCGAGCTGGACATCGAGATCGGGATTCCAGGCGCTACCGTGTTCGCCAGCGGCAAGGTCGCCGATACCATCGACTATAGCGTGGTCGTCGAGCACATTCGCGCCATGGTCGCGACCGAGCATTTCGGGCTGGTCGAGAATCTCGCCGATCGCATGGCACGCATGATCATCGCCGACTTCGGCGCGCCGCGAGTCAAGGTCGGCATCACCAAGCTGGGCGTGCTCAAGGGCGCGAAGTATGTGGGCGTGAGTGTAGAGCGTTCGCGCGCCTAGCCTGGCGACTCAACCCCTGGGATGATGCTTCTGGTGCAGCGTCTTCAGGCGTTCGCGCGCCACGTGGGTATAGATCTGGGTCGTCGAGATATCCGCATGGCCGAGCAGCAGCTGCACCACCCGAAGGTCGGCGCCGTGGTTGAGCAAATGGGTGGCGAAAGCGTGGCGCAGTGTGTGGGGCGAAAGGCTTTTCCCTGGAAGCGCCTGCGCCGCGCGTCTCTTTATCAGGTGCCAGAACGCCTGCCGCGTCATCGGCGCGGCACGCGCGGTGACGAATACATAATCGCTGGTTCGCCCCGCGAGCAGCACCGGCCTCGCCTCGCGCAGAAATCGCGCCAGCCACGAAAGCGCTTCCTCGCCGAGCGGTACCAGACGTTCCTTCGAGCCCTTGCCCATGATCCGCACGACACCGGTGTCCAGACCCACTTCGGTGACTTTCAGCCTGACCAGTTCGGACACGCGCAGGCCGCTTGCGTAGAGGACTTCGAACATCGTGCGGTCGCGCTGGCCCAGCGGCGTTTGGGTGTCCGGCTGCGCAAGCAGCGCCTCGACGTCGGACTCAGACAGCGTCTTGGGGAATCGCTGCGGCTTCTTCGGCGTATCGAGGTTCAACGTCGGGTCCGCGCCGATACGGCCGGTTCGAAGGGCGAACTGGTAAAAGCGCTTCAGGCTCGAGTGCAGCCGTGCCTGAGTGCTCGCCTTGATGCCCCCCGCGGCACGATCGGCAGCCTGCCGGCGGCGTCCGGCTCCGGCGTAGCGCGACCCGAAATACCCCGACAGGTCGGCCTCGGTCGCGAATAGCAGCGACTCGCGCCCCTGCGCCTCCAGCCACGCCGCGTACTGGCGCAGATCGCGCCGGTACGATTCGAGCGTGTTCTTGGCCAGTCCGTCCTCGAGCCAGACGGTGTCGCAGAATTCGTCGAGCAGCGCCGCGTCCTTCCCGTTCACCGTCTCGTTCATGGCCTGCCGTTCATCGTGTCCTGGGCCCCGGCGTTCGCGCCCTCATGGGCCAGCAGCCAGCGCTTGATGCGCAGCAGGTAGCCGCCGTCCGCGTGCGCGAACCCGCCGACCCCGCTCGCCGAAATCACGCGATGGCAGGGAATGACCAGCGGGTAGCGATTCTCCCCGCAGGCCTGGCCCACCGCGCGCGGCGCCGAGCCCAGATCGCGCGCGATGTCGCCGTAGCTGCGGGTGCGGCCCCGCGGAATCGCGGCGATCGCGTCCCATACGCGGCGCTGAAACGGCGTGCCTGCGGGCTCGAGCGGCAGGCGGAAGCGAAAATCCGGATCGCGCAGGTAGCGCTCCACCTGCGCGCACGCGCGCCTGGCAAGCGGCTCGACCGGCGAGCGCGGCCTGACGTTATCCCGGAGAAATACGATCCCGGCCACCGCATCGGCTTCGGTGCGTATGCCCAGCCGGCCGAAAGGGGTCGCGAGCACTGCAGCGAATCGCGCGCTCTGTCGCGCCACGGTGCCGTCACGCTTGCTGGAGTTCACGCGGCGCTCGGAGCGTTGGGGATGGCCGGCCCGGAGTCAGGGACGGACGGCCGCAGTCGTGCGTCTGAAATACTGCAGCGCGATCACGAGCGCGAACAGCGCGACACCGACCATGTCGAAGAACGTGGTGGGATACACCAGCGCGATCCCCGCGGCGATCAGCAGCCATCGCTCGATCCACGTGGTCTTCTTGAACAGCCAGCCCTGCACCCCGCCGGCCAGCGCGCCGATCCCGATCGCCGCGGTGACGGTCACCAGCGCGATCGAACCCCAGTCCGCGTTGGCCAGATTCTTGATCGAGCCGGTCAGCAAGAGGCCGAGCCCGGACGGATCGAGCACGAACATGAACGGCACGAGAAACGCGGGCATGGTGTACTTCCACGACTGCAGCGTGGTCTTGTACGGATCCCCGCCGGTGATGGCGGCCGCCGCAAACGGCGACAGCGCAGTGGGCGGCGACACTTCCGAGAGCACGGCGTAATAGAAAATGAACATGTGCGCAGCGAAGTCAGGCACCCCCAGCTTGATGAGCGCCGGCGCGGCGATGACCGCGCAGATGATGTAGGACGCGGTGACCGGCACCGCGAGCCCCACGACCCAGACGATGAGCGAGGTGTAGACCGCGGTGAGCAGCAGCGAGCCGCCTGCGTACTCGATGATGATGGCGCTGAACTTCAGACCCAGGCCGGTGAGCGTCACCACCCCGACGATGATGCCGGCCCCGGCACAGGTGGCCGCCACGCTGAGCACGCCCGTGGAGCCGGCTTCCAGCGCCTTGAAAAAAGGCGACTGGAAAATCTGCCTGGCAATCGGGCCGCGGCCCCGGAACAGGTCGTACGAGAACAGCGCGCAATCGCGGTGCAGGAAGCTGGTCAGGAATGACACCACGGTGGCCCAGAATACCGACAGCACCGGCGAGAAGCCGTACAGCATGAAAATTACGATCGATACCAGCGACAGAAAATGGAACCAGTATTTTCTGGTCAGGTTCCAGAGCGATTCGACCTGCTCGAATTTCACCGCGTGCATGCCGAACTTGCGCGCGTCGATCTCGACCATCAGGAACAGCGCGAAGTAGTACAGGCATGTCGGAATGCTGGCCATCAGCAGCACATCGAGATAGGAGATCTTCAGGAATTCGGCGATCAGGAACGCGGCCGCGCCGAGCACCGGGGGCGAAATGATGGCCCCTAGCCCACCTGCAGCGAGCAGCCCGCCCGCAGCGTCTTTGCCGTACCCGGCTTTGGCGAGCATCGGGTAAGCCACCGATCCGAGCGTCACGGTCGTCGCCACGCCGCTTCCGGAGGGTCCGCCGAGCAGGAACGACGCCAGCACCACGGTACGGCCTGAACTGGTCGACTTCCCGCCCATGGCGGAGAACGAGAAATCGATGAAAAACTTGCCGGCGCCCGAAAGCTGGAGGAACGCCCCGAAAATGGTGAACAGGATGATCAGCGAGGACGACACGTCGACGGCAATGCCGAATATGCCCTCCAGAGTCATGTACAGGTGCCCGACCAGACGCGGGACGCCGTAGCTGCGGTGCGCCCAGCTGCCGGGGAGCTGCTCGCCGAACAGCGCATACATGACGAAGGACATCACTACCACCGGCATGATCCAGCCCGAGGCGCGGCGCATCACCTCCAGGATCAGCACGATCAGCACGACACCGAAAACGATGTCCCAGTTGTCCGGTGACGTGTTGCGGTCCATCAGATCGTCGCCGCCGTGGATCATGTAGGCAATGGAGGCGACGGCGGCGATCGCGGCGATCCAGTCCCACCACATGATGCGGTGGCGGAAACGCCGCGCAATGGGAAACATGAGGAAGCTCAGGAACAGCACGAACGCGACGTGCACCGGACGCAAAATCTGAGCGCTCACGATGCCATAGGCGGTGTAAAGGTGGAACACCGACATCACCACCGCCATCGCGGTGACAAAGGCGCCCAGAACGCCGACTAGGCGGTTGGTTGCGCCTTCTTCTTCCTCGATGTAGGCCTCGGCCTTTTTCAGCGCCTCGGCGTCTATGACCGGGTCGTCCGGCGAGAGTTTTACCGCGTCCGTCATGCCGCCGCCTCCTCCTTGGCCGCAAATCCTAGCACAGCGGTGCGCGCTGCCTGCGCGCATGGAGCATAAAGAAACCCCGCCCGGACGGGGCGGGGTCTTATCGCGGCCCCGAGGCCTCAGTTGACCTTCTGGCCCTTCTCCGCGAAGTACTTCACGGCACCGGCATGGAACGGAATCGGCGAGGCCGACGCCTTCTGGTTCGCCAATACGAAATTCGCCGCCTCCTTGTGCACTGCGATCAGATCGTCGCGCTTCTCGATCATGGTCTTGACGACGTCGTACGCCACCTTGTCGCTCAGGTTCTCGTTCGATACCAAAATGTTCCACACGGTGGCGTTGTGATTGTCGGCGTCCATGCCGCGGTAGGTGGTTTTCGGAATCACATCCTGGGTGTAGAGCTGGCCGTATTTCTTGTTCATCGCCGCCACGTACTCGGCATGATCGACCATCTTGATTTTCATTCCGGGCGTGTTGGCGATGTCGGTGACGGCCGCGGTCGGCAGGCCGCCGACCCAGAAGAACGCATCGATTTTCCGGTCCTTGATCGCATTGACCGATTCGGCCACGCCGAGGCGCTCGCGCTTCATGTCGCGATCCTTGTCCAGGCCCGCCGCCTCGATCACGCGGAATGCCATGACTTCGGTCGCGCTGCCGGGCGAACCGGTCGACACGCGCTTGCCCTTCAAGTCGGTGAACTTGCTGATTCCCGTGCCCTCGACGCTGACCACGTGCATCCGGTTGGGATAGAGCACCATCAGCGTGCGCAGCGGCACCTTGTTGCCCTTGAACTTGCCCTCGCCGCGATACGCGTCCTGGCCGGCGTCGGCCATTGAGAGGCCAATGTAGGGCTTGCCGGTTGCGATCAGCTTGAGATTATCGACCGAGCCGCCGGTGACCTCGGCGGTCGCCTGCATGCCGGGTACGTTTTTCGACAGCACGTTGGCCAGACCGCCACCGAGCGGGTAATAGACCCCGCCGGTGCCGCCGGTGCCGATCGAAAGGCTGAATTTTTCCTGCGCCGGGGCGGGACCGGCGGCCATCACTGCAACGGCAAGAATTGCGGAAGCGAGTCGCTTCATGGTGATCTCCTCTTGCTCAGGCTAATGCGCCCATCCCATGACGGGCGCGGCCTGGGGGCCATTATCCGCGCTAGGCGCGCGCACGCCAAGTCCATCGTGGCAGCTTGATCCGGTGGCTTCTCCGCAACGGTCCTTCCCGAAGCGCCTTTCCGGCTTCATCCATGCGGGTTCCCTTCGTCGGTTGCGGCCCCGCCCAGATCACCGGCAATGAGTCGAAACTGCTCCAGCGCCGCCTCCAGATCGTCCACGATCTCCTGGGCAATCACGTCG
>MEQZ01000236.1 GCA_001770425.1 Betaproteobacteria bacterium RIFCSPLOWO2_02_FULL_65_20 | reverse complement strand
GGACGATCACATCGCGCCGTGGCGCGCGACCTTCCGCGTGGCCAACTTCGTCAGCGCGCCCGTGCGCTACGTGCTGTCGAGTTCGGGCCACATTCTGGGCATCATCAACCCGCCGGTGAAGCCGCCCAAGCGCGTGTACTGGGCCGGGCCTGCGCGCCGCGGCGACGATCCGGGTTCGTGGAAGGCCTCGGGGACCCAGGTGCCCGGAAGCTGGTGGGCGGACTGGATGGCGTGGCTCGCCCCGCAGTGCGGGCCGATGGTCGCGCCGCCGCCTTTGGGCAATGACCAGTGTCCGGCAATGGGCGAGGCGCCCGGACGCTACGTGCTAGAGCAGTAAGGTGCTAAGAGGCTCTAAGGTCCGGGTTTCGGAGGCGGCGATTCGCCGAAGTAATCGGGGGCGATCTCGGCGGCGTAGCAGGGCGGCGAACTGTAGCCCTGTGTTTCCAGAAACCGCAGGCCGCTCTGCGGGCGCCTGACATAGATGCCGCGCTCGGTGACGACGTAGTCCACCGGAACGTCGTGCGGCTGCGGGTGGATGGTCTCGATGAACATGAATTCGTAGCCGATTGCAATCACCCGCGGCCGTCGTTCGATCACCGCCAGCGTGCGGTCGAAGTAGCTGCCACCGTAGCCCAATCTATATCCCGCTGCGTCGAACGCCACTACGGGCAGCAACACCGAATCGGGCTGCACTTGCGGGCTGTCGGGCGGAAACGGAATGCCGAGCGGCCCCGCCTCCAAGGTGACGCCCGGGTGCCATTCGCGGAACACGAGCGGTGTCCTGGGCGCGACGATGGCCGGCAGCGCGGTCATCGCGCCGCGCCGGCGCAGGTCCGCGAGCAGGTGGCGCGCATCGTATTCGTTTCTGTAGGGCCAGCAGAAGGCGACCACCCCGTGCGCCAGATCGGGAAAGGCGCGCAGCAGGTGGGCATCGATCCTGTGGCGGTATTCCTCCAGGGCGTCGCGCGGCAGCGCTGCGCGCTTTTCGATGAGTTCCTGCCTCAAGGCCTTGCGCCAGGCCTGGATTTCCTGCGGCGTCATGGCGAAACAGCTTTAGAAACCACGCGGAATTCGTTATTCCACGAGGAAAAATCGGGTGTACTATTTGCGGGTGAACCCATGACCCCACGCAATATAGCACTCATGCACTGGCTGCTGGCGGCCTGTCTGGCCGTCGCGAGCGCTGGCGCCTGCGCCGCGCGCAGCCAGTCGCAGGACGAGGTCTTCCTCGCCGCGCGCGATGCGTTCCGCGCGGTGGATGCGGCGAGACTCATGCGGTACGCCTCGAGGCTCGACCAACACCTGCTCAAGCCCTGGGTCGATTACTGGCGGCTCAAGACGAACCTGGAGGAGGCTCAACCCGAGGAGATCAGCGGGTTTCTGAAGACCAACGACCACACTTATCTCGCGGAAACGCTGCGCCGCGACTGGCTGCGCGTGCTCGGGAAGCAGCGGAGCTGGGCGCTGTTCCTGCAGGAACAGCCGCTGATTGTGCGCGATGACGCAGAGACCGGCTGCTATGGGCAGCTCGCCCGCTGGCGCCAGAATGGCGAATTCGATCTGGCCCAGTTGCGTGAGCAATGGGTCGCGCCACGCGAGTTGCCCGAGGGCTGCGTCCCGCTTGCCGAGGCGGCGCTCCAGTCCGGCGAGTTTGGCTCGCAGCAGGTGTGGGAGCGTTTCCGTCTGCTGACCGACGCCAACCTGATCAGCGCCGCCAAGCGCACCCTCGCCTGGCTGCCGCGCAGGGAAGCGCCCAGCTCACAGCAACTGCGCGTCGCGACATCGTCCCCCTCGCGGTTTCTGGATCGACTGCCCGACCTGCGCGTGCGCTCGGCGAGGGAACTCGCGGTTTTTGCGTTGTCGCGGCTCGCGCGCGGCGACCCGCAGCTTGCCGCAGGCCGATGGAAGAAAGTGCAGAACCGGTTTGCGGCCGACGATCAGGGTTACGTCTGGGGCCAGATCGCCACCGAGGGTGCAAAGCGCCACCTCCCCGAGGCGGTGGACTGGTTTGGCGAGGCAGCAGCGGCGCCGCTCGGCGACGAGCAACTCGCCTGGCGGGTGCGCATTGCGCTGCGCCAGCAGAAATGGACCGAGGTTAGAGACGCGATCGAACGCATGTCTCCGCGCGCTCAAGGCGAGCCGGCGTGGGCCTACTGGCAGGGGCGGGCACTGCGCGAACTGGGCCAGATCGAGCAGTCCGCTGGCGCGTTCGCGCGCGTCGCCGGAGAAACGCGGTTCTATGGCCAGCTCGCCGCCGAAGAACTCGGCCGGCGCATCCGGGTACCGCCGCGCGCTGCGGTGCCGACCGGTGAGGAACTGGCCGCAGCGGCGGCGACGCCGGGCCTGCAGCGGGCACTGGCGCTGTACCGCCTGGACATGCGAGTCGAGGGCCTGCGCGAATGGAACTGGACCATACGCGGCATGGATGATCGCAAGCTGCTCGCGGCGGCGGAGCTGGCGAGCCGCAACGAGGTGTGGGATCGCTCGATCAATACCGCGGACCGCACCGTGTTGCTGCACGATTACGCGCGCCGCTATCCGGCCCCCTACGCCGAGGTGCTGATCGCGCAGGCACGCTCGCACGCACTCGATGAGCACTGGGTGCTGGGGCTGGTGCGCCAGGAAAGCCGTTTCGTCGCCAGCGCCAAGTCCTCGGCGGGCGCCTCAGGGTTGATGCAGCTCATGCCGGCTACGGCTCGGTGGGTGGCGAAGAAGATCGCGCTGCGCGGCTACTCCTGGTCGCGGGTCACCGACGTCGACGTCAATGTGACGCTGGGCACCGCCTACCTGAAGCAGGTGCTGGACGACGTCGATAGCAGCCCGCTTGTCGCGGCGGCAGGCTACAACGCGGGGCCGGGGCGCGCCCGCAGGTGGCGCGATGCGCGGCCGATCGAAGGCGCGATCTACGCCGAATCCATCCCCTTCAACGAGACGCGCGACTACGTCAAGAAAGTCATGGCCAATACCGTGTTGTACTCGGCGTTGCTGGGCGGCCCCATGCACACGCTCAAGGAGCGTTTGGGTGTGATCGCTCCGCGTTCGTCGATCGAGCGCATCGCCGCTGTGACAATGCATTAGCGTTCATCAACCAGGCTCCATTTCAGCCCATGAGCAGAATCGTCGTATTCGGTGGCAGCGGCTTCATAGGCGGCCACGTCGTGCGGCAGTTGAGCGAGCAGCGTCATGACGTGGTGGTGCCCGTGCGCCACCGCGAGCGTGCCAGGCATCTGTTCCTGCTGCCCAAGGTGGATGTCGTGCAAGCGGATCTCGGCTATCCCGACGCCGTTGCGCGCATGGTGCGCGGCGCCGATGCGGTCATCAACCTGGTCGGCGTCCTGCAGGGTCGTCCGGGTATTCCCTACGGGCCGGATTTCGCGGAGGCCCATGTCGAGTTGCCCAAGCGGATCGTCGAGGCCTGCCGGCGCCTGCACGTGAGGCGCCTGGTGCACATCAGCGCGCTCAACGCGCGCACCGACGGCCCGAGCCAGTACCAGCGCTCCAAGGGAGAGGGCGAAGCCTGGGTGCTTGCGGCGCAGAAGGAACTGGAGGTGACGGTGTTTCGGCCCTCGGTCGTGTTCGGGCCGGATGACAGGTTTCTCAACCTGTTCGCCGCGCTTCAGCGCTGGCTGCCGTGCGTGGTTCTCGCCTGTCCGCAGGCGCGCTTTCAGCCCGTCTATGTCGCGGACGTTGCGAGCTGCATCACCCGCTGCCTGGACGAGCCCTCGACCATCGGCAATGTCTATAGCCTGTGCGGGCCCAGGACCTACGCGCTGCGCGAACTGGTCGCCTATGCCGGGCGCGCGAGCGGCCATCCGCGTCCGATCATCGGCTTGTCGGACAAGCTCTCGTATCTGCAGGCCTGGAGCATGGAGTGGGTTCCGGGCGGGCCGATGTCGCGCGACAACTATTACTCGATGCGCGAGGACAGCGTCTGCGACTGCAAGTTTCCGCTTGGCATCGAGCCCGCGGCGCTGGAAACGGTGGCGCCGCTTTATCTCGCGGGTATTGCGCCGCGCGACTGCTACAACCGCCATCGCGCCCGCGCGGGGCGCTAGGAGGGCCCCAGCCGCGCGGTGAAACGACCGGCGGACCGATTGTCGAGTCCGCTGTAAACTGGGCGCATGCACAAGCTTGCGCTGGTCGTCGCGAACAAGAATTACTCGTCCTGGTCGATGCGGCCGTGGGTACTGCTGCGCGAGGCGGGCATTGCGTTCGAGGAGATATCGCTCAGGTTCGGCGACGACGGGCGCATCCCCGGTGTTGAACGCTACTCGCCATCGGGCCAGGTTCCCGTCTTGCTCGTCGACGGCGATCCCGTGTGGGATTCTCTTGCAATCTGCGAAACGGTTGCGGAACTCTACCCGGACAAGCATCTGTGGCCCCGCGATGCCGATGCGCGCAGGCGCGCGCGTTCGGTCTGCGCGGAAATGCATGCGGGCTTCCGATCGCTGCGCGGCGCCATGCCGATGAACATCCGGGCCAGTCACCCCGGCAAAGGCATGAGCCCTGAGGTACGCAAGGACATCGAGCGCATCGTCGCGATCTGGGAGGATTGCCTGCATCGGCCGCAAGGTCGAGCAGCGCGCGAAGGACCGATGCTGTTTGGCGCCTTCGGCGTGGCCGACGCGATGTACGCCCCGGTCGTGACCCGGTTCGCGACCTACGCGGTTGCGCTGCCGGCAGCGGCGCAGGCCTATGCCGATGCGGTTCTGGGCCTTCGCGCGATGCGGGAGTGGGCGGACGCGGCGCGCCGCGAGACGGAGTTCGTCCGTGCCGACGAACCCTACGCGTAGACAGACGTGGAAATCTACTGCGTAGGCGGCGCGGTCCGTGATGAGCTTCTGGGCCTGCCGGTGGCGGATCGCGACTACGTCGTGGTCGGCGCAACGCCGGAGGAAATGGTCCGGCGAGGCTACAAGCCGGTCGGCAAGGACTTTCCCGTATTTCTCCACCCGGATACCAAAGAGGAATACGCCCTGGCCCGCACCGAGCGCAAGGTGGCACGCGGCTACAAGGGCTTCGCCATCTACGCGGCCCCGGAAGTGACGCTGGAGCAGGACCTCGCCCGGCGCGACCTCACCATCAACGCCATCGCGAAAGACGCGAACGGCAGAATCATCGATCCGTTCGGCGGGGCACGCGACCTGCGCGCGGGCATGCTGCGCCACGTGGGCCCGGCCTTTGCCGAGGATCCGGTCAGAATACTGCGCGTGGCGCGTTTCGCCGCCCGCTACGGGTTTGCGGTGGCAGATGGGACCATGGCGCTGATGCGCCGGATGGTTGCCGACGGCGAAGCCGATGCGCTGGTGCCCGAGCGCGTGTGGCAGGAGTTCGCAAAGGGGCTGATGGAGCGTGCCCCGGCGCGCATGTTCCGGGTGCTCGCCCAGAGTCGCCTGCTCGAGCGGCTCCTGGTGGAGCTCGCATTCGAATTCGAAGAAGGCGCGCCGGCCAATGACGCGGCGCGCACGGCGCTCGCCGCCCTGGGCTACGCGGCGCGCAATCGCGGTCCGCTGCCGGTTCGCTTCGCACTTCTGTTCCCCGGCCTGCGCGCAGCGGGCCGGGGCGACCCGGCCTCGCTCAAGGTCAGCGAGGTTGCCGCGCGGCTGCGTGCACCCAACGATTGTCGCGAACTCGCCGTGACCATGCTTCGCCACGGGGAGAGCGCAAAGTGCGCCGCGACGCTGTCCCCCGATGCACTGCTGGTGTTGCTGGAAGGCTGCGATGCGTTCCGGCGGCCCGCGCGCCTGGACGAGTTGTTGCTCGCCTGCGAGGCCGAATGCTACGGCGAGCGCGGGTGGGTCGAACTGCCCTATCCGCCGCGCCAGACGCTAGGGCGGGCGCTTGCCGCTGCCGCAGGCATCGACGCCGGCGCCATCGCCGCCAAGAGCGCGCGCGCGCGCATCGCCGCCAACGTGCGCGCCGCACGCCTGGCGGCCATCACCGGAGGAATGACCAGGACGTTCGCCAGGGGCCCTGCGAAGAGACTCGGGCGGCGCCGGTGAGATCGGCCTTGGCGCTGCTCGGCGCCGGCGTGCGCGCGGGGCTGTAACGAATCGTTTCGGCGTCAACGCGCGCCGCAGGCTGGTCGTTTCGGTGAGTATCGATCCCGAAGCGGAGAAACACGATGCACAGGCCCGTATTCTGCGCAGCGCTGCTGGTTGCGCCAGCGCTCGCCGTCGCTGCAGCCAGCGGCCCGAACGCGCGCCTCGCCGAGCAGTTCAGGCGTGCCGATGCCGACCGCAACGGCGTGCTGTCCCGCGCCGAGGCCGAGCGCGCCGCGCCGATGCTCGCGAAGCAGTTCGACGCCATCGACGCCAATCGGGACGGTCAGATAAGCCCGGAGGAGATCCGTGCTTTGCGCAGGGCCGGAAGGAGCGGGCGCGGCGCGAAGGGCGGCTCGAAATTCGACCACTACTTCGCCCGCGCCGACAGCGATGTAGACGGGGTGCTGTCGCGGGCAGAGGCCGAGCGAGGCTTGCCGCGCGTTGCGAAAAAATTCGACCGCATCGACCGCGACGGCGACGGCAGGCTGACGCGCGAGGAGATGCAGGCGTGGCTCGCGGCCAGGCGCGCCGCGCGCTCGGGAAAATGAATTGTCCGTTCGCCGGTCAGGCGTGCGCACCGGTGCGACGCGGCCCGGTCCCGGACGCCTCGTCCCGGAAGAGCGCCCGGTACGCCGCCTGTCGCAACGCGGGCGAGCGGCCGAGTGCGTAGTAGCACGAATGGGGCGTGACCAGCGCGTCCTCATGCCCCAGCGCATTCGAGCGGAAGCTCGACCAGCGGTACTCACCCGGCGCGGCAACCAGGCCGGCGCGCACCGGGTTGAGCTCGATGTAGCGCATGCAGCCCAGCAGGTGCTGCCTGGAGCGTAGGGTCAATCCCTTGAAGCGCTCCTCCAGCAGCGGGCCGCCGCGCTCATGCGCTTCACGGACGTATCGCGTATAGCGCTCGCCGAGCGCGCGCATCAGGCCTGAGACCCCTTCCGGGCGCGACGGCGTCACGAGCAGGTGCACATGGTTGCCCATCAGCACGTAGGCGTGCAGCGCGCAGCCGAGGTTCGCGGCATACACGCCGAGCCAGTGCAGATAGGCGACGCGATCCGGGTCGCAGGTGAAACACGCCGCGCGGCAATGGCCGCGCTGGATCACGTGCAGCGGGTGGCCGGGAATCTGGACATCGAACTCGGACATGAGGACGGGCCGGTGTTTCGGCGAGACGCCGGATCTGGCAAGACCAACGCGGCGGCCGGGGCGGGCGTTGACGCCCGATGTTCCCTGTACGATCCGGCCAAGGTACACTGGCGCCCGATTTGGCCGGAAGCGACCGGTGCGCGACAACAGCGGGGCGAGCAATGATAGAACTCTACACGTGGGAAACGCCTAACGGCCGCAAAGTCTCGATCATGCTCGAGGAATGCGGCCTGCCTTACAAGGTGCACAAGGTCGACATCGGCAAGGGCGAGCAGTTCGCACCGGAATTCGTTGCGCTGAACCCGAACCGCAAGATCCCCGTCATCGTCGATTCCGACGGACCAGAAGATGGCAAGCCCATTACGCTGATGGAATCGGGCGCCATCCTGGTCTATCTCGCCGGCAAGACCGGCAGGTTTCTCCCCGAGAGCGCGCGCGGCAGGTACAAGGCGCTGGAATGGCTGATGTTCCAGATGGGCGGCGTCGGGCCGATGTTCGGGCAACTGCACGTGTTCCTGAAGCTCGCCGAGCCGGCGCACTACGCGCTGGAGCGCTACACCCGGGAGAAGGACCGGCTCTACGGCGTGCTCGACCGGCGCCTGGGCGAGGTCGAGTACCTCGCCGGCGACTATTCGATCGCCGACATCGCGACCTACCCGTGGGTTGCGCGCCACAACTTTCACAAGGTCGATTTCGCGGCCTTTCCCAACGTGAAGCGCTGGTTCGACGCCCTGTCCGCTCGGCCCGCCGTCATTCGTGGCATGGCGGTACCGGTTTAGATGAAATCGTCGTTGTGATTCCATTCCAGCGGCAGGCTCCGCACGATCCTGAGCGGGTTGCTTCACGCCAGGACCAGGACCGGGAGTTGTTCCGGTGTGGGCAGGCGGGAGTGCGCTACAGCGTATGCGAGCGATCGCTGCTCTGGAATCCGACCAGCGGCGCGTCGAACCCCTTCCCGAAGGCGATCACCTTGAAAAGTTCGCCCATTTCGGCGGGTGACAGCAGGCGGTTCGCCTGGTTGGCGAGCGGCAGATAGCGCGCTGCGTCCTCGGCCGGCACGCGCGAGAGCACATCGGTGATGCCGCAGTTGATCAGGAACTGCGCCTGGGTGGTGTAGCCGAGCAGTGCCATTGCGCAGTCGACACCCGCGTCGGCGATGGCGCTGAAATCGACGTGGCTGGTGATGTCCTGCAGGCCGGGCAGAAAGAACGGATCATCGTGCGCGTGGTGCCGGTAATGGCACATGAGCGTGCCGGCGGCGCGCTGCGGATGAAAGTACTCGTTGCGCGGAAAGCCGTAGTCGATGAACAGCACGAGGCCGCGGTCCAGCGATTCGGCCACGCTTCTGACAAAAGCGCGCGCAACCAGCCCGATTTCCGTGACGTAGCCGGCCGGCAGCTGGAGTCCGCGCACGGCATCGGACAGATCGCCCGGGGCCGGACGCCACGCCCACCCCAAGGAACCGTCAGGGGCGGCTTGGACGCCGGCTTCCTCCACGCCCGCATCGGCGATCCGGATCAGGTGGATCGGCATCGCGTCCAGAACTTCGTTACCCAGGATGACGCCGCGAAAGGTCGTGGGCAGCCGGTTCAGCCACGCGACGCGCTCCATCAGGTGTGGGGCGCGCGCTGCGATGGTGTCGCGGCTGCGTTCGCGCAGGTCCGCGGAAAGCTCGAGAATGAGGTAGCGTCTGGGCATCTGCCCGACGCGCTCCAGTTCCGCGAGCAGCGATGCGGCAAGCGCGCCGCTGCCCGCGCCGATTTCGAGCACCTCTTCCAGGCCCGCGTCGAGCGCCTGCGCCACCTGTCGCGCGAGCGTTTCCCCGAAAAGCGGCGAGATTTCGGGCGCGGTGACGAAGTCGCCTTCGCGGCCGAGCTTCCTGGCGCCGGCCATGTAATAGCCCAGGCCCGGTGCGTAGAGCGCCAGTTCCATGTAGCGCGCGAAGCCGATCCAGCCGCCGTGCGCCCCGATCTGGTCGCGGATATGCTGCACCAGCCGCTCGCTGTGCGCGAGGGCGTAGGCGTCGGGTTCGGGCAGCGGCATGGCGGGCGCGAGGGAAGGCGGACGAAATGATTCCGGTATCATTCTAGGGCATGGAAGGTTCGCTCACAGGCAGGGTAGTACTGGTGACCGGCGCGGCAAGGCGGGTCGGGGCGGCGATCGCGCGCCGGCTGCACGCGGCGGGCGCCAATCTCATGCTGCATTACCGCGGCTCGGAGCCCGACGCGCAGGCGCTGCAGGCGGAACTGAATACCGTGCGCGCCAACTCGGTGGCGTTGGTGCAGGCCGACCTGCTCGATGCCGGGGGACTCGCGGAGATCGTGAAGAACACGCTGGCTCGCTTCGATCGCATCGACGCGCTGGTGAACAACGCATCCAGCTTCTACCCGACGCCGGTGGGCGAGATCACTGACGCGCAATGGGACGATCTCATCGGCAGCAATCTCAAGGCGCCGCTGTTCCTCGCCCAGGCCGCGGCACCGCACCTGAAAAGAACCGGCGGATCGATCGTGAACATCGCCGACATCCATGCCGAGTGGCCGCTCAAGAACTACGTCGTGTACAGTATCGCCAAGGCGGGGCTGGTGGGACTGACCCGGACGCTCGCGCGCGAACTGGCGCCGGAGGTGCGCGTCAACGCCGTCGCGCCGGGACCGATTCTGTGGCCTGAGGACGGCGCATTCGATGCGGTGAGCCGGCAGCGGATCATTTCGCACACGCTGCTGAAACGCGTCGGCGACCCCGACGACATCGCGCGCGCGGTCTATTACTTCATAGCCGAGGCGCCCTACGTAACCGGGCAGGTGCTTGCGGTTGACGGCGGGCGCAGCGTGAACCTCTGAGAGCGTGAAATGAACGCACCTGACAGCAAGTCCCTGCGCAAGGAGGCATTCGAGGCGAACAAGCTGCAGAAGCGCCTGCGCCGCTTGGTCGGCCAGGCGATCCGCGATTTCGAGATGATCCGCGCGGGTGACCGGGTCATGGTGTGCCTGTCCGGTGGCAAGGACAGCTACGCGCTGCTCGACGTGCTGATGCTGCTGCGCGGGCATGCGCCGCTCGACTTCGAGATTGTCGCGGTCAACCTCGACCAGCGCCACCCCGGTTTTCCGGCGCAGGTGCTGCCCGATTACCTGGCTTCGCGCGGCGTCCCTTACCGCATCGAGGTGCAGAATACCTACGCCACCGTCAAGCGCCTGATCCCCGAGGGCAAGACCATGTGTTCGCTGTGCTCCCGGCTGCGACGCGGCGTGCTCTACCGGGTGGCGTCCGAGATCGGGGCTACCAAGATCGCGCTCGGCCATCACCGCGACGATTTGATCGAGACGTTTTTCCTGAACCTGTTTTTCGGCGGCAAGCTGAAGTCCATGTCGCCGAAGCTGGTCTCGGACGACGGCCGCAACGTGGTGATCCGGCCGCTCGCCTACGTGAAGGAGGACGATCTGGAAGCCTATGCGAAGGTGAAACGGTTCCCGATCATTCCCTGCGACCTGTGCGGCTCGCAGGAGACGCTGCAGAGGAAGCAGGTGAAGGCGATGCTGCGGGAGTGGGACCAGCGTTTTCCCGGGCGGGTCGAAACTATTTTCAACAGTCTGCAGCGCGTCGATGCGTCGCATCTGTTCGACCGCCGGCTGTTCGACTTCGCGGGGGTCAAGGCTTCCGGACAGGCCACGCTGGAAGGCGACACTGCATTCGATCCCGTGGAACCGCGCGCCGGCTTTACGGTCTGTTAGGAGATGAGGCGCCGTTTCCACATTGCCGCGTACTGGATTGCCGCCGGTTTTCTTGTGCTCGCGTTTGCGGCGGTGGGTCGCGTCACCGCGCAGGATTGGCGAACTGCGAGCCACGCGCCGGTGGGCCTGGCGCCCGATCCTGCCAACACCACCGAGGCCATCGTGCAGGTGTACGCAGCGCGCGCCGTGGGCTGGCGCGGGGTGTTCGGCGTGCATACCTGGTTTGCGGTCAAGCCGGCCGCGGCCAACGCCTACACGGTGTATGAAATCATTGGCTGGCGCCTGCGCTGGAGCGAATCGGCCCTGGCGGTTCGGGAGCGCGCGCCGGACGCGCGCTGGTTCGGGGCCGAACCCGAGCTGGTCGCCGAGAGGCGCGGAGCGGGCGTGGACGAGATGATCGCGCGCATCGACAAGGCAGCGCGCGCGTACCCCTGGGCCGGTGAATACACCATGTGGCCCGGGCCGAACTCCAACACCTTCACGGCGTGGGTGGCGCGTGCTGTGCCGGAACTCGAAGTGGACCTGCCGCCAACCGCGATCGGAAAGGACTATTCCGGGGCGAAACTCATCGATTCCGCCCCGAGCGGGAAGGGCTTTCAGTTGTCGATCTTCGGCCTGTTCGGCCTGACCGCGAGCACGGTCGAAGGCCTCGAAGTGAACCTGCTTGGCCTAAGCTTCGGGCTCAACCCCTTCGACCCGGCGCTCAAGTTACCCCTTTTCGGGCGGTTCGGCCCCGCGCGCGCGGTCGCTGCACAAGCGCCGGAAGCAGCCGGGGAACACCGCTTCTGATTCGGAATTACGCCTGGCGCGGTTCATCCCAAAGCCATGATCAGTGTGGCGCCGGTGTGCGCGACACGCCTTGGAGCGCCCTGCTGTAGGCTGTGAATTGTCAA
>MEQZ01000235.1:603-14349 GCA_001770425.1 Betaproteobacteria bacterium RIFCSPLOWO2_02_FULL_65_20 | reverse complement strand
CCGATATCGCATTCCTCGATATCCGCATGCCGGGCCAGTCGGGCCTGGAAGTGGCCGCAGCGATTGCCGGACGCTGCCACATCGTATTTGTCACGGCTTTCGATAAACACGCGGTGGAAGCATTCGAGCGCGGCGCGCACGACTACGTCGTGAAACCGGTGTCCGACGCCCGGCTCCAGGCGATGGTTGCGCGGCTGCAGGAGCGCATCGCCGGCCCGCGGCGTCGCAGCGCCCGGTTGTGCACCGCACTGCCGACCGGCGAATCAACGCCCCTCGCCGAACAGCGCCCGTTCCAGTTTCGGATGCGCGGCGAACAGCGCGACGAAATCGCCCTCGCGGCGTCCGCCCTTGGCCCGGATGACGTGGACCAGCGCGCGCTTCTCGGCGGCGCTCCAGCGCGCCAGCCCCCGCAGCGTGACCACCAGCGGGCTCCAGCGCGACCATGCGAGGCGCTCATCCGCCGTGTAGCCCTCGAGCGAGCGCAGACCGAGCAGATGCATGGCCTCGCTGTTGCACGCTTTCAGCGCACGCTCGCGGTCCGCGCCCGCGCGCTGTGCGAGCCCCTGTGCGATCCGCGCGCCAAGTTCGGCCACGGGCGGCAGGCCCGCCGGCGCGTCCAGATCGAAGAACAGGTGCCACGCGGCCAGCCCGCGCAGCGTCGCCCGGTCGGAGCGGTGGCCCGCATCGACTTTCATGCGCGCCAGTTCCTGCCGCAGCATGCGGCGCGGCTCGGCGGCCAGCGGCCGGAACCCCAGCTTGAAATAGAACCACCACGCGCCGGAGGCGATCGCCTCCGCGTTCCTGTGGCCGAGCTGGTAGGGCGCGAGGCTGAACGAGCGCGCGCCGTACAGGTGCCGGACCGTGGCCAGCAGACGCGCGAAGTTCCATGCGGCCTCGCCGCCGCGGTAGGTCTCGAAGGTGTTGAACGCCACCGCCGCCGAGCGGCCGACGAGGATCAGGTCGCCATAGCCGATCGGCACGCCGTTGTGCAGCGTGAGATAGCCGCAGGTGCACGATACCGGCGAGCGGCGCTCGGGCAGCATGCCGCCCACCATGAACGCGAGGCCTTCGCCGTCCTCGACGATGCGCACGTCGCGCGGATCGCCGTACGCGAACGCGTCCAGGTCGCGCGAGCGCGTGACCATCACACCGCGCGCGAGATCCAGCAGATGCGCCCCTTCGCGCGGCGACAGCTCGTGCACCGCGCGCGGCGCGAGCGCGATCTGCTCGCGCAGATCCGGGCGCGTGCGGCGCAGCGGTGTCGAGCGGTACGCGATCGTCGCGCCGGCGTATTTCGTATCCGTCCGCGAGGGCGCGCCGGGCGCGGGCTTGAGCACGCAGGCCGCATCGATCGCGTCGTAGAACGCCTCGCGGGTCGCCGAGTCCCCCGGCATCGCGGCCACGCGGCGCACCAGGAACACCGCGTCGGTTTCCTGCGGCGCGCGCAGCCGGTCGAGCGCCGTGTAGGCCGGCACCCGGCTCTCCTTCAGCCACGCCGCTTCCGCCGGCGTCACGAGCAAGGGCAGCGCGGCGCGAATGCGCTCCGCGGGCTCTGCGTCGGCGCGATCGAGCCGGAACCGCTGCGGCCATTGCCGCGCCAGCCAGCGCGCGCTGGACCAGAAGAACCGGTAGTAGGTCGCCGTGCCGGCGATACCCGAGTCGGCGAGCGCGGCGCGGTGACGCCGCAGGTCGGCCCGCCGGTGAAAACGCCCGAGCATGCGCTCGACCTGCGCCAGCACCTGCACATCGTCGGGATAGGCGCGCAGGAAGCAGAGGATCTCGTGCAGCCGCACGACGGCGCGCGGGCCGCGCAGCCTGGCGCGTTCGAGCCGGTCGAGCAACGCGAGCTTGGCGCCGGCGCATCCGGCGCCGTAGCTGCTCTTGACCTGCTCAAGGGACGATAGTGGGCTGGTCGTCATGGGCCCGGCACGCCGTGGCGACGATCCTAGCATGAACGCCCGCCGCGGCCGTCGGCACCGCGGGGTATGCGACAATCGACACACCATGCAGCCCTCGCCTCTCGCCCGCTATCTTTACGCCGCGTATGCGCTGCTGATCGTCTATGCGTCCCTGCATCCGTTCACCGGCTGGCGGGACAACGGCGTGCTGCTGCTCGCGTTCCTCACCGCCCCCCTGCCCCGCTATGTCACGGCCTTCGACGTCGTCGCCAACATTCTCGCCTATGCGCCACTGGGATTCCTCGGGGTGCTGGCGCTATTCCCGGCGCTGCGCGGAGCACGCGCGGTGATTGCCGCGGCCCTCTTCGCCGTGGCGCTGAGCATGTCGCTCGAAGTCCTGCAGAACTATCTGCCGGCCCGGTTTGCTTCCAATCTCGACCTCGCCGCCAATGCGGCCGGCGGCCTCGTCGGCGCGATGTTCGGCGCCGCGTATGCGGGAAGGCTGCTGCGCGGTGAGGGGCTGCACGCGCTGCGCTATCGGCTGTTCCGCCCCGGCGGACGCATCGATCTCGGACTGGTGCTGATCGGCCTGTGGCTGGTGTCGCAGTTCAACCCCACGACCATGTTGTTCGGCACCGGCGACCTGCGCGAGATTCTGCAGGGCCCGAGCGGCGCACTGCATACCCCCGATGTGTTCATTCGTTTCGAAGCGGGCGTGGCGGGCGCCAACACCGTCGCGGTGGGACTGCTCGCCGCGGCCCTCGTGGAACGCGACCAGCCGGTGCGCTTGCTCGTGATCGTGCTGCTCGCGGGCGCGTTCCTGGCGCGCACGTTTGCCTTCGGCCTGCTGTTCAGCGCGCAGGACATGCTCGCCTGGGTCACCCCCGGTGCGATGTTCGGCGTCGCGGCAGGAACCCTGTTGACCATCATCGCCTCGGCGCTGCCCCGCGCAGGGCGCCTTGTGCTTTCTGCAGTCGCTCTGATGGCGGCGACTGCCCTGGTCAACGTTGCGCCGGGGAACCCCTACCTGATAGCCTCGCTCGCGGTGTGGAAGCAGGGGCATTTTCTCAACTTCAACGGCCTCACGCGGATCGTCTCGGCGGTCTGGCCGTTCTGCGCGCTGCTGGTTCTGATGCTGCTCGCGGGCGATCGCGAACGCCGCGGGCGCTAAAGCGATTTCGCCCCTGCCCCCGTATAATTCCTGCCCTCCGACGAGGTGAATGTGAGCTACTACCAGCGACACGTCTTCTTTTGCTGCAACCAGCGCGAGGGCGGCGAGCCGTGCTGCGCCAACTTGGGCGCGGTCGCGCTGCGTGACTACGCCAAGCGTCGCGTCAAGGAACTGGGCATGGCAGGCGAAGGCAAGGTGCGCGTCAACGTCGCCGGCTGTCTGGACCGCTGCGATGAAGGCCCCTGCATCGTCGTCTACCCGGACGCCGTCTGGTATACCTACGTAGACCAATCGGACATCGACGAGATCATCGACGAACACCTGAAGCACGGCCGCGTCGTCGGACGGCTGCGCCTATGACCCGGTCCCCGACCCGCCCCGGCGAGCGGGTCTTCCTCGCGGGCGCCGCGGGCAGGATCGAGACCGTGATCGATGCGCCTGCAGGCTCGTTCCCCGGTGGGGCCCGCGGCATCGCGCTGGTCGCGCACCCGCATCCGCTCTACGGCGGCACGCTCGACAACAAGGTCGCGCAGACGCTCGCCAAGACGTTTGTCGAACTGGGTTGGGTCGCGGTGCGGCCCAACTTCCGCGGCGCGGGCGCCTCCGAAGGCATGCACGATAACGGAGAAGGCGAAACCGAGGACATGATCGCCGTCGCGCGCCAGGTGAGCGAGCGCTATCCGGGCCTGCCGGTCGCGCTGGCGGGTTTTTCCTTCGGCGCCTACATCCAGACGCGCGTCGCCAGGCGCGTGAAAATGCGCCGCCTGGTGCTGGTCGCACCGCCCTCCGGTCCGGTGGGAGACGAGCGCAGCTACGTCACCGGGGACGTGCCCGCCGACACCATCGTCATCCATGGCGAGCGGGATGAGACGGTGCCGCTCGCAAGTGTCTTCGATTGGGCTCGGCCGCAAGAGCTGCCCGTCGTCGTCATTCCGGGTGCGGACCACTTCTTTCACCGGCGCCTGCATCTGATCAGCAACATCGTCAAGGGTGCGTGGCGCGATTAGCGCCGCGGAATATGGCCAGCATTCTGTCCGTCAGGGACCTGCGCAAGTCGTACGGCGAACACGAGGTCGTGAGCGGCGTGTCTCTCGCGGTGGAACGCGGGCAATGCTTCGGACTGCTCGGCCCCAATGGGGCGGGCAAGACCACCACGCTGCGGCTCTGCCTGGGCCTGACCGAACCGGATGCCGGCAGCATCGAACTGGCCGGCGAGCCCGTGCCGGCGCGGGCCCGCGAAGCGCGCACGCGCGTCGGCGTGGTGCCGCAGATGGACAACCTCGACCCCGACTTCACCGCGAGCGAGAACCTGCTGGTCTACGGACGCTACTTCGGGCTCAAGGAGGCGGACATCCGCGCCCGCATCCCCCAGCTGCTCGAATTCGCCGGGCTCACCGGCCGCGGCGAATCGCGTATCCAGACGCTTTCCGGCGGCATGAAGCGCCGGCTCACGCTCGCCCGCGCGCTGGTCAACGACCCGGATATCCTGTTCATGGACGAGCCGACCACGGGCCTGGACCCGCAGGCGCGGCATCTAATCTGGGAGCGGTTGAAGCAACTGCTCGCGCAGGGAAAAACCATTCTTCTCACCACCCACATCATGGACGAAGCCGAGCGCCTGTGTCACCGGCTCGCCATCATGGACCGGGGCAGAATCATCGCCGAGGAAAGCCCGCGCCGGATGATCGAGCGGCACATCGAGCCCGAGGTGATCGAGGTCTACGGCGAGGGCGTGGCGCAATGGGCCGCGGGCGCGGTGCGCGGCACCGCCTCGCGGGTCGAGCAGTCCGGCGAAACGGTGTTCTTCTACGCGACCGATGCGCGGCCGCTGCTCTCGCACCTCGAGGACGAACGCAGCCTGCGCTACCTGCACCGCCCGGCAAACCTCGAGGATGTGTTCCTCAAACTGACGGGGCGCGAACTGCGTGATTAGCCTGCGTTTCATTCCCATCTGGCGGCGCAACGCGCTGGTCTGGCGCAAGCTGGCGGCGCCCTCGATACTCGGCAACCTCGCCGATCCGATGATCTACATGCTCGGTCTGGGCTACGGGCTCGGCAGCCTTCTGCCGCTGGTCGACGGCGTTCCCTACATCGCCTTCCTCGCCGCCGGCACGCTGTGTTTTTCCACCGCGAACAGCGCCACGTTCGAGGCACTGTATTCGGCCTTCTCGCGCATGCACGTGCAGAAGAGCTGGGATGCGATCATGGCCGCGCCGATCACGCTCGACGATATCGTGGTCGCCGAGCTCGTCTGGGCAGCGAGCAAGAGCTTTCTCTCCGGTCTCGCCATTTTGCTGGTGGTGTGGGGCCTCGGCCTGTCCACGTCCTGGCTGTCGTTGTGGGCGCTCGCGGTGATCCCGCTCGTCGGCCTGTGCTTCGGCGCGCTGGCGCTGGTGATCACCGCGCTCGCGCCGAGTTACGATTTTTTCATGTACTACTTCACGCTGGTCATTACGCCGATGACCATGCTGTGCGGCGTATTCTTCCCGACCGAGCGGCTGCCCGAGGCATTCCAGATCGCGGCGAATCTCCTGCCCCTGACGCATGCAACGCTGCTGGCGCGGCCGCTGCTGCTCGGCGCGGCGCCGCAGGACGTGGCGCTGCACGTCGCCGTTCTCGCCGTCTACGCGGCGGCCGGCTTCGCGCTCGCGCTCGCGCTGTTCCGACGCCGGCTGGCGCGCTGATCGGGCGGTTGCAAAGTCGCAACGACTCGAATCCCGGAAGATGATATAAAGTTGAACTGGTTTTCTTGGCCCCGGCTACGCCGGCCCGGGGAATTGCAGAGCACGTCGCGCTGAACATGGTTGCACGGAATATCACGCTGCGTTTCGGCCGACTCGCGGATGCCGCGAGCGTCGCGGTCATGTCGCGCGAACTGATCGAGTCTGGCCTCGGCTGGTCGTGGACGCCTGAGCGCGTGGCGCGCAGCATCCGCAACTCGGACACCATCACCCTGATCGGTGCCGACGGCGCGCGCATCATCGCCTTTGCCATCATGCATTTCGGGGACGAACACGCCCACGTCAACCTGCTTGCGGTACGGCCGTCCCACCAGCGCACCGGCATCGGCACCCGGCTGGTGGACTGGCTGATGGAGTCGGCCCAGGTTGCCGGCATAGCCACGGTGTCACTGGAGCTGCGCACCTCGAACGACGACGCGCGCCGCTTCTACCTCGCCCTGGGTTTCACCGAGGCCGCGTACATCCCCGGTTACTACCGCGGCCGTGAAACCGCCGTCAGGATGGCGCGGGAGCTGCGTCCGGCCAACCTGCAGCCCGTTCAATGGTCGATGCCCCGCTGGCGCTAGCGCGGTCCGCGCCCGCCGCCGGCCTGCTTCAAATGCGCGACGATGTCGGCGCGGTCCTCGGCGCTCAGCTGCACTGGCTTGGTGTTTCGGAACAGCAGGTAGAGCAGCGCGCCGTTGGCCAGGATGATGAATACCTCGATGTACAGGATCGCGGTGACGATGGTGCGCTTGCCGTGCTCCCCGAACACGAAGTAGAAGCCGTCGAATGAAGGCAGCGCGGCGCGCGTGACGGCGTAGTAGTTCTCCATGGGCGGGAACAGCAGCGCGAGCAGCAGGTTCAGGCCGATCCCGAACAGCACCACCCGCTGCCAGTCGATCTTGCGCTCGCTCGCCGCGCGCGACCGATCCCTCAACAGCAGCCAGGCAATTGCCGCGTTGACAAGGATGACGAACGCCTCGATCTGAAGGAAGTTCGCGTTGACGACGTGACCCGGGTGCTCGCCGAACGCGAATGCGAAGCCTTCGAACGTCGGCACGTTGCTGCGTGCGAGCGCGATGTAGTCGAACGGCGGAAACAGAAAGACGAGCAGCAGGTTCACGATGGCAATGACGAGGGCGATCGCCTGGAATTTGTTCATGGCCTCTCCGGTGCTTGCGCTGCCTGTTACAGGGGCTGGGTGAATCACCGGCTATGTTAGGCGCATCCTCATTGCCCCGCCAGTACGCGATCGCCCGCTGCCGCGGCGACCGGATCGCCGGCGGCGTTACGTGGTAGTCCGTGGTAGTCTTTCGCGCCGCTCCAGATCGGGTGATCGCCGGTGTCCTCGCAAGCGTTTGTCGGGTTTTTTTTCGCGACCTGCCCCCGCGGCCTGGAAGCACCGCTCGCCGATGAGCTGCGCGCCGTCGGCGCCTCCAGGATACAGGCCGTCGCCGGCGGTGTAGGCTTTGAAGGCGATCTGGCCGTGTGCTACGGCGCCAATTTGCAGTCGCGCATCGCCACGCGCGTGCTGCTGCAGCTCGGACGCGCGCCCTATCATAAGGAGCAGGACGTCTACGGCGCCGCCTACGCGGTGCACTGGCAGCGCTGGTTCGCAGTCGAGAGCAGCATACGCGTGGACGTCACCGCGATTCGCTCGCCGCTGAAGAGCCTGGATTTCATCACGCTGCGCATCAAGGACGCGGTGTGCGACCGGTTCCGCGCCGAGTGCGGCAGCCGGCCCAATGTCGATACGCGCGGCGCCGATGTGCGCATCGCCGCGTTTCTGGACGCGCACCATGTCATGCTGTACCTGGACACCTCGGGCGAACCCCTCTACAAGCGCGGCTACCGGACCGAGCGCGGCGAGGCGCCGCTCAAGGAGAACCTGGCGGCGGGCATTCTCGCCCTCACCGGATGGGACGCCGAGGAGCCCCTGTACGATCCGATGTGCGGCAGCGGCACGTTCGTGATCGAGGCGGCGATGATGGCGCTGCGGATCGCGCCCGGCGCCGGCCGCGGTTTCGGCTTCGAGCGGCTGCTTGCGCACGACGCGAAGCTGTGGCGCGGCCTGCGCGATGCGGCGACGGCCGTGCAGCAGAAGCCGCGCCCGCTGCCGGTGTTCGGCTCGGATATATCGGGACGGGAGCTGCGTTACGCCCACGAGAATCTCAAGGCGGCCGGGCTGGACGAGGCAGTCGAACTGCGCAAAGCCGACGTGCTGGACGTCCCGCCGCCGGCGCCCTACGGGGTCATGGTCGTCAATCCGCCCTATGGGGTGCGCCTCGGCGAGCAGCAGGCGATGGCCGACTTCTATCCCAAGCTGGGCGATGCGCTCAAGGGCCGCTTCGCCGGCTGGCGCTGCTACATCTTCTCGGCCGACACCGAACTGCCGCGGCGCATCCGGCTCAAGGCCACCAGGCGCACGCCGCTGTTCAACGGACCGCTGGAATGCCGGCTCTACGAGTACCGCGTCATCGAGGGCAGCCTGCGCCGCCCGCGCAACGAAGGCGCGGCGGGCACCGGACCGCATTAGCGCCCGGGCAACTCGCCTTCGTCCCCGTGCAGCGCCTGCCACTTCGCGAGTTCGCGCACGACCAGCGCCTCGACCTCGGCCCAGGTGTCGGCGCGCGGGCCGGTCAGGTGAAGATTGGTCGTGTTGGAGAACACGATCGTGGGATGCCCGTCGGCGCGCAGGCGCTCGACGTTGTCCGGGCTGTCCTCGATGTACAGGTCGGCCCCGACCGCGGCCTTGTCGCTCATGAAGCACAGATCCCAGTACGGGATGTCGTGGGTCTCGAGCCATTCGACGGTCTGCTGCACGGCCGTCAGGTGGAAGTACTTGATGAACAGCCGGTGGGTGATGATGCGGATGCGCACGTCCAGCTTGGACAGGGCCCGCAACACCTGCGGCGCGCCGGGCATCGGTTTCAGGTTGCGGAACAGGCTGCGCTGGGTCACCGCGAACTTGTGCAAGGCCTCGTAGCCGCCCGGGGCCTTATCCACGCCCCACTCGGGCAGCGTCCAGGAGACGTGCTCGGGCAGAGAGTCCATCAACGCGCCCAGCCACTCGGCGGCGATCGGACGCAGGCCGCCGTAGAAGTCCGCGCATGTGCCGTCCAGATCGACGCCGAATACGAATTTGCGCTTGGCCATGGGGTCCCTAAGGAGCAAACAGCCGGAACAGCGCAGCACCGCGTTTCATGCTCGAATTCCTCGTGATAGGAACCATCCGGGACGTTATGCGGCAGCGTATGTGGAGGAGCTCGGACGACCCGGTCTCAGCGGTACTGCTCGGCGCACTTGTGCACCTCGGCGTTGGTCGCCAACGTGAGACAGCTGCGCGCATCCTCTCCCGCCCTGGATCGAGCGGGCCTCGCCAAAGGCGGCTTGGCCGCCTCAGTCTGCGCGGGCGTTTCAGGCGCAGCAGCGGTGACAACGGGTTCCGGAGCGGGCGCCGCGGGCGCCTCGGCCGACGCCACTGGCGTCGCAGTGGGCGGCGGCGGCGCGGTCACCGGCTTTGCGGCGGCAGGCCGCGCGCCGCTCTTGGCGACCGGCGCTTTGGGCGGCGGCGCACTGTCCTCGAAGTACTGCCAGCCGAACCAGCCTGCCGCGGCGAGAACGACCACTCCGCCGACTATCGCCAGGATGTGTTTCTTGGTAAGGGTAAGCGCCATGTTGAACTCCTTAGTCGCGGTTATCGACTGCCCGTCGGGCACCGTCGTCGCCCCTGGAAACGCCTCCAGTTTAGCGCCGCGGCCAGGGTTGCGTTGCTGAGCCTTCCCTGCGCTTCAGTCGGCGCGCGCGACGCAGTTGTACGCTGTGCGGGGGCCTGCCGCCGATCGCGGGTCCGATGTTCGCAACCGACCACGGATTGTCAGACCGCAAACTCTCTTGATCCCGTGGCAATCAGCGCGGTCTGGACTTGTGCAGCGATGGGTTAGCCATACCGAGATCCGCCTGAACCTGCTCGCGGCTTCGCTCGTATACGATCTCCCGCCCCATCACGCTCCCGGCGTATGCCAGGCCGTTCCGGGTCGGCGTCAACTCGCACTTGACGTTGTGGATGCCTTCGCCGAGCACGACCTGGATCCCGCCGGCCCGCTTGCTGAGGACCACGACCTCCAGCGTCTGCCCGTTTTCGGTTCGCACCTTGATTTTCTCTGTGTTCATCGGGTCATCAGCTCCGTCTAGCAGGCCATTACTGTGCACAGAATGAATGTGGATGCGCCGCTACGATCGTGTCGCGCGGCACGCCGTCAGCCGATGCCTCAGTCACAGCGGGTCTTTGCGAGTTGTACGGGTGGGCACGGCACCGTGCCGAAAGAGCAGAATACGCAGCAATCTCCGGCGTTCGGCCGCATAAGCTCGCCGCAGCCCGCGCATTCGTAGAAGACCTGGCACGCGTCCATCGGCATCTCCTCCTCCACCGACAGGCCGCATCTGGGACACGTGATAACGGAGCGCGTCGTCGCTTCCATAGGCTCGCCAATGTTGTCCAACCTCATTTTGGCATAACCGCCCGCCCGAGGCGGTCCGGTTGAATGAAGCGTTGTGCGTCAAAGCACATGAGCGAGCCGCTCTTCTTCGAGTCGACGAAAGCCATGCCGCACGTAGAATGCGTACGCCCGCGAATTGTCCAGATGACACGAGGTGTCGATCCGCTTCACTCCGCGGCTGCGAAGCTCGGCCTTGAGGCTGTCGATCAGCACCGTCCCGATGCCTTGACCCTCGCGCCCCGGTGTAACCGAGACATCGTCGAGCTTGGCAACGACAGCACCCGCAGAGGTCGAGATCGCATAGCAGACCACACAGCACGCGACAGCAGTCTCCGATTCGTACACGAGCCAGACGAAGCCGAGTTCAGGACGAGACAACAAGAGCCTCAGTGCGGCGCGCAGCGCATCCTCGCCGCCATCGCCATATGCACAACTGCTATCCAGATAATGCCTGTCGGTTGAAAGAAATGCACTCAGGAGACCGAACGCATCCTCCACTTCTGCTTCGGTCATCGCTCTTGCGCTCAGTGACACGGCCTGTCTCCTGACGCCCAAGGTCGCGCTCTCTCGCCCGCGCGAGCGCAGCTCACGGCGGTCGGGTGCAGCAGAAAGTCATGCACCGGACACCTGCAATTCGACCCGCGGAGTCCAAACATCGGCTCGTCAAAAGGCGTCTCATAGTACGCGGCATCGGAGGAGAACAGTTGGACCGCTGCATCCGGGTCGCCCGCCACCCAGGCGTCGCCGTAACGGTCAAGCCATTGCTGAAAGTCGTGGATCGTCATGAACTGTGGATTGCGCCTGACTCGCGCGCTCGGCGGCCGCATGGAGCAGCCCCGCGCGGCGTGCGCCGCCCGAGGCCGCGCTCAGTCCTTGCGCGGCGCGGCGCGGATGACGTAGCCGCCGGATTTCTCGTCGTGCTTCAGTTCGAGCAGGCCGCGCTTCTGCGCTTCCTCGAGCAGGTCGCCGAAGGCGCGAAAGCCGTAGTAGGACTCGGAGAAGCCCGGGTTGCGGCGCTTCATGGCCTGCTTGACCATCGAGCCCCAGATCTTCTCCTCTTCGCTGCGCTCCTTGCCGAGCGCCTCGACGGTCTCCAGCACGAGCTCGATCGCCTCGTGTTTCCTGTCCTCGGCGCCTTTGTCGGCCTTCTCGGTCTTTTCGGCCTTGTCGCCCCTTTTCGCTTCGACCTGCTTCTTGGCCTCGCCCTTGGGCGCGCGTTCGGCGGCCTTCTTCGCGCGCCGCTTCTTGGCCTCGTCCTCGCGCACCAGGTCGTCGTAAAAAATGAACTCGTCGCAGTTGGCGATCAGCAGGTCCGAGGTGGAGTTTTTCACGCCGATGCCGATCACGATCTTCGCGTTCTCGCGCAGCTTGGACACCAGCGGCGAGAAGTCCGAGTCGCCGCTGATGATGACGAAGGTGTCCACGTGCGCCTTGGTGTAGCACAGGTCAAGCGCGTCGACCACCATGCGGATGTCCGCGGAGTTCTTGCCCGACTGCCGCAGGTGCGGAATTTCGATCAGTTCGAACGAGGCGCCGTGCATCACGGCCTTGAACTCCTTGTAGCGCTCCCAGTCGCAGTAGGCTTTCTTGACGACGATGCTGCCCTTGAGCAGCAGCCGCTCGAGCACGCGGTTGATGTCGAATTTCTCGTAGCGCGCGTCGCGCACGCCGAGGGCGATGTTCTCGAAATCGCAGAACAGCGCCATGTTGCGGGTTTCCTGCTGGCCGGCCATGGTGGTCTCCCCGGGGTTTGGCGCCATGCTAGCAGAAGCGCGGCCGGCAAAAGAAAACGGCGGCCCCGGAATTGGTCCCGGGCCGCCGTTCCTGATTCATGCGGGCGGGGGGGTGACCCCCGCCTTGCAGGAATGCTTACGCCGCCTTGAGATTGGTCGCGGAATTCTTGCCGCGCTCGGTGGTGACGTCGAAGCTGACTTTCTGCCCTTCGGCCAGCGTGCCCAGACCGGAGCGGTCGACCGCGCTGATGTGGACGAACACGTCCTTGGAGCCATCGCTAGGAGCGATGAAGCCGAAACCCTTGCCGGGATTGAACCATTTAACAGTACCTGTAGCCATTTTGGCCTCCTTGATGCAAACGATGAACGACTGCGCGCAAAGACGCACGGTCGGGAACAACCTGAAGTAAGTGGATTGTCTCGGTAGAGCGCCCGGAACCGGGCGGTAGCGGAAGGCAGGCCAAAACCTAGATTGGTGTGCGAGCATGCGCTATACGCACCCGCCCTGTCAAGGGAAATCGGCTCGCACGCCTATGCAGAGCCTATTGCGCCGCCGTGCCCGACGTTCCACCGCGCGGCGCCGGCACTCACCCAGGCCCCTGTCATTGCGCGAGTGCCGTGCACGGGTCAGACGATATTCAGATGCTCGATGCCGCTGGTGATGTCGCGGTTCTTCGCTTCCTTCGAGTTCAGCTTGATCGCCAGGCGCAGGTCGTTGACGCTGTCCGCGCTGCGCAGCGCGTCCTCGTAGCTGATCTTGCCCTCCTCGTACAGGTCGAACAGCGCCTGGTCGAAGGTCTGCATGCCGAGTTCCTTGGATTTCTTCATGATCTCCTTGATCTCGTGCACCTCGCCCTTGAAGATCAGGTCGGCGATCAGCGGCGAGTTGAGCATGACCTCCACCGCGGCCGCGCGGCCCTTGCCCTCTTTCAGCGGAATCAGCCGCTGCGAGATGAGCGCGCGCAGGTTGAGCGACAGGTCCATCAGCAGCTGCTGGCGGCGTTCCTCGGGGAAGAAGTTGATGATCCGGTCCAGCGCCTGGTTGGCGCTGTTGGCGTGCAGCGTCCCGAGGCACAGGTGGCCCGTCTCCGCGAACGCGACCGCGTGCTCCATGGTTTCCCTGGAGCGGATTTCGCCGATCAGGATGACGTCCGGCGCCTGGCGCAGGGTGTTGTGCAGCGCGTGCTCCCAGGACAGGGTGTCCACCCCGACCTCGCGCTGGGTGACGAGCGAGTTCTTGTGCGGGTGGGTGTATTCGATCGGGTCCTCTATGGTGATGATGTGGCCGTAGGAGTTTTCGTTCCGGTAGCCGATCATTGCCGCGAGCGTGGTGGACTTGCCCGAACCGGTGCCGCCCACCATCATGACCAGGCCCCGCTTGGTCATGATCACGTCCTTGAGCACCATCGGGACGCCCAGATCCTCCATTTTGGGGATGGTCGTGGTGATCACCCGCAGCACCATGCCGATGTTGGCCTGCTGGACGAAGGCGTTGCAGCGGAAGCGGCCGATCCCCGCGGGGGCGATGGCGAAGTTGCACTCCTTGCTCGCCTCGAACTCGGCCGCCTGCTTGTCGTTCATGATCGAGCGCGCGAGCTCCGCGGTGTGCTGGGCGGTGAGCGCCTGATTCGACACCGGCGTCATCTTGCCGTCGACCTTCATTGCCGGCGGAAAGCCCACGGTGATGAACAGGTCGGAACCCTTCTTCTGCAGCAGCAGCCG
>MEQZ01000235.1:0-595 GCA_001770425.1 Betaproteobacteria bacterium RIFCSPLOWO2_02_FULL_65_20 | reverse complement strand
CGCCGCCTCCGGGCGGCGAACCGAGACTCACACATTTCGCTGTCGGCGGCATTCGCCGCCCGCCTTGCTCGCTTCCGCGCGGCGCGGGGTCCCTGCTCGGCTCGCGTCGCTAGCCGGGGAATGTGTCCTTGTTGGCCGCCTTGCTGCGCGCTTCGGCGGAGGAAATGATGTTCCTTTTCACCAGGTCCTGCAGGTTCTGGTCCAGCGTCTGCATGCCGAACTGCTGGCCGGTCTGGATCGCAGAGTACATCTGCGCTATCTTGGACTCGCGGATCAGGTTGCGGATGGCGGGCGTGCCGACCATGATCTCGTGCGCGGCGACCCGCCCCGAGCCGTCCTTGGTCTTCAGCAGCGTCTGCGAGATCACCGCCTTCAGGGACTCCGAAAGCATCGCCCGCACCATCTCCTTCTCTGCCGCCGGGAACACGTCGATGATGCGGTCGATGGTCTTTGCCGCGCTCGAGGTGTGCAGCGTGCCGAACACCAGGTGGCCCGTTTCCGCCCCGGACAGCGCCAGGCGGATGGTCTCCAGGTCGCGCATTTCGCCCACCAGGATCACGTCCGGGTCTTCGCGCAGCGCCGAGCGCAGCGCGTT
>MEQZ01000234.1 GCA_001770425.1 Betaproteobacteria bacterium RIFCSPLOWO2_02_FULL_65_20 | reverse complement strand
AGATCCGGCGCACGCTGGACGGCGACCCGCTGTCCACGATCAGGAAGATGATACGCTGCGGCAACATTCTGTTCTTCGTGATGAAGACCAAGTACCAGTTGCAGGACGCCGGCTACGAGGACTTCCTCGACACGCTGGGCTTGGCCTTCCTGGGAGCGTGCAGATGATTTTCACCAACCCGAGCGGCGCGCCCGAGCTCGCGTGCGACGAATGCGGCTGCCGCTGGTTCGACCGCATGACCAACACCTGCTACGAATGCGCCGCCGCCGTGACCCCGGAGGCGCTGGCCGAATACCAGCGCGCGCTCGAAACGTTCCAGGCGCAGCGCGCAGCGGCCCCTGACAATTCGCCTGAGAGGCCGCGCCCTTGAGTACCATGACTATGCGCCACTTCATGGGGCGGATTCGAGCCTGAAGTGCGGCACGGTCATAAGCGGAGTGCAGTTGCCTGATGAAGACCGCGTGAGGGGCCTTGACGCCGAGGCATTTTCTCGGACGAAGGGAGATCCTTTGCGTTATCGCCGCAGCGCCGTTAAAGATTGTTCGCATCCCGGCGAGCCCAGGCAGAGCCCGGGGCTTGCCTCAACGGAACCCGGGAGAACATGGCGATGTCGACCCGTACCATGAAGGCTGTGCGGCTGTCCGAATACGGGCAGCCCGAGGTACTCCAGTATGTCGATGTTCCGCTGCCTGAAGTCGCAACCGGTGAGGTTCTGGTACGCGTACGCGCCACATCGGCGAGCTACTGGGATTTGCTCTATCGCCGTGGCGGCCTGACGCCGCCGCCGGGCCGGCCCCCGCTACCCCTGCCTTTTCAGCTCGGCAGAGAGGCCGCGGGCGAAGTGGTCGCAGTGGACACCGGCGTGAGCCGGTTCAAGCCGGGCGACAGAGTCGTCGCGATGACCTGCCCGGCGTGCGGGAACTGCGAGTATTGCATGCGCGGCCTGGACAACCTTTGCGTTGACACCACGCTGCCTGGCTACCAGCGTTTCGGAGGCTACGCGCAATACGTGTCGCGCAGGGACAGCGAACTGCTGCGCGCCCCCGATGAGGTCCCGTTCGAAAAGCTCGCCTGCCTGCTGTGGTCCTACGCGACGGTCTGGCGCATGGCGATCACGCGCGGATCGCTGCGGCCCGGACAGGATGTCCTGATCACCGCCGCCAGCAGCGGCATGGGAACGGCGGCGATACAGATCGCACGCCTGGGCGGGGCCAGGCGCATATTCGCCACCACCGGCTCGGCGGAAAAATCCGACCAACTCAAGCGCATGGGGGTCGACGAGGTGCTCGATTACCGGGAGGGTAACGTCCCCGCCCGGGTACGCGAACTGACGAACGGTGCGGGCGTCGATCTGGTCCTGGAATTTGTCGGGGGCGACATGTTCGCGCTCGGCATGCAATGTCTGCGCATGGCGGGAAACCTGGTCTCGGTGGCCCAGCACGGGGGCCGCATGGTCACGATCGATCTCGGTCTGCTCTACCGCAGCGATCTGACCATACACGGGGCGCGCGCCTCCACCCGGCGTGACCAGGAACTGGTCCTCGCGCTTTGCGCGAGCGGGAAGATAGACCCGGTCATCCATCGGGTCCTTCCGCTGCGGGACGCGGCCGAAGCCCATCGCATCCTGGAGCGCCAGGAGCATATCGGCAAGATCGTCCTTGTCCCATGAGCGGGGGAGCGCGGATGGCGCCCGGCACGATGATGGACTCCTTCACGTGTCATCGTGCCAGAAAGCTCTACTTCCCGACTCTACGCATTTCGGGGAAGCTTACGGCCTGTCTCGAACCATTTGCCGGCGCACACTGCTCAGACGCCACTTGCGCCCAATTTATTCGAGATGTTTCCTCATCCACTTCGCTATGTAGGGCAACACCGCCGGCTCTTCATAATAGACGCAGTGCCCAAATCCGTCGTATATCTTCATGTCTTTGGGCTCCGGGGCTTGATCAAAGATCTTGACCGACTGGGCCAGCGGAATAACCTTCTCCGCCGTACCGCTTACAACAAGAA
Organism: Betaproteobacteria bacterium RIFCSPLOWO2_02_FULL_65_20; assembly: GCA_001770425.1. Lineage (GTDB taxonomy): Bacteria > Pseudomonadota > Gammaproteobacteria > Burkholderiales > SG8-39 > JACQTO01. Next base: position 17,166 of record MEQZ01000234.1, on the reverse strand, counting down.
GCGGGCAGGAAAAATTGCGCATTACGTTCTTGAGCGTGTATTCCTTTCTTCTTTGTGCCCACTCCGCTTCATCGGCGACTTTCATATTGTTCAAGCAGTGCAATTTTGCCGATAAAGGGAAATCGAACTCGTCCAGACCGAAAAATCCGCTGAGCGAGACACAAGCCTTTATCCTTTTCTCCAGGGCGGCAGCTCTTGGTGCGATGAATCCCCCGAAGCTCATCCCCCAAATACCTATGCGATCGACATCCACGTCTTTTCTGTCAAGAAGATAGTCTACGACGGCGCCTACGGGTTTCTCGAAATCCGGGGTCATCTTCATACCCCGAAACCTCGTATCGCCTTGACCAGGCAAGTCGACCGCCAGAGTAAATATTCCCTGTTCCAATAGAGCGTTGGACAAGATATGCAGTTCAATTTCCCTGGAGGCGTCGACACCGCGCACCAAGATTACACATGGCGCTTTCTTGATACCTCTGGGGTAACGAAAATACCCCTTTAGATTGCTGTCCGAAAACGGAATCGACACGTCCTCCGTAGGATAGGCGAAATGCGTTCTCGCTCTTGCGTAAGCCTTGACCATGGCTGAATGTGCCCGTTCCTTCTCATCGTTGGGGTTGAATATGAACAGTTCTCCGATGTGATAATAAACGGCAGCAGTCATGTAGTAGAAGATTCTTGCATATTCCACTTTGGCCGCTTCGGCCAGCTTTTCGTATTTCTCGGCAACTCTTATGAATTCCGGGCACCAGTCACTCAAATTCTTGACCTTGCCCAAAGTTTCTCTTAGTAGGCTTTCCTCGGCACCCAGCCCCACCAGCCGTTTGACGTTGTGCGTTCCTTCGATCAAGACGGCGATTTCGTCTTCCTTTGTCAGCACGCCGATATTAGCCATGGTTCGACTTCCTCCTCCCTAAGCCGGCAGAGCCGGAACCGGCCTGCTCGATTTTGCTCTTCATAATCTCCCGATCTTGGGAAGTTGGAACTTCTAACTTCCCAAGATCGGGAGACCAATATAAACCCAAAATCTTCGCCGGATCTGTCAACACTTGAGTCGCAAGGGACTAAACTATCCTGCCGTGCAACTAACGGGGCCACCGTCCATTCAGCGGGGACCCCGATTCGCGTGGCGGCACTCCAATGACCATGTGAATCCGCGGTTGTGATCAGGGTCACGGAGTCACGAACTTTCAATTCGTAGTATAAGCTTGCAGTGTTGGCGCTGGAACCCGCAGCAATATGCATTGCGGGATCGAGAAATCGGAAGATGAAGGACTTGATCGATTATGCCTACCATACGGAGGAAACCGTGACGAAGAGCATACATCGCTTGGCAGCAGTTCTATTGACTGCGGTGTTGGTGCTATTCGCTGCCCAAGCGACGGCACAATCCGGCGAAACCTATCCGGTGCAACCGATCCGCATCATCGTTCCCTTTCCAGCTGGTGCCGTCATGGACTCGACGGCGCGAACCCTCGGACAAGAGGTTAGCAAGTCGATCGGCCAGCAACTCATCATCGAGAACCGGCCGGGCGGAAGCTTCATCATAGGCAACCTGGCCTGCGCCAAGGCCGCGCCGGACGGATACACGATCTGCTTGAACACCAACACGTACAGCGATCTCGTGTTCTCGAACCTTCCGTACGATCCCCACACTGACTTTGCTCCGATCATCCACCTCGCCGGGATCAGCAGCATGCTGGTCGCGAACGCGAACGCGCCGTTCAATTCGTTCAAGGAAATGATCGCCCTGTCGAAGGCCAAACCCGGTTCGATCAACTGGGGAACGTGGGGTCATGCCACAGCTCCGGACATCCACCTTCGCTGGATCAATCACCAGATGGGGGTCAACATCACCGCGGTGCCGTACAAGGGCGGAACCCAGACCATTCCGGCGGTCATTTCAGGGGAAATTCAGATAACGCAACTGGCGGTCGGGTTCAGTATGCCCATGATCAGAGCCGGCAAGCTCAAGGCGATCGCCATCATCGGCGATCGGCGTTCGCCGCAGTTGCCCGATGTCCCCGCTCTTGCCGAGGAGGGGGCCAGCACGGGAATACTGAGTTATTTCGGATTATTTGCTCCGGCGAAGACGCCAAAACCGATCGTCGACCGGCTGAACAGCGAGTTCGACAAGGCCATGCGGGTGCCGAGCGTGCAGGAGTTCTTCCGCAAGACGACCCTGGAGGCCATAGGCGGCTCGGCCGAGCAATTCAGCACGTTCCTCAAGGCGGATGGCGCGAACGCGGCAAAGGTCTTCAAGACCATCGGCATACGTCCGGTAGCTGCGAACTGACGAGTAGCCTCGCTTTGCCGTACATCGGTCTCCCGGAAACTCAACTACCCCGCACCGACTCGGCCACCAAGCCGTCGATGTCCGGCCGCTTGCGGATGACGCCGTCGATTTCGAGCTGCTCGGCGACGAGCTCGAGTACCTGCCGATTCGCCTCGAGACCGTACGGGTATGGATCGTCACCGAACGCGCGACGCTGCGCGTCGAGGTCGTATTCCGGAAGGATCGCGCGCGCGGCGGGGCTGCGCCGATAGGCCTCGAACTTCGCGCGCTCGAATGCCTGCAGCATGCGCGTCGCGAGATCGGGGCGGTCGGCGAGCAGACGCTTCTGGACGATCAGCGTGTGATTGACCGGCGTGATGCCGATCGCGCGCTGCACCGCCGCCAGGACTTCGACCCATTGCTCGCGAGGGAAATGGCGAATGCCGGGCGCCGCACCGACTTCCACTTCCGGCGCACCGACCGCCGCGTCGAGCTCGCCACGCTCCAGCATCTGCTGCGCAGTGGTGCCCTCGTCGATATTGATCACTTTTATGCCGGTCTCCGTGCTGTGATCGAATCCCATCGCATGATCGTGACGGAGCCTGGCCGGGCGGGTGTTGATCCAGGTGATTTCCCGTGGATGAATCCCGTAGAGCGCTTTGAGCATGATCCGAATCCAGATGCCGGCGGTCATGCTGAAGTCGGGGATCCCCAAGCGCTTGCCGCGCAGGCCGGCAAGGCTCTTGATGCCGGCCGCCTCGCGCACAAACAGGTTGCGATACAGGAACACCGGCTTCGAGGAGAACACCGGTACAGCAATCCAGCCGGCGTAGGCGGGATTAGGATGATCGCGAGTGGCGATGTAGTGCGAAATCGAGAACTCGAACATGTCGAAGTCGTTCTTCGTGAGGGCTCGCAGGAACGCGGCGCCGATCTCGCCGGTGTCCCATTCGAGGTCCACGCCCTCCGGTTTCACGCCGCCATCGACCAGCGGCAGGACGCGCGGGTTCGGATTGAACGAGATGAGCAGCTTCTTTGTCGCGGCGCCGGTGCGACCGTCCGTCATGATGGTTCCTTTTTCAACAGGCCTGCGGCGAACGACGGCCGGCCCGGCGTTCACGCAGCAGGGCGCGGCTAGCTCCCGGGGGCGTCCCCTGCGGCCGCGGGGCTGGCCGGTACAGGAATTTTCTCGCGCGAGAAGCCGTATCCGAACAGCACGGCAAGCAGACCGGTTACCAGCCACAGCAGGGCTTCAGTGAAACTTTCGCGGGCTGCATACTCCAGTTGCGCCTGATTGGCGACCAAGAACTCGCGTCTTCTGATGTCCCCCTGGCTCGGATGAAACAACTTCTTCTCATTGAGGCGATCGAGATAGGGTTCCAAGCTTCCCGACTCCCAGAACACGCGGCGCGCCCGGGCGACATTTTCGGACTCCTTCCTCTCGGGGGACAGGTCTTTGGCCGAGCCCCTGGCCGTTTGCGCTGAGGCGGGCCGATGCTGGCGCATGCTCAACGTATCCGTCAGGTCAAGGTACTTCCAGTACGCAAAAGAACCGTGGACAACGTAGAAAGCAACCGCCAAACCCGCCATGAGTCCCGCCCTGCCGTTCATCCCGTAGGCGCCAATGCGCCGTGTGCCATCGAACAGACACACGAAGGCAGTCGCGCCCCCGATGGTGATCAATGCGAAATCGATCCAGTCGGCGATCATGGTGCCCCGCGGTTAGAAATGAATAGCTGTAGTTTAGGCCACATTCCGGCGGTTCGGCTCAAGACCAGTCGAGGCGGCGGTACACTTCCGGTGCCTACCTGCCGGTAGAAACTCACGGCTACCAGCCTGGCGGCAAGAGCGGCGAGGCCAGACTGCCGCCGAACCGTCAGAAACAGACTACCCCGCCCTGACTGGCTCGGTTCGGCCAGACGGTAACCCAATAAATCCAAATTAGATTGGTATCATTGCGCGTGCATCGCTCCTAGCAGGCACTCCAAATGCAATCGACATTTCTGCTGATCCAGTTCGTTTCCCAGAACATCGCCTTGCTGTGCGGCGCGCTTTTCGCGGGGGCCGCAACGTATGTCAGTCTCGTGGAACAGCCTGCGATTATCGACGGCGGCGCGGAGCTGACCGGCACCTACATTCTGCTGGTGCAGCCCCGTCCCACGTACTTCCAGACTTTTTTTGCCGCTGCGGGCGGGCTGGCTGGGATAGCAGCAGGGGTCACGGGGAACGCTGCGTTGTGGCTTGCCGGCGGACTTGTTCTCGGTTTAGCCGTGCTGTTTCAGCTGGCGGTGATTCTTCCCGAAACACGCCGCCTTTCCCAGGCTGATCTGATGGCCGACCCGGATACGGCATCCGGCGTATTAAGGAGGCTGACCAAGCTGCACGCCGTACAAAGTCTCGCCGGCCTTGCGTCGCTGTCGATGTTCATCCTGCAAGTCTGAGCGCGACCTATTCTGGTTAGCTCCTGAACAGGGATCTTTGAGCAGCGGGCCCTCGAACCATCAACCGAGCGGCGATCGACGATCACTGACCGTCATATGACGTCGATTTATCAAGCCGAACCCGTACGTCGGCTTCAAAATGGGTTGTTCGGCAGAATCGGTTGCCTTGGCCCCTCGGCGAATGGCTCAGGGCCGAGAGCGGTCACCCGCGCTCCTGCTCCAAAGCCGTCATTCGATCAACCGGTATGCGTTGATGCATCATCATGCGGCGATTGAATTTGGGGAAAACCCTTGTGGATGTTGCAGGTCGCGATGCGCAAAGGTGCGCAGCCTGGCACCGCATTCATGTTGCGCCACGCTCACCTCGAATAAGTCTGGAGAATGCCGGATCGGCATCGGCGGCACGCGCCAGGGCGCCAATGTCGGCCGCGGGCTGGACCTGCGCAAACGGTTGGTCGGTCGCAATCAGGCGGTACTGATACAGATATTCCGGCACATAACCCGACACCAGAAGGCGCCAGTCGAGTGGAACCGGGAGCCCCGTCTCGCGCAGCAGACGCACGACCTCGGTGGTGCAGTTGCGATAGAGGGTGTTGTAGAAACGCGGGTGCGCTGCCACCTCGTTCAGTTCTTCGATGTAGCGTATGAGCATGCGCTGGCGCATCGTCGGCGTCGACAGGACGCGATAGCGTCGCACGCGCTCATGGCGGACATTGGTGCGTACGCGAATGACGTCGCGTTCGTCAGCAGCGATCATAACCAGTTCATAGGCTTTCATTAAGCCGGCGAGGATCGACCATTTCTCGCTAGTCTCGCGCCGCGTCTCGATCGAGAACGCGAGCGGTACGGTGTCGCTGAACACGAAGCTGACAATAAGATGCGCGATCCGAGGATCACCCCAGGTGCAGACGAACAGATCGACCGCGATGAGGTTCGCCAGATCGTAGCTGCGTTGTTCCCAGCAGGGCACGAAATCGCGTGCCGCGTGCCATGTGAAATTGCGCAGATTATGGACGATCAGATGCGCGCCGGCGAGGGTGGCCGTGGCCTGACGCGCATCCTCCGGTACCCAGTTGCGCGCGGCCAAGGCTGGTATCGATCCCCACCACCAGGTCCACGCCGCGATGACCGCGCCGAAGGTCAGCGCCGACGCCAGCGGACGCACCGGCAGCTGCCACAGCGCGAGCGCGGTAAGTACGAGCCAGGCTGTAGACCAACGCGCGGCGTGGCGTTCCTTGCTGAAATAGAAATAGGCCGCTACGGCATGCAGGATACCCAATATCGCCAACAGTGCCTGGCCGAGGATCACGGTTTGTCTCGCTGAGTCAGGTTGTCCGCGTAAGCGAGTTCTTGCAAACAGTCGCTAACCGAACTGCTCGTCGCTTTGTCTGCACAGTTGCCAGCAGAAGAAACTCACCAGATGATGACGCGCTTGTCGGGGGCCACGAACATCTTGTCCCCCTCCTTGACGCCGAAGCTCGCATAGAAAGCCGGCTGATTCGTCAGCGCACCGTTGCCGCGGAACATCGACGGGGAATGGGGATCGGTCTTGATCCGCCGTATCGTCTCCGCTTCCCGCGATTTGCCGCGCCAGACCTGTGCCCAGCCCATGAACAGGCGCTGATCGCCGGTGTATCCTTCGATGACCGGTGCCTCGCGTCCTCCGAGGGAAATCCGGTAGGCCTTGTGGGCGATGGCCAGCCCCGAATTGTCCGCGATGTTTTCGCCCAGCGTCAGTTCGCCGTTTATGCGGTAGCCGGGCAAGGGGCTGTAAGCGTCGTACTGGGCGACCAATGCCCGGGTGCGCAGGCCGAATTTCTCGTGGTCTTCGCGGGTCCACCAGTCGCGCAGGTTGCCCTCGCCGTCGTATTGGCTGCCATGATCGTCGAAGCCGTGGCTGATCTCGTGACCGATCACTGCGCCTATGCCGCCGTAATTGACCGCATCGTCGGCAGCCGGGTTGAAGAACGGCGGCTGGAGAATAGCGGCGGGAAAGACAATCTCATTCATCCGCGGATTGTAGTAAGCGTTGACCGTCTGCGGCGTCATTCCCCACTCACCGCGATCGATCGGTCTGCCGAGCTTGGCCTTCTGCCGGTCGTACTCGAAACGGCGGGCGCGCATCACGTTGCCGGCCAGGTCATTCCGCTCCACTTCCAGCCTGGCATAGTCGCGCCATTTGTCCGGGTAGCCGATCTTCGGCGTGAACTTGGAGAGCTTGGTGAGCGCTTCCCGCTTCGTTGCCGGGCTCATCCAGTCCAGGGTTTCGATGCTCTGCCGGTAGGCCCGGATCAGGTTGGCCACCAACGCCTGCATGCGGTCCTTGTGCTGCGGCGGAAAATGCTTCGCCACGTACAACTGGCCCAGACCCTCGCCCAGCGATCGTTCCACCAGTTCGACGCCGCGTTTCCAGCGCGGACGGTTCTCCGCAATGCCGCGCAGGGTTGCCCCCGAGAAAGCGAAGTCCGCGTCGACAAAACGCTCACCGAGATAGGGGGCGTAGGCCCTCAGCAGATGCCACTTGAAGTAGGATTTCAAGGCAGGCAGCGGCGTGTCTTCGAGGAGTTTGCCGAAGCCCTGGACGAAGCTCGGCTGGCGCACGATCACGTACGCCAGCCGTTCGCCGAACTCGCCGGCGTTGAAATATCGCTTCCAGTCATAGCCTGCCGCCAGGCCCGCCAGCTTGGCGACCTCCACCTTGTTGTAGGTCTTGACCGGGTTGCGGTTCTCGACTTTGGTCCACTGCACCCGGGCGAGCCCGGTTTCCAGGCGGAGGACGGCTTGTGCGGCACGGTCCGCGTCTTTCTCGCCCGCCATCGCCAGCATCTTTGCGACGTGTTTCACGTATTCGTCGCGGATGCCCCTGAGCTTCGCGTCGTCATCCGGCAGGTAGTAGTCCCGGTCGGGCAGTCCGAGTCCCCCCTGGGCGAGATAGACCGCGTAGCGGGCCGAATCGCGGGCGTCCTGGTTGATGAGCGGTTGAATCGGCACATCGACTCCGCGCGTCGTCAGATGTGCCATCAGGGCCGGGATGCCGCGCTTGTCGGCCAGAGCATCGATAAGCGCGAAGTCTTCTTGCAGTGGCTTCAATCCGAGTTTTTCGGCCGCCGTCGAGTCCATGAAGCTGTTGTAGAGATCGGCGATCTTGCGCGCCACCGATCCGGCCGGAAGTTCCTTGGCAGCGGCGAGATCATCGACGATCGCGCGCAACTGCCCCTCGGTGAGTTCGTTCAATCGGTCAAAGGACCCGTAGCGCGCCCGGTCGGCGGGGATCTCGGCGCTGGCGAGCCACCTGCCGTTGACGTAGCGGAAGAAATCGTCCTGCGGCCGGATGGCCTTGTCGATGTACTGCAGGTCGATGCCAGCCGCCGTCGGCAGCCTGGGAGCGCGCGCGCCGGCTCCGAATGCCAACCCGAACGACATGGATAGAACCAGTGTTGCAATGAACGTGCTCGGCATTGATGTTTGCTCGCAGTGGGAAGGCTGAAGCCTAAGGTATTTTTCGCAACAAGGCGTTGGCAAGCGGCAATTCTGAAAAGCCGGGCGGACGCCACAGCCCTGCACGCGGCGCTCAGTTCAGTTCTTCCACGATCCTCAGCGTGCTGCCGAAGACCCACACGCGCCGGATCTCGATCACGTCGTACGCGCGCGCCAGGTCGGGTGGGAAGACGCTGTAGGGCGCGTTGAGCTGCACGATGCGCCGCACCGCTTGGTCGAGGTCGCGCTGCCCGCTCGAGCGCTGAATGATGACTTCCTCGACGCTGCCGTCGCGCCGGACGGCGACGCTGACCACCGGGTTCTCCGCAGCCCGTGTTCTTGCTCCAGACGGATAGTTCAGATTGCCGTTGCGCTCGATCTTCCAGCGCCAGCTCTCGACGTACATCCGCAGCCCAATATCGCGTTCGACGCCGCCGGGCGCCTGGCGCCGGCGCGGATTTTCCGCGCCCGCGGATCGGGGCAATGGGGGAACCTGAGAAGACGGATGCGGGCTCTGCGGCTCGGCGCGCAATGCGCCGGGCGTTCGCAACTGGGAGAGCGCTTTCGCAGCCAGATCGCTGCCGGAAATCGCTGCGGGGCCGATCGTGCCGACCGCCGACCTGCCGGGCTCGGCCGCAGCCAGCGCCGCAGCGCGCTCCCGCGCGGCGAGTTCCCCTGCCTGCCTTTTCGTCTCCAGTTCCCGCTCGCGAGCGAGCGCGGCGGCCTGCCTCGCGGCTTCCTCGGCCTGTCTCAGCGCTTCGAGTTCCAGCGCCAGTTTGGCCCTCGCGTCATCCTGCCGCTTCGCTTCCAGTTCCAGTGCCCGCTGACGCTCGATTGCCGCGGTCTGCTGGCGCGCCGCTTCTTCCTGCAGCTTCGCTTCCGCCTGCCGTTTCGCTTCCAGTTCCAGCGTACGCTGGCGCTCAAGCGCCGCCGCCTGCTCGCGCGCTGTTTCTTCCTGCTGCCTTTTCGCCTCCAGTTCCAGCGCGCGCTGACGCTCGAGTGCGGCCGCCTCCTGCCTCGCCGCTTCCTCGGCCTGCCGCAGTGCCTCGAGTTCCAGCGCCTCGCGTGCCGCTCCCGCTTGTTCCCGTTGCCTTGCTTCTTCCTCGAGCCTCGATTCTTCCTGACGTATCGCTTCTTCCTGCAGCCTCGCCTGCTCCAGCCTCGCCGCCTCCTCTTCCCTGGCGCGCTGGTCGGCTTCCTGATCTACCTCGATCTGACTGCGCGCGGGCGCGGCAGGTTTGTTCACCACAGGCGCCGGCTCGACCGGCTTCGCCGCGACCGCTGGTGTCCGCTCCGGAGCGTCCGGCATCGACGGCGGCACCGAAAAGGTTTCCTGTTGAGGCTCCGCCTGGGCTATGAATTCCGGCTGAGCGCTCGGCTTCCTCGCTGGCGGTCTGGGCGGGGACTTGGCGGGCACTGGCCTCGGCGCTGCGCGCGCCACCGGCGGGGCCTTGGTGTGCGGCGGCCGGCGTTTCGCGCGTTTGGGTTTCGCCGGCGTCCGGGCGACGAACGTCCGCGGAGGGGTCGGCTTGGCGACCATCGGCTCGACTGCCGCGGACCTGCGCCGCGTTTCAGTCTTTGCCGGCGCAGCGGCCGGTGCCGGAGCGCGCGGTGCCTGCGCGATCCGCACGCTCAGATCCGAACTGAACGCGCGCCGCTCGGCCCACGGCAACGCTACGCCTGGCAGGCCGAATCCCGCGATCCCGAACCGCAGAGACAGTACGAAGGCGTGGATCAGGAGGGAGAGCGCCAGCGCGAAGGCGAGCCGCGGCCCGTAGCGCCCGGGCTCGTACCGGCCCCGAACGGCGACGATGTCATCCAGCACTCTCGTGACGCGAGTCAGCGCCTGCCGAAACTTCAGCAGCCTGCCGGGATCGATGCGATGGGTCGGAGACACGATATGGCCGTGAAAGTAGCATATCGGCCGGCTTGGCACCCCGCCCTGCGCCGCGGATCTTGAACGCCGGCGTCGAACCCCGCAGCGAGGTGCGCAGGTGCACAACCACGACCCTGGCGAAATGCGGCTTCAGCGCCTCGATGTTACTGCCGAGGAATTCGGCGTATTCGGTGCAGGGCGGTGCGCACTCAGGATGCGCCCGGCTCCTCGAGCACCAGGATGCTGCCCGCGGGGAACCTGCGCCGCAGCTCGTCGCGGTGCGGAGGATTGCGGAACACCAGGCCGACCGGGGGACCGCCCGCCTCCATCGAGGACAGGCGCTCCACCGCGCTCACTTCCAGGCGCCGCTCCGCTGCATCGCCGAGCGCGATGGGCACGGTCACCTGACCGGCGCGCGCAGCGCCGGCCCGCACGAAGCCGATGAGCACCGCCCCGCGGCCGCCGAGCGTGATCACGTTGTGAACCTCGATCTCCGCACCCATGGCTGCACCTGAGCCGCGAGTCATTTCCCGGCGACATCGGGCGGCGTCGCCCCCGTCTTCACCCAGGCGCGCATCGCGGCCACCGTCTCGCTCTCCACGCCGACGAAGCCGTGCGCAGTGTAGGCCTGGCAGGCGCCGCCGCGCTCGGGTCCGCCCCCTCGGACCGTGACCAGGGGGCTGCGGCTGTCCTGCGCAAATCGCTGCGCGTCGCGGTAGGACGTATACGCGCAGGGATCGTTCTCGTGGTGCACCCAGAGCAGCGGCGCCGACAGGTCGCGCCACGCGATGCCGGACAGGCCCGGGCCGTACCGCGACGCCGCAAACACCGAGGCCGAGAGAATCACGCGCCGCGCGAGCGCGGGGTTCATGCGCGCCGCATGAAACGCGCTGATCGAGCCTTCGCTGGTGCCGACGAAGGTCCAGTCCCGCACGCCGTAGCGGCGCGAGATGTCACCGAGCAGCGCCGCGACGTCCGCGCCGTAGCGCGGGGTAGCCCGAAACTGCTGGTTGAACGTCGCCCACTGGTCCGAAGGCGCGTCCACGACCACGACCAGCGTCTCGCCGTCCAGCCAGTGTCTTCGCGAGCGCACCAGGAAATTGCCGCCGAGATCGAAACGCGGCTGCCCGCCCTCCTCGCGCAGCCGCATGATTCCCGGATGGCCCGGAAATAGCGCGATGCCGTATTTGAATGCCTTGATGTCGCGAAGCTGGGTCACCAGTCCGGAGACGGTGTGGTCGCCGGCCGCGACCGTGACGATCTCGTTCGGATGCGACAAGTTCGGGTCGCCGCCCGGCGCGACCGCCGGTTGCGCGCAGCCCAGTTGCAGGGCCGACAGCAGCAGCGCGACCAACGCCGTTAGGGGGAGCCGGAGGAAACACTTGTTCATATGTCGGCAGCGGACCGCGAGTTCTGCGTCATGCGGTTGTCAGCCGCCCTGTTCACGCCATCGTCCAGACCGTGCCTGATGGACAAGCCGAAAACCTCCAGCCATGCCAAGGCGGCTTGCTCGAGGATGGATTCGCCGAACGGCATGGCCGTCAGAATGGATCAGATCGCGGCAAGCCGCTGAACCGTATCCGGATACCGCTTGACGAGGTTGATCAGCAGTGCGGCCTGCGCATTGGGCCTGGCACGACCCTGCTCCCAGTTCTCGAGCGTGCGAACATTGGTCCGAAGATACACGGCAAACAGGGCGCGAGAGAGATTGAGGCTTTCACGCACGCGTATCAGTTCCCTGGGCGTGACTTTCGGCGCCGCCTTGTACTCGAGCGCATGCGTGCGCAGGGTCCGCTTGCCCTGCCGCGCCTCGGCGAGTGCGGCTACGCCTTCGCTCAACTCGCCGAACAGGTCGCGCCGGGCGGCGCGCTTCGGTGCCGCCTTGACGATCGTCTTCATACGTTTCTCCTTGCTTCCAATTCCGCCTTGATCATTGTCTTGAGCGCCTTGCGCTGCTGCCGCGTCAGATCAGCCATCTCGTCCTTATCGTAAACGGTGAAGAGCCAGAACTGGAGGCCCGGGACCCACCAGTAGTAGATCACCCGCAACCCGCCGCGTTTGCCTTTGCCGCGCCGCGCGTCGGCGAACCGCAGCCTGCGCAGCCCTCCGGCGTCCTGGATCGGGTCCCCCGCCTCGGGATGCTTCATCAGCAGATTCTGAAGCGCGAGAAAAGCGGCAGCGTCAAGATAGATCGACCGATGACGCTCGAACGCCGGCAGTTCGACGAAAACGGCCTTCATGGACTTATTATACGTAACCTACGTATATACGCAAGTTACGTAGAGACCCGTTCGTCCGCGCCGGTCTTTTGAGTCCGGGAAAGCCCGGTTTGAGATTTCCGGCGCTCGGCCCCGCCATCTCGGAGCGTGGCTACTTCATCCTGGACGGAAGCTTGATCGTCCTGCCGGAGATCATGAAGGCGCCGCGGCCCATGTGATGGATGGTCCGCGGGCGCTTGCGCGCGGGATCGATCCAGGCCTTGAGCACATCGAGGATGAAGAAGTTGTACCGGGTCACCAGCTTGGTATCGACGACGCGGCATCCGAGATTCACGTAGCTCTCGGCGATCAGCGGCGCCCCGACGAGCGATGCGGGCACGCCCGTCAGCCCGAAGGACTGGAACTTGTCCACGCGCCGGCCCGAGGTGTTGCCGCAGCCGGTCACCTTGGCCGCCAGATTCACGGTCGGGATGTTGATCACGCATTCCCTGCTCGACCTGAGCATGCCGTGACTGAAGTTCCGGTTGCTCATCACGCAGCCCACGAGCGGCGGCTCAAACTCCATCATGGTGTGCCAGGACAGGGTCATGATGTTCGCCCTCCCCTTGAGGGCGGTGGTGACCAGCACCACCGGACCCGGTTCCAGCAGCGTGTAGACCCGGGACAGGGGAAAGGATTTCTTCATTGCCTCGGGCCCGTCTCAAAAATAGACATTCTGCGCCCTTCCGTCCTTATCGCCCAACAGGACGAACACATCACGGACTGGCTGGGCGATGCCGCAGGCCACCCTGGGACCAGGCTTAAGCGTGGCACTTCGCACTGCCAGATTTGTCAGTTTTAACACGCCATCGTGCCGGATATCGGCTCCAGTTCTGCCGATGCTTTATGTAATGTTTGTAATTATCCCGATGGAGTACCACCAGTACCGCGGCGCGCTGAAGCTGCGCCCTACGGATGTGCGCGGCTGCGCGCATCTTGCCGTCCCTCGCCTCGGGGGCGCCCGTCGACGACCGGTACGGTAACAAGACCCGTTCCTGTCAAAAGCGCAGCGTCGTTTGCCCACGATTCAACCAGACGTCGAACTCGCCTGGAAGGAGGCTGACAATGTCTTTTCCCGACATTCCGTAGACATCGTAGTTCACGTCGAGTTGTTGCAGCACGCGGACAAACCGCCTGATGGATCCCGGCGCTGCATGCGACTGTTGAGAACCCTGTCTTGGACCACGGCGCTTTCGGTCCATGTAAAGTTCGATCGCCGCCTCGATAACACCTCTGTTCGCAATCAAGTCCTGCCGGCTCGTAATCTCGTGATAAATGGCGCTTTCCGAGTGCATGGGACCGGACAGGAGCAGGATCGAGAATCCCCGATGCCGTCGATAGACCTGATACGGTCCATACAAGAGGTGCCGGTACCGGTACCTGTAGCTGAATTCAGGAATGTGGCGGTAGTCCTGTCCCGGGCGCCGGCTTCCCTCCTTTGCAACGGGACATACCTGATCGAAGAGAAACAACGACATCCATGCCCACAAACCTATGTTTCGTTCTATCTCTTCGGGCCGCAGGCGATCGAGTGCTTCGCAAAGATAATTTCCAAGCACGAATCTGCTCGATAACCGCTGAGTTCCAACCTCCACGTCCGCCGGCAGCTCGACACTGAAGTTGGCGTCCTCGAGCAGACTGCGGGGCGGGTCTGCCGCGATACCGCCCCGCAACCGGGCGAGGTACGCCCGAAATTGCTCGATCCCCGCGCTGTTCAGGGCGCGAATCAGCTGCGCCACCAGCCGGACTCCTTTTCGATGGAACTCTCGAATCGCCGCCGGGCCATCTTCGATCGGCAGAACGCCTGCACCGCGCCGTCGATCCAGTCGACGCTGCGGGCCCGCGCCTCCTCGGACGCACCGCTGGGTGGTTCGCTCACACCCGGCAGGGAACAGACGTAGCGTAGCCACAGACTGGTCCATTCGCTGTCGTCGAACTCTGGATCTCCCAGGTCCTGCTCAATGAGAATCTCGTGCAGAATCCTGCGCACGACCTCCGGGTAAACCAGGGCGAGAAACGAGTCCCCCGAGCGTGCGACCTCGCCGATAGCATCGATATTGTTGTTCAGCTCCAACACCGGCCAGTCACTGAGATCGAGCCGCCAAATTACCTCTCCCAAGTCGCAAAAGTCCACCGGTAACAGCGATTGCTTGTTCGCGATGTCCTCTTTCGGCCGCAACGGGATTAGCTTATCCGCCACGCCGAGCAGCAAGCCGTGGCGTTCGCTTTGATCGACAACCTTGAGGCGGAACTTCGGCAGCGGTCTCGATGTGATATCCAGCAGCCGCACATCCCCGGGATCCCGGCGCTCGGCAACAGTGCCGAAAGCGAACCGCATATAGGACGCACTGTTGTACACTTCGACGAACACTGTCGCGTCGTCAGGGAAACCGTATCCCCGCAGGTCGAAGCCGATTTCAAACGCATAATGCCCTCCGCCCGCAGGCAGCAGACGGACCGTTACATTCGAGCGGGCGATTTTCTTCCGACCCGTGTAGTTCAACCGCCTGATCACGTTCCGGTCTCCTCATCGACGCCCAACACCTTGACGCGGACGTCCCTGTGGACATCGAAGCCCTTTACCATCACCTGAAAATCCGGCCTGTGAATTTTGAACACCAGGATGTTCCCCTGTCGTCTTATGACCTCGGCCCCGTCGGTGCCCAGCTCGATCGGCGGCTTATCTACCTCGAAATCCGGCGGCTGATATTGGCTAAATGGATTTCCCCTTCTTGTTTCATAGGCAACCCAGACCGCGGCATGCCGAGGCACCGGTCGACCGTTACCGGTGCCGGCGAGGCGGAATCCCCCACGCAGCTTTTGCAGTTGAAAGAAACGATCCCTACCCACGGTTTCCACATGTCCCGCATCGGTCGGCGCTTCCTCGCCGGGCTTGTCTTGGCGCCCCTTTTTGGGATCCAGGACAGCCTCCTCCGTCGGCACATCCAGCGAAAACAGATGCTGCAACAACGTCAGATCACGGCCCTCCTTCGGACGAGTCAGAATCCGCACGATCTCCCGCGGCGCATTCTTCACGTAGCGAAGCGTGTAGGGCCCGTGCCGGTATCGATCCTTGAATTTCGGCGATCGTTCCTGCCATTCCGTGTGCGCAGGATTCTCAGAATCACCCAGCATTTGAGACAACGCCTGATCGTGAACCGTAACAAACGCCCGGATGCCCTTCTGCAGCGACGCTCGCACCCCCGCAATCGTGATCCCGTCCCGAACGAAGTGCTCGTCTGCACTTTCAAGTGTCTCGTCCCGCTCGACGTAGACATCGAATTGGGATAAGACGGCGTTGCTCGAAGCGGGCTTTATCCATACCGGCACGGTCACCGCGATCCTGTGACCGCTATTCAGCCGCTCTCTCAGCCGGGCCGCGACATCCGCGTCCATGCAACTATCAGTCCACCTGGGTGCGGTCGATTCGGGAGGAGGGTCAAGTCGGACGTAATCCCCTTCTGAAAGGGTAAGGCCCCACTTCGCCAGCTCAGCGAGGCGCCGCAGACGCCGCGCGTCGTCCCAAGTAACCTGCTCCAGGAGCTTAGGCAAGGCATCGGCATCCAATGTGCTGGTCTTGCCGTCGTGCACCACCTCCACGACCAGATCGCCTCTGATGATCGGCAGGAAATAGTGCCGCACGATCGACGGAATGATCGCCTCCGGCGTCAGTTCCGGATCCGGATACGGCACCACGACCGATAGTCCAGGCCGATCGCCCCGCGCGAGTTGAAAATCGCGACAGAACTGGTCCACCAGCGCGCGCGCCTCCACCGGTACCGCGAAGTCGCCTTGGAACTCACCGTAATAGCCGTACGGATAGAATCGCCTGCCGCCGCTCTTGTGGATCTTCAGCACCGACTGGCCCATCACGAAGCGGCGCTGATCGTCCGCCCGCGTCGTAATGGCGAAAAACGAATTGATCCGCGACGCGGCCGGGAACACCGTCTTTCCCAGTCCCCAGCGCCCCAGTTCCGACGCTTGTTTGCGCGACCGGCCGATGTTCCTCCAGAAATAATAGAAGTCGTTTCGCGGCCCAGTGGCGTCGATTTCCTCGTCCTCGCTCTGCCGCGGATTCCCCTGCAGTCCGCGCGTGCCGAAATCCTCTACGACCATGAATTCCAGCGGCTCGTCCGGCGCAGGCAATTTGGTCAGCGTGGCGCGGCTCGCGTTCAAGTGGTCCGCCAGACCGTCCATGTACTGTGCCTTGCGCTCACTCCTGAGCATCGCCGATGTAGGCGGAAAGAGCATGCGAATCCTCAGCGATGCGCCTGGAATCCGGGCATCAAGGGAATTTTGAATGGCCTCGCGGACAAATGCGTCGGCGAGGCTTCCGAGAGCCTCGGTAGAGAAGAACTCCGCCTCGATCGGGTCTATATTCATCTCGCCGGGATGCATGTGGCGAAACTTCCATTGCGGAGCGTTCAACATCTCCTGTGTACCTTCGCCGAGAATCCCGATAGGCCTGTGTGGCGCTACGCGCCCGCCCTAACGCGCCCGTCTGCCGGCGGCATGTGTCGTCCGCCGCGATCTATTTTGGCGCGCGGCATGTTTCATCCTTGCTTCGAGTTTCTCATACTCCCCAAGGTGTGCGCGCATCAGGCTTTTCCAAAGCTTGCCGTGGTTGGGCACTGAGAAGTGCAGAAGTTCATGCACGATAACGTAGTCTCCCAGGTCGCGCTCCATCCCCAGCAGTTCGTCGTTGAAACTCAGGGTTCCAGCGGTAGAGCAAGACGCCCACTTGTTGCGCATCGGGCGGACATACGCAGTTCGTCGTTGAAACTCAGGGTTCCAGCGGTAGAGCAAGACGCCCACTTGTTGCGCATCGGGCGGACATAC
>MEQZ01000233.1 GCA_001770425.1 Betaproteobacteria bacterium RIFCSPLOWO2_02_FULL_65_20 | reverse complement strand
CGACGTAATGACGGCCGCAACAACCGTACTGATGCCGCTGTCATTGAAGCTATTTGCTGAAACGATCAGCAACGGCCGTCGGAAGCCAGGGCCAGACCCGGTGGGCTCCGGCAGAGAACCCCACCAAATCTCGCCGCGGCGCACTACCGCTTGCCCCGGGCGAGTGTGCGATGCTGAAGCAAGGCAAGCTCTGCATCGAGTGATGAATCCTCTCGACCTGGGCCATAGATCTCGTTGAGGCGGGAAGTTATCAAGTCGTCTTGGTGCTTGTCGACAAGTGCCGCAAGCGCCTTGGAGTAAAGCTCACTTCGAGAAACCCCCAAGCGCGCAGCGAGTTGTTCGGCTGAACGAAAGACGCGATCGGGAATAGAGATTGCCGTTTTCATGTGCTAAGTATAACACTGGTTATACTCGCGTCAACTGCCCCGCGGCCGGTCGGATCAGGCGAAATCGTTAGACGGCTACTGGTTCTTGATCGCCGCCACCGCGAACAGGCCCCACGCGAGCATGAACGCGACCCCGCCAAAGGGGGTGACGACGCCGAATTCGCGCATGCCGGTGACGGCGAGCAGGTACAGGCTCCCGGAGAACAGCACGATCCCCGCAAGCATAAGCCAGCCCGAGGCGCGCATCCACGCGGAGTCGGGCAGGCGCTGCGCGGCTAGGCCCACGGCGAGGAGGCCGAGCGCGTGATAGGCGTGGTACTCGACCCCGGTGTGGTACACGGCCAGCATGTCGGGCGTGATCCGGGTCTTGAGCGCGTGGGCGCCGAACGCGCCCAGCGCGACCGCGGCGAGCATGGCGAGGGCACCGATGGCGAGGAACATTTTCGCTGGCATGGTGCAGCGCATTGTCTGCCCTCCCGGTGGGCGGGCGCAAGACGTTCGGTACAATGCGCCCATGGGCAGAGTCATCATCGAAGGCATCCCCGCCTTCCGCGACAAACTGGGGCAGGAGGTCGCGGTCAGCGACTGGTTCGAGATCACGCAGGCGCGGATCAACGATTTCGCGCAGGCCGCGGGCGATTTCCAGTGGATCCACGTCGACATCGAGCGCGCGAAGAAGGAATCGGTCTACGGCACTACGATCGCGCACGGCTTTCTCACGCTGTCGCTCTTGTCATATTTCCTCGGCGAATCAGTGGAGATGCGCGGCGCGCGCATGGGCGTCAACTACGGCCTGAACCGCGTGCGCTTCACCGGCCCGGTGCCCGCGGGCTCGCGCGTGCGCGCGCATTTCGTGCTCGCCGAGATCGAGGACATCAAGGGCGGCGTGCAACTCACCTGGGCCGTGACGATCGAGCGCGAAGGCGAGGACAAGCCCGTGCTCGTCGCCGAGTGGCTCACACGGCGCTACTACTAGGCGCGGTACAAGTTCGCAGACGCGCAAGTGGTCCGGGCATCGGTGAAGGATTTGGGTTTTTATCGGTCTCCCGATTTTCGCCGGTTGCTGCGCAACCGGCGAAAATCGAGAGATCATATAAAGTCAAAAGCGCGGGGCTGCTTGTTTGCAGCCGTGCCCGTCTAGCCTTCCATGTGGGATTCCTGGGAAGTTTTCGCGCTGGCGGCGATCGCGGCGCTTGCCTGGTGGTGGTACGACTCGATGCGCGCGCGAGAGCGGGCGCTGGCCGTGGCGGGCGCCGCGTGCCAGCGCGACGGCCTGCAGTTTCTCGACGAGACCGTGGAGTGCGTGCGCACGCGTTTCGTGCGCGACGAGGAAGGGCGCCTGGTCCTGCGGCGCAGCTACCGCTTCGAATTCTCCGACGACGGCCACAACCGGCGGGCCGGGTCGGTCGTGATGCTGGGCGCGACGGTAGAATCGCTGTATCTGGAGCCCTTCCTGGTGCAGTGATCCGTGGAGAAATTCATTCAAGGCAAGGTCGTCGCGCAGCGCCGGTGGACCGCGCGGCTGCTGTCGCTGCAGGTCGATGCCGGTCCGATCGGCTTCGAGCCCGGCCAGTTCACCAAGCTCGCGCTTCCCGAGGGCGACGAAGGCCGCATGTTCGCGCGCGCCTATTCGTTCGTGAACGCGCCCGAGGAGCGGCCCTACGAGTTCTATTACGTGATCGTGCCCGAGGGGCCGCTCAGCGGGCGCCTGGCGCGCCTGGAGGCCGGCGACGCGGTGTGGCTGTCCCCCGGCGCGGCCGGGTTCCTGGTGCTCTCCGAGGTGCCGGACGCCGACAACCTGTGGCTGCTCGCAACCGGCACCGGCATCGCGCCGTTCCTGTCGATCCTGAAGTCGGAGACGGCGTGGCGGCGCTATCAGCGGATCGTGCTGGTCGAGGCGGTGCGGCATGCCGACGAGCTCGCCTACCGCGATCAGGTCGAGCGCCTGAAGCGCGAGCACGCGGGGCGCTTCGAGACAGTGGTGTTTGTCAGCAGAGAGTCAGTTTCAGGAACGCTCGCCGGGCGCATTCCGCAGGCGATACTCGACGGCAGGCTCGAGGCGGCAGCGGGAGTGGAACTGTCTGCCGCGGCCTCGCAGGTGATGATCTGCGGCAATCCGGACATGGTGCGCGATTCGGTGCAGGCGCTGGGAGAGCGCGGCATGAAGAAGCACCGCCGCCGCCGCCCCGGGCAGATCACGGTGGAGAATTACTGGTGAGCGTGCGCCTGGCGCGGGTCGCGGCGTTCCTGGCGCTGATGGTGCTGCTCCCGGGCTGCACGCTGATCCGCGTCACCTACAACAACGCCGAGCCGCTGGTGCGTTACACCGCGCACGACTATTTCGACCTGGACGAAGGGCAGACTGGGCAGTTCAGGAAGCGGCTCCAGCAATTCCACGACTGGCACCGCTCGACCGAGCTGCCGCTGTACGCGGGGCTGCTCCGGGCGGCGGTGCAGCGGGGCGCGCACGCGGTCAGCCGCGAGGACGTGACCTGGGCGGCGCAGGCCGTGCGCGAGCGCTACGCGGCGTTGATTACGAAGGCGATCGGGGACGCCGCGCCCATCCTGGCGACCCTGACCCCGGCGCAGATCGCCGAACTGGAGAAGCGGCTCGCAAAGGCCAACGCCAAGTACGCGAAGGAATACCTGACTGATGACGCGGAAGCGCGCCACCGCGCGCAATTCAAGCGCACGCTGGGCCGGTTCAGCGACTGGACGGGTGGGCTCAGCGACCAGCAGGAGGCGCGCATCGAGCGCTTCGTGAAGGCGCACGCGAAAACGACCGCGATGCGCTTCGACAACCGCGCTCGCTGGCAGAGCGAGGCGGTGAGCCTGATCCGCCGGCATCGCAGCCCCGGGGCGCTCGCGCCGCCGCTGACCGACCTGTTCGTGCGGCCGGCAGCCCACCGCACGCCCGAACTCAACGCGGCGCTCGCGCGCTGGGAGGCGGACTTCACCGATCTGATCGTCGACCTGGACCGCACGCTCTCGGCGGAGCAGCGCGCCTACGCGGTGCGGCGCATCGAGCGCTTTGCGGAGGATTTCGAGGTGCTGTCGGCGCAGGGGGCAGTTGCGGTGGCTGCCAATTGACCGGCTGCTCTCGACGGCGTGGCGGTAGATAAAGGGTTATAGGTCTCGCTGTTTTCCCCCGTTGCAAAAGCGCATCGGGGGAAAACAGCGAGATTGGTTAAAGACAAGAACCGGCACATTTACATGACTTCTGACGCTGAACCGGGCTTCGCCTCGGGGGCCCGTGCGGGGCTGCCGGTGGTGCTCGGCTATCTGTCGATCGGCTTCGCCGCGGGCGTGGTGCAGCGCGCCTCGGGCCTGTCGGTGGCCGAGGTGATGCTGATGTCGCTGGTGCTCTACGCCGGTTCGGCGCAGTTCGTGGCCGCGAGCATGATCGCCGCGGCCAGCCCGCCGCTGGCGGTGATCGCGACCGTGCTGTTCGTGAACCTGCGCCACCTGCTGCTCTCGGCGGCGCTCGCGCCGTTCTTCTCGCGGGTTCCGGCGTGGAAGAACGCGCTCATCGGCGCTCAGCTCACCGACGAGACCTTCGTGATCGCGCTGAACCGGCTGCAAGGAGGAGGGCAGGGAGGCTCGCCGGCCTGGATGGCGGGGCTCAATCTGTCGGCCTACGCGAGCTGGGCGGCGGCGAATCTGGCCGGTGCGCTCGCGGGCGGGCTGGTCGCGCACACCCGCGCGCTAGGCTTCGATTTTGCGCTGCCGGCCATGTTCGCCGCGCTGCTGGTGCTGCAGTTCGCCGAACAGTCGAGCGGCCTGCGGGCGCTGGCGGTGACGTTGGCGGCGAGCGCGCTCTCGGTCGGCATCGCGCTCGCGCTGCCCGGAAACTGGAACATCATCATCGCCACGGTGGCGGGCGCGTCGCTGGGCGCCGCGCTCGAGCTATGGACATCCGCGCCGACGTCCTCCTGATCGTGCTGGGCGCGGCGCTGGTCACCGTCGTGCCCAGGGTGGTGCCGTTGGTGCTGCTCGCGCGCATCGATCTGCCGCGCTGGCTGAAGGTCTGGCTCGGCTACGTGCCGGTCGCGGTGCTGGGCGCGCTGCTCGCCGGCGAACTGTTCCTCGCAGGGGGGCGGCTGGTTCCGCTGTCCTCGAACGCGGCGCTGGCGGCGATCCTGCCGGCGATAGCCGTGGCCGCGCGCTACCGCTCCATCATCGGCGCGGTGGCCGCCGGGGTGGCGGCGATGGCGGTGCTGCGCGCGCTCGCAGGATGATCGCCCCGCCGGGGCCCAGCACTCCCGAGACGCCGGTATCGCCATGGCCGGTCACGCCATGGGGGTTTGCCCATATCTCCCGATTTCGGGAAGTTGCGCAGTTGCAACTTGCCGAAATCGGGAGAGAAGGGATACTTAAACCAGCCCGGCCGGTTCCGCCTGCACCGCACCCTTTTCGCCGCGCCAAAAAGAAAAGCCAGGCATTTCCATACCCGGCCTTTCGAATCGACCCGCAGAGGTGACCTGCGGAAGTTGAGTCTTACTTCAGGTGCTTGCTGACCAGTTTGGTCATCTCGAACATCGACACCTGCTTCTTGCCGCCGAACACTTCTTTCAGCTTTTCGTCGGCGTTGATGTTGCGTCGGTTCTTGGAGTCCTGCAGTTTGTTGCGCTTGATGTACGCCCAGATCTTCTTGGTCACTTCAGTCCGGGGCATTGCATTGCCGCCGATCACCGCGCCGAGCGCAGCGCTAGGGGTCATCGGTTTCATGAAAGCTGCATTCGGCTTGCGCTTCGCAGCAGCCTTCTTTACTTTCTTCGTTGCCTTCTTCTTGGTCGCCATCCTTGATTCTCCCTTCTCGAGATTCGGGTCCGTGATCTGAACTTCACACACTCTGTACGAGTGCGTGCGACGTGAGGATGCGACAGTTGGCGCGCCTTGTCAATCTCCCGCGTCGCATTTATTCACCGGGTCGCGCCGGCGCCGGTTTCGGGTGCCGGTCAGCCGCAGGCCCTATAATCGCGGCTCGATCTGTGCAGCGCCAAGGTTGCCGTGACGCCCGGTTCCCCCAGCATGAAGTCCGCAAGGAAGAACGTCGCCGTGCTCGCCACGGCGCAGGCCCTGCTGATGGCGAACAACGCCACGGTCATCGCGATCAACGGGCTCGCGGGCTATGCGCTCGCCTCCAACAAGGCGCTGGCCACGCTGCCCGTCACCGGCTGGGTGATCGGCGCGGCGATCGCCACGTTTCCGGTCTCGCTGCTGATGAAGCGCATCGGCCGGCGCGGCGGGTTCACCGTCGGCGTATTCGCGGGGATGCTGGGTGCGGCGATCTGCGCGACCGCCGTGGCGCAGGGGAATTTCTGGCTGCTGTGCCTGGGGACGCTGGTGTTCGGCGTCTACAACGGGTCTTCGCAGTATTACCGCTTCGCGGCCGCCGACGCCGCGCCAGCCGATTTCAAGAGCAAGGCGATTTCGCTGGTGCTGGCCGGCGGGCTGGTCGGGGGCATCGTCGGGCCGGAGGTGAGCAAGCTCACGGTGGACATGCTCGCGACCCGGTATCTGGGCGCGTATCTGGCGCTGATGGTCTTTCTGGTCATGGTTCTCGCCGTGGTGCAGCTGCTGGATATCCCGCCGCCCTCGAAGCGGGAGCGGCTCGAGCCGGGCCGGCCGCTCGGGAAAATCGCCTCGCAGCCGGCGTTCGTGGTCGCGGTGCTGTGCGCGGCGTTCGGCTACGGGGTGATGAACCTGCTCATGACCGCGACGTCGCTCGCGATGGGCATCTGCGGCCATCCCTATGGCGCGGCCGCTTTCGTCATCCAGTGGCACGTGATCGCGATGTACGCGCCGTCCTTCTTCACCGGGTCGCTGATCACGCGCTTCGGCCTGCCGCGGGTGATGCTCGCGGGCGCGGTGCTGCTGCTGGTGTGCAGCGGCATCGCGCTGGCGGGGGTCTCCGTCGCCCACTTCTGGTTCGCGCTGGTGCTGCTCGGCATAGGATGGAATTTCCTCTATGTGGGCGGAACCGCGCTGCTCACCCAGACCTACCGCCCGTCGGAGCAGGCCAAGGCACAGGGCGCCAACGATCTGGCGATCTTTCTGGTCATGGCCACCTCGTCCTCCGTTTCGGGGATGCTGCTCAACCGCAACGGCTGGGAGATGCTGAACTATCTGGCGATCCCGTTTGTGCTCGCGATTGTGCTGGCGCTCGCGTGGCTGATGGCCCGGCGCCGCGCCCCCGTCGCGGTCTAGCGGCGCGGCGGCCGACCATGACGCTCGACCCGCAGGTGCGCGCATTGCTCGAACGCGCGGCGCAGGCCGGGTATCCGCCCGTCTACACCGTGTCGCCGGCCGAGGCGCGGCGCATGTATCGCGAGACCTGCCGCGCGCTTGCGCTTCCCGCGGCCGAGGTGGCGGCGGTCCGCGATCTGTCGTTCCCCGGTCCCGCCGGGCCCGTGGCGCTGCGGCTGTACCGGCCGCGCGGCGCGCACGATGGCGCGCTTCCGGTGGTAGTGTATTTTCACGGTGGCGGGTTCACCATCGGGGACCTGGACACCCACGACGGAGCCTGCCGCACGCTCGCCAACTTCTCGCGCTGCGCGGTGCTCGCGGTCGATTACCGCCTGGCCCCGGAGCACCCGTTCCCGGCCGCGTTCGAGGACGGCGTTGGCGCGGTGCGCTGGACCGCCACGCATGCCGCCGGACTGGGCCTGGACGCGGCGCGCATCGCGGTTGCAGGCGACAGCGCCGGGGGCAACCTGGCCGCCGGGACCGCGCTCGCGCTGCGCGGCGAGGGCCCGCGGATCGCGCTGCAGGTGCTCATCTATCCCGGTCTGGACATGCGCGGCGCGCTGCCCTCGCATGCCGAGTTCGCGCACGGCTATCTGCTGGAGCGCGAGGACATCCTCTGGTTCATGGGCAACTACCTGCGCGATCAGGCGCAGGCTCTGGACTGGCGCGCCTCGCCGCTGCTCGCCGAGGATCACCGCGGCCTGCCGCCGGCCTGCATTGTCACCGCGGGCTTCGACCCGTTGCGCGACGAGGGCGCGGCCTATGCCCGGCGGCTCGGCGAGAGCGGCGTGCCGGTCACCTACGAGTGCTTCGAGGGCATGATCCACGGGTTCATCACCATGGGAGGGGCGCTTGCCGCGGCCAATCACGCGCTTTACCGCGTCGGCCAGGCGCTGCGGCTCGCATTTCCTCCAGGCCCGTGACGCCGCTGCCGCTGCTGGCGGCGGCGGGAAGCGTAGAATCGCCCCTTTCGCAAGGCAGACCCATGAACGATCATCCGGAGGGCATCGCGGCGGCCAGGACCGATACGGGCCGGCGCGTGGTGCGCGCGGCCTGCCCGCACGACTGCCCCGATACCTGCGCGATGCAGGTCACGGTCGAGGACGGCGTCGCAGTGAAGGTGGAAGGTGCCAAGGACCACCCGTTTACCCAGGGCACGCTGTGCAACAAGGTGTCGCGCTATCTGGAGCGCACTTACAGCGGCGACCGCCTGCTGCATCCGCAGAAGCGCATCGGCGCCAAGGGCGAGGGGCGCTTCACCCGCATCTCCTGGGACGAGGCGCTCGATACGATCGCCGCGCGCTTCCGGGAGATCTCGGCATCCGGCGACGGGCCGGGCGCCATCCTGCCCTACGACTACGCCGGCACCATGGGCCTGGTGCAGTGGAAGTCCATGGGCAAGCGCCTGTTTCATCGCCTGGGCGCGTCGCTGCTGGAGCGCGGAATCTGTTCTTCGGCCGGCAAGGAGGGCATACGCTTGACCCTGGGCGCTTCGGTCGGCATGGATCCGGAGCGTTTCGAGGATGCAAAGCTCATCCTCATCTGGGGCACCAACCCCATCGTGTCGAACCTGCACCAGTGGACACGCGTGCAGGAGGCCAAGCGCCGCGGCGCCCGCATCGTCGCCATCGATCCCTACCGCAGCCTGTCGGCGGAGAAATGCACCGACCACATCGCGCCGCTGCCGGGGACCGACGCGGCGCTCGCGCTGGCGATGATGCACGTGATCATCGGCGAGAACCGGCATGACCGCGACTACGTGGCGCGCCACACGCTGGGATTCGATCAGCTCGCCGGGCGTGTGAAAGAGTATCCGCCGGAGAGGGTCGCGAAGATCACCGGCGTTCCGGCCGAGCGCATCGTCGGGCTCGCGCGCGACTACGCCTCGGCGCGCCCTGCGGCGATACGGCTCAGCTATGGCATGCAGCGTTACGCGGGCGGCGCCAGCGCCGTGAGGACCATCACCTGCCTGCCCGCGCTCACCGGCGCCTGGCGCGAGCCGGCCGGCGGGATTCTGCTTTCCACCGGCGGATGGCTGGACATGAACACGGCGGCGCTGGAGCGGCCCGATCTGCTGCAGGCCTCCCCCAATCCGCGCCCGCGCTGCATCAACATGTCGGCGATCGGCGATGCGCTGCTCGAGGCGAAGCCCCCGGTGCGCGCCCTGTACGTGTACAACTCCAATCCCGTTACGGTGGCGCCGGATTCGCGCCGCGTGATCGCTGGATTTTCGCGCGAGGACCTGTTCTGCGTCGTGCACGACATCTTTCAGACCGACACTGCCGACTACGCCGACATCCTGCTGCCAGCCACCACGCAACTTGAGCAATGGGACATCCACACGGGCTACGGCCACTTGTACGTGCTGGCGAACAACCCGGCGATCGCGCCGCTGGGCGAGGCGCTGCCGAATTCGGAAGTGTTCCGCAGAATCGCCGCGCGCATGGGTTTCGACGAGCCGTGCTTTCGCGACAGCGACGAGGACATCTGCCGCCAGGCGATCGACTCGAAAAACCCCCGCATGCAGGGCATGGACTGGGAGCAGTTGAAGCAGACCGGATTCAAGCGGGTGAACGTACCGCAGCTGTTTGCGCCCTTTGCCGAGGGCGGCTTTCCGACGCCCTCGGGCCAGTGCGAATTTTTCAGTGCGACGGCGCAGAAAACGGGGCTCGATCCGCTGCCCACCTGGGTGCCGCCACGCGAATCGGTGCAGTCGGCGCCGGACCTGGCGCGGCGCTACCCGCTGGCGATGATTTCGCCGCCGGCGCGCAATTTCCTCAACTCCAGCTTTGCCAACCTTGCGTTCGCGATCGACTCGGAGGGAAAGCCGAAGCTGGACATCCATCCCGATGACGCCGCGGCGCGCGGAATTGAAGAAGGCAACCTGGTGCGGATATTCAACGCGCGGGGCGAGTTCGAGGCGGCCGCGCGGGTTTCCGAGCGGGCGCGGCCGGGGGTGGTGGTGGCGCTGTCGGTGTGGTGGAAGAAGCTCTCGCCGGATGGCCGCAACGCCAACGAAGTCACGTCGCAGGCCCTGACCGACATGGGCGGGGGCGCGACCTTCTACGATTGCCTGGTGGAAGTGGCGCGCCTGTGAACCCGGTGCGCGACTGCGCGCAAGCGCGGGCATGGCCAGAGTGAGAAAGTGGTCCGCGGCCAAGGGCGGCGCGATCGCGGTGAGCGAGGAGCGCGGCGTGCGCAGGCTGCACATCGGCGGCGATGCCATCCAGAGCGCGATGCGCCTGTCGGCGCCCGACACGCTGGAGCTCGAATACACGCGCGCGATGATGGCGTTCCTGCTCTTTTGCCCCAAGCCGCAGGACGTGCTCATGGTGGGGCTGGGCGCCGGGTCGATCCCGCGTTACATGCGCGCGCGCATGGCCGATGCCCGGGTCACTGTGGTCGAGATCAATCCGGGCGTGGTGACCGCGGCGCGCCGGTATTTCGGCCTGCCGCCGGAGGACGAGCGCCTGCGCATCGTCCTGGGCGACGGCGCGCAGTACGTGCCGCGCCACGCGGTGAGCGCGGACGTGCTGCTGCTCGACGGGTTCGAGGACGGGGCGCACGCGAGCGAGCTGTGCACGCAGGCCTTCTACGACGCCGCGCACGACGCGTTGCGCGAGGGCGGGGTGCTGTCCGCCAATTTCATGGCCGACGATCCCAAGCGCGGCACCTGGTGCCGGCGCATCGAAAAGAGCTTCGGTGGCCGGGTGCTGCTGCTCTCGGCCGAGGACGATGTCAACGTGATCGTGCTGGCGTTTCGCGGCGGACCGGCGCGCCTGGCCTGGGACGAGCTGAAAACGCGCTCGCGGGCGCTCAAGCGGCTCTACGGCCTGCCGTTCGATTATTTCCTGTCCTCGCTGAAGGCGGGCAACGCGCACACGGCGACCTACCTGCGGATCGCTCCGGAACCGGAATGAACGGCGCGCGCATCCGCGTTGCCGGCCTGGTGCTTGTCACTGCGTTGGCGGGCTGTGCGCTGCTCGAGCACGCAGAGCCCTACATCAGCACCACCGGCGAGTCGCCCACCCTCATTCCCGATGTCCCATTCGTGGTCTCCGCCGAGCCGGTGGTGGAAGCGATGCTCGATCTCGCGGGCGTACGCGCGGGCGATGTCCTGTATGACCTGGGCTGCGGCGACGGGCGCATCGTCATCGCGGCCGCGCGTCGGGGCGCACGCGCCACCGGGATCGACATCGACCCGATGCCGCTCATCTTCGCCCGGAGAAACGCACGCCGGTCCGGGGCGGATGTGGAAAGGCGGGTGCGCTTCGTGCGCGGTGACTTTTTCCAGGCCGACCTGAGGGATGCGACCGTGGTGACGCTGTATCTGTCGCCCGAGGTCAATCAGCGCCTGCTGCCGAAGCTGCTTGCCGAGCTTGCGCCGGGGAGCCGCATCGTGTCGCACAAGTTCGACATGGGCGACGCGTGGAAGCCGGACCGCAGCGTAAGCGCCGACGACGCGACGATCCACCTCTGGATCGTGCCCGCTCCCAAGCCAGGCGGCAAGGGCGGGCCGTCGTCCTAGGCATCATGCCCCAGCGGCGTCATGGCGCACGCTCGCGCGGGAGGTATCATCAAGACTTCGCTGGAGGAAACACGCGGATGAATCCGACGCCGCTCAATGGTCGTTGCGGCGGAACAGCGCGAGTCGGCCGAAACTTGACCAAAGTCAAACTGGCGCCGCAGCACAGGCGTAGATTGAATCTTGCTTGCTGCGCCGGTCCGGAGAGCGCGATGCGGCGCCGGCAGCGCCCCGTAGACTGTGTGTGGAAGGAAAGCCGATGAAACCCTGTCTCTCAGTGCTGCTTGCCGGGGTGATCGCTGCGACATTTGCGACCACCGCCGCCGCAATGCCTGCCGCTGCGGCCGTGGAGCAAGTTCCGGGCGTTTATCCCATGGACTGCGCGAAGTGGAAGGACAAGGCGCGTTGCGCAGCCCTCAACCGGGATATCAAGGCGTGCAAGGACAAGACCGACGACGAGTGGCGCGAGTGCATGCGTCAGCCGGCGCCGACCGCGAAGTTCACTCCGCCCAAGCCGCGCGACTGCAGCACGGCGCGCAACAAGGAGCGCTGCGAGGCACACACCAGCGCGCTGGAAGCGTGCAAGGACAAGCTCACGCGTGCCGAGCACCGCAAGTGCATTGCCGGTCAATTGCAGGCACAGGCCCCCAAGAAGAACTAGGCGGGCAGAGCCGGGCAGGCTGCGCGCCGGAGGGATTGCCCGCGGAGAAGCTCGCGGACTTGGCAATGCCCGGTCTGATGCTATGAGCGCGCGACCTTCCTTCTCCACTGCCGTGGCGAGAATGCAGGCAGGTTAAGACCGGCGAGCGGCGTTCGCCCGGTATTCGAGACATTTGCCAAGCCATCCGCAGGCTCTGGTTTGCGGCACCGGGCGACGGCATGTCCGAGACCGCGACACGCGGGTATGTTATTGCGCGTACGTAAATACACGCATGCGCATGGCGCCTTCGATCGTACGCCAGGGCCGGGATCGAGCTTCTTATAGCTT
>MEQZ01000232.1:4076-20118 GCA_001770425.1 Betaproteobacteria bacterium RIFCSPLOWO2_02_FULL_65_20 | reverse complement strand
GCTCGGTGAACGCCGCGCGCGTCTGCGCGGGCGTCATGAAAAGCGCCCCGTACTTCTCTGGGAAGCCGCCGAGCGATAGCACCTTGATGGGCCCGGCGAGGCTGATCTCGCCTTGCTCCATCACCATCTTCACGCCCGGGTGTTCCGGGTCGGTGGTCTTGAACACCGTCGCGCATTCGTGCGCCTTGTCGATCGAGTACTCTTCAGTGACCGTCATGATGGCCAGCGTGTCGCCGCTGTCGGGATCCAGCAGTGCGATGTCCTCGCCGGTCCGCAGCGCGTCCGCCGTCGCCTTGCTGACCGATAGCGTGATGGGAATTGGCCAGAACAGGCCATTCGCCATTCTCATGCCGTCGCACACGCCTTCCCAGTCGGCGCGGGTCATGAATCCTTCCAGGGGCGTGAATCCGCCGATCCCGAGCATGATGATGTCGCCTTTTTCGCGCGAACTGACCCGCACGCCGGCAAGCGTGCTCGCGCGCCTCCTTTCGGCAACAAGCTCCGGGCCTTCCAGCATCAGGGGCTGAAGTTCACCGCCTCCGTGGGGATTAACGAGTGGCATGATTTTCCCTCTCCATGTAAGTGTATGCGTTCAGGCGATCACTTGGTAGTAAAGGTTCTGAGGGTGGCTGGCCTGGGCGAAGAAAAACCACCGCTCCGCCATGAGTCCAAAATATTGTACTCCGAAGGTCACCGCAAGCACGCGCCCCGACACCTCGGAATCCGCTGCTGCCGCCGCCAACAGGCCGGTTGGAATCACAAATACGCCGAACAGGAATGACCACTTGACCGATCGCAGCAAGGAGTGCGTCCTGCCGTGAAAAAATTCGCGGGTGTTGAACGAGCCGCCCGTGAAGCCCTGGGATTTCTGGACGATTTTCGGATGCTTCACGCCGATGGCCGTCTGCAATGTCGACTTGGGTTTGAGGCGGCTGTTTCGGATGAGCGAGGCGCTGCGCCCGATCCACGCAAACAGCGTGATGATGACGGCCCACACGACGAAGAACCGGGTCAGTTCCGGCGCGGCATGGGCGGCGAGCACGCTCGCCAGCGTAAACCCCGATGCGCCGCCCAGCACGATGTAATTGAAGACCGTCAGCGGGCTGTGCCATTCGCGAAGAAAGGGCAGGCAGGCGTAGATCATCGCCGTGCAGAGGAAAAGCGCGAACGCGAGCAGGGTGCCGATAACGCCCAGGACGACCGAAGCATCGACGGGAATTCCGGATGGAAGGATGGCAAGTACCGGCTTCCAGCCCGACAGGTGGGCGACGCCATAGAGAAAGACCGTACCCATGAACGCGGGCAGGACGATCACTTCGCGCGACAGCCAGGAGGTGCGCCACTGCGCGATCGCGCGCCAGCCCCGCTCCGGGTGTCCCAGATGGAAGAAAGAGGCCAGCAGTCCGGCGCCAAGGAACAGCAGCGCGAGCAGGCTGCCCTGGGTGTAGAACGCGCGCCCGTTTTCGATCACGAGCAGATCGAAGAGCGCGTAGGACTGCGCCGTAAACAGCGCCAGAAACAGCCCCTGGCCGACGCCGATCAGCGTCGTGAGCAGGATGACCGAGAATGCGGGCTGCATGATCTGTCCGGCTACCAGGACGTGACGTCATCCAGGGCCGGATCCGACTTGGACGGCTTGGGCAGCAACCCGTCGATCTTGAGCGGATTGTCGGCGCGCTGCAGTTCGTCGTCGTGAATGCGCAGTGCCGTCTTGCGCCGCGGCAAGTAGTGATTGGCCGGGTGCGTGCCCCATTCGGGCATCAGCGCGTACCCGGCGCTCTCGCGGATGGCCTCGGACACCGCAGAGGCCGGGTCGTGGATATCGCCGAACAGTCGCGCGCTGGTAGGGCAGGCGAGCACGCAGGCGGGCCTGCGCTCGCGCTCGGGCAGCGCCGTATCGTAGATCCGGTCCACGCACAGCGTGCACTTGGTCATGACCTTGCGCTGCTCGTCCTGCTCGCGGGCACCGTAGGGACAGGCCCACGAGCAGTACTTGCAGCCGATGCACTTGTCGTAGTCCACCAGCACGATCCCGTCCTCGGCGCGCTTGTAGCTCGCGCCGGTCGGACATACGGGCACGCAGGGCGGGTCCTCGCAATGCAGGCAGGATTTCGGAAAGTGGACCGTCTCGGTGCGCGGAAACGTTCCCACCTCGAAGGTCTGCACGCGATTGAAGAAGGTGCCGGTGGGATCGGCTTCGTAAGGGTTGAAGTCGGCCAGAGGACCGGCAGCCCCCGATGTGTTCCATTGCTTGCAGCTCGTGACGCAGGCGTCGCAGCCGACGCACACGTTCAAATCGATCACCAGCGCAAGCTGAGTCATCGCGCGTTGCCGCTGCCCGCGCGAAACGCCAGCCGGCGCGGCCGATGGCTCGCGGTGCCGGGGGCGGCGGCCACGGGCTCGAACTGGGGCCAGGTCTGTTCGGCGGCGTCGGCTTTATAGATGCGCACCCGGACGTCGTACCACGCCGCCTGTCCGGTGACCGGATCGGAATTGGAGATCCGGTCCGCGCTTCCCGCGAGCGGCAGTTCCTCGGAGATGAGGTGGTTCAGCAGGAACCCCTGGCGCGATTCGTTGGCATCGGGCGCAAGGCCCCATGCGCCCGATGCCTTGCCGATGGCGTTCCAGGTCCAGACGGTGCCGGGTTCCACCGCTTCGGAGTAGCGGCACATGCAGCGCACGCGGCCCCATTGCGACTCGACCCACATCCAGCCGCCGTCCTCGACGCCGTGCGTGCGGGCGAGTGCCGGGTTGACGTAGAGATGGTTATGGCTGTGTATCTGGCGCAACCAGGCGTTCTGGGAATCCCACGAGTGGTACATCGCCATGGGCCGCTGGGTCACCGCGTTGAGCGGGTATGCCAGCGTGTCGGTCTGCTGCGCCTCGAGCGGTTCGTAATAGAACGGCAGCGGATCGAAATAGGTCTCGATGCGCTTGGCAAGGTGTGCCGGCGGCTTGCGCGAGATGCCCTTGCCGCGCGCCGCGAGCCTGAATTTCTGCAGGACTTCCGAGTAGAGGTGGACGAGGATCGGTTCGGCATAGCGCGCGATCCGGTTGCGCTGGGACCACTCGAGGTAGCCCTTGTTCCAGTTGCGCATGTACCGGTAGGAGGCCGGCAGCTCGTGCTTGTATACGCAGTTGTTGCGCGCGTACATCTCCCACTGGCGGGGGTTGGGCTCCCCGTGCATGAATTTCTCGCCGCCCTTGCCGCGCCAGCCCGACAGGAAACCGATTCCCGAGCCGGGCTCGGTTTCGTAGTTGACGATGAAATCCGGATAATCGCGGAACCGGCGCGTTCCGTCGGGCCGCACGAAGTCGGGAAACCCGAGACGTCCGGCCAGCTCGATCAACACTTCCTGGAAGGGCTTGCACTCGCCCGTGGGCGGCACCACCGGGATGCGCACCGAATCGACCGGACCTTCGAATTCCGAAATCGGGCGATCGAGCATGGACATGACGTCGTGCCGCTCGAGATAGGTGGTATCGGGCAGCACCAGGTCGGCGAACGCGGTGGTCTCCGACTGGAACGCGTCGCAGACGACCAGGAACGGAATCTTGTACTCGCCGTCCTCGCGCTTGTCGTTGAGCATGCGCCGGGCTTGCGAGGTGTTCATGCTCGAGTTCCACGCCATGTTGGCCATGAAGATCATGAGCGTGTCGATCGGATACGGGTCGCCGCGCCAGGCGTTGGTGATGACGTTGTGCATCAGCCCGTGCACCGCGAGCGGGTACTCCCAGGAAAACGCCTTGTCGATCCGGACCGGACTGCCGTCGTCTTCCACGAACAGGTCGTCGGGTTCGGCCGGCCAGCCCATTGCCAGGCCGTCCAGCGGGGTATTGGGCCGGATCGCGAGCGGCGTGTTGGGTGTCTTCGCGCAGGGCGGGATCGGGCGCGGGAACGGCGCCTTGTGGCGAAACCCGCCCGGGCGGTCTATGGTGCCGAGCAGGGTCATCAGGATGGCCAGTGTCCGGATGGTGTGAAAGCCGTTGGAGTGCGCCGCCAGCCCGCGCATCGCGTGGAATGCGACCGGATTGCCGGTCACCGTATCGTGCTCCTTGCCCCAGATGTCGGTCCAGGGAATCGGGAGTTCGATCTTCTGGTCGCGCGCGGTCACGCCCATCTCGTGGGCAAGCCGGCGGATGGTTGCCGCAGGAATCCCGGTGATGCCCGCCGCCCACTCGGGCGTGTAATCCTCCACGCGCTCCTTGAGCAGCTGAAAGGCGGGCTTGACCGGCGTGCCGTCCGACAACTTGAATTCCCCGAGCAGGAACGGGTCGGTGTTTTCGGTATGCGTGATCACCGGACCGTTGCTGGCGCGGTCCCACCAGAGCTTGTTCTGCGGGTCGAAGCAGCCTTCCTCTTCGGGCACTTCGGTGCGCACGAACATGCCGAACTCGTCGTTGTTCTGGTCCATGCCCACAAGCTGCCCGGCGTTCGTGTATTGCGCGAGGAACGCCCGGTCGTACAGGCCCAGTGAGATGATTTCGTGGATCAGCGCGAGCAGCAACGCGCCGTCGGTGCCGGGCTTGATCGGCACCCACTCGTCTGAAATGGCGGAGTAGCCGGTGCGAACGGGATTGATCGAGATGAAGCGCCCGCCGTCCCGCTTGAACTTGGACAGCGCGATCTTCAGAGGATTCGAATGATGGTCCTCCGCCGTGCCGATCATCACGAACAGCTTTGCCCGGTCCAGATCGGGGCCGCCGAATTCCCAGAACGAACCCCCGATCGTGTAGATCATGCCGGCGGCCATGTTCACCGAACACAAGCCACCGTGCGCGGCATAGTTGGGCGTGCCGAACTGGCGCGCGAACAGGCCGGTCAGCGCCTGCATCTGGTCGCGTCCTGTGAACAGCGCGAACTGTTTCGGGTCGGTGGCGCGGATTTTCCGCAGGCGCTGCTCCAGAACGTCGAAGGCCTGGTTCCAGCTCACTTCGACGAACTGGCCGGCTCCGCGCTCGGTCCCGGGCTTGCGCATGAGGGGTTTGGTCAGCCGCGCCGGCGAATACTGTTTCATGATGCCCGATGAGCCCTTGGCGCAGATCACGCCCCGGTTCAGCGGGTGATCCGGGTTCCCGTCGATGTACCGGACCTCGCCGTTGCGCAGGTGCACGCGGATGCCGCAGCGGCAGGCGCACATGTAGCAGGTCGTGTTGCGCGTTTCGGTGACCGCGTCCGGCAGGGGCGAGCGGACCGGATCATGGAGTGGTGTGTGTGCCATCGCGAGCGGAAGATCCAGACCGCCCTCCCGGGCGGGCGACAAAAGTCCTTACCTCACTTTGAATAGAATCCCGGCCGACGCCAAACCCATGGTATTAGGCGCAATTAGCGGATCGAGCGTCTATAGCCGGGAGGGATAATGATAGTATTACCCTTAAGGGCTATAGGGGCATCCCCCGTCCCGGTTATAGACGGGCGCCCTGGCAAGTACGCCTAATAGCACCGGACTCGGAGGTCATGGCTGCCCGAGGGTGCTCGGTTGCGTCTCCGGGGTGTGAAGGCCGGCCGCGGTCCGACGGCAGCGCCACGGAGAGCAGAAAATGGAATTCGACAAGGAACTCGACGCCAGCGGGCTCGGTTGCCCGCTGCCGATACTGAAGAGCAAGAAATCGTTGTCCGACATGGCTTCGGGACAGGTCCTCAAGATCGTCGCGACCGATCCGGGCTCGGTGAAAGACATGCAGGCGTTTTGCAAGCAGACCGGAAACGAGTTGCTGTCTTCGGTCGAGGACAACAAGACCTACTTTTTTTTCGTAAGAAAGAAGTAACGCTGATCGGGCACGAGGCTGTCCCGGGAGGGACCGGACAGTCGCAATTTAGGTGCGGGGCTCGTGGGCCCCGCAATCCGGCGCGAGCGGTCCACAGAGACCTGCGCAGCCGTTTTTAGGAGGGACTCACCATGGGTGCGACACCTGATGTCGACGTGATCGACGCGCTGATCAAGCAGCGCGTGGACGAAATTTTCTCGCAGAAACTCGAGGCGAAGCTCGCGGAGTTGAAGGCGAGCAAGACGCCTTCGATGACCATCATCGCCACCAAGGGCACCCTGGACTGGGCCTATCCGCCGTTCATCCTCGCTTCCACCGCGAGCGCGCTGGGCTGGGACGTGTCGATCTTTTTCACGTTTTACGGCCTGCAATTGCTCAAGAAGGACTTGAGCGATCTGAAGATCAGCCCGCTCGGCAATCCGGGCATGCCGATGAAAATGCCCTTCGGGCCGGACTGGTTCAAGGGGATCAACTGGAACATCCCGAACGCCGTGCAGGCGGTCATCCCGGGCTTCGAGTCGTTCGCCACCACGCTGATGAAACAAACGATCAGCAACAACGGCGTCGCCGGCGTGGAGGAACTGCGCGCGGCGTGCGTCGAGGGCGGGGTGAACCTGATCGGCTGCCAGATGACGGTCGACCTGTTCGGGTTCACCCACGATGATTTCATTCCGGAAGTGAAGGAATACTGCGGCGCGGCGCACTTCCTGCCGATGGCGAAAGACGCGGACGTCACGTTGTTTGTTTGATTGCAACAAATATTACAAGGAGGAGGGAAGCACCATGAAATTGAACATCAAACTCGCGGTCGCGATGGCCTGCTGCGCACCGGCCCTGGCGCTCGCCACCAACGGCTATTTTGCGCACGGGTACGGCATGAAGGCCAAAGGCATGGCGGGGGCGGCTACGGCCACGGCAGGCGACGCCTTCGGAGGCGCAGTGAACCCCGCAAAAATGGTTTTCGTCGGCGACCGCATCGATTTCGGCGCTGATTTGTTCAGTCCGCGGCGGTCGGTGTCGCGCCAGGGCGAAACTGCGTTCGGTGGTGTCTACAACGGCAGCGCGGACAGTGACAGCCATTACTTCCTGGTTCCCGAGTTCGGCTACAACAAGCTGATCAATCCCAAGCTCTCGCTCGGGGTCACGGTGTACGGCAACGGCGGCATGAATACCGATTTCAATACGCCGCTTGCCGGCCCGTCATTTGCTCCTGTGTGCGGGGGCACCCAGGCCAACATGCTGCTCGGTTGCGGCAGGCTGGGGGTGGACATGATGCAACTGATAGTTGCGCCAACTGCTGCGTACAAGCTCAATGAAAACAACGCCATCGGGATTTCACCGCTGCTGGTGTATCAGCGGTTCAAGGTCGACGGTTTGCAGGCTTTCACCGCTATCAGCTCGGCCGGGACGGCGGTCACCAATCTCGGGTACGACACGTCGACCGGAGCCGGCGTGCGGTTCGGCTGGATGGGCAAGCTTTCGGACACCGTCACGGTCGGGGCCGCTTATTCACCCAAGATAAAAATGGGTAAATTCGACAAGTACCGCGGATTGTTCGCCGGCCAGGGCATGATGGACGTCCCCGAGAACTACAACGCCGGCATTGCGGTCAAGGCAACACCGCAGACCACGGTCGCGTTTGACGTCCAGCGCATCAACTACAGCCAGATCGTCTCGATCGCGAACGGCGTTCTGAACAGCCTCGTGAATCCTGGTGTCGCCTGTCTGCTCGGTTCGAACTGCGGTTCGGGTTTCCGCTGGCAGGACCAGACGGCGTACAAGCTTGGGGTCGAACACGAGTACAACAAACAATGGACCTGGCGCGCGGGTTTCAACTATGGCAAGTCCCCGATCGGGAACACCGCCAATGACATTTCGTTCAACATCATCGCGCCGGGCGTGGTCGAAAAGCATCTCACGCTCGGCCTCACGTACAAGACCCGCAGCGGCGGCGAGTTGACGTTTAGCTACATGCACGCGTTCAGCAATACGGTCACCGGCCCCTCGGGCATCACGACCATGGTGGGCGGCGCGAATTTCGGCACCGAATCGCTCAAGATGTACCAGAATGCGATCGGCATCGCTTACGGCTGGAAGATGTAAACGGGACCGACCGGGAACGCTCCAGGCAATAGCGGGGCTGAGGGCGAAGTGCCCTCAGCCTTTTTTTCTTGTGCGCCCAGCATGGGCGCACTCTTGTGGGTGCAAGTCCCACCGTAAGTTGATCACAGCGAACGAAGCGAAGCGCAACCAGCGTCGCACCGTGTGGGCAGTCGAGCCGGGAAAGCCAGAATGCCGAAGCCGATGCGCACGGGCGCGGGTCGAGAAATCCGCACCGGAGGCGCCTGCACGAGCCGCGTCAATGTAAGGTCTATGGCAGGCAGAGGGATATCATGTGTTCATAGGTCCGGTGTTGCTCCAATGGGATCTGAGGGGAAATCCTGGCTATGGCCGATTGCTGCGAAGACAAGGCGTGTGCGATTGAAGCGTTGCAGGAGCGCCAGAGTTCGACCCTGAAGCTGGTTCTTGCGATCAATGCGCTCATGTTCGTGGTTGAGCTTGCGGCGGGCTTGATGGCTGGTTCCACCGCTTTGCTCGCCGATTCCCTGGACAATCTTGGAGACGCGTTGACCTATGGCCTTAGCCTATACGCGGTCGCGCGCGGGTCGCGCGCCAAGGCGAAAGTTGCTTTGTTCAAGGGCGGCTTGATCCTGACCGCTGGCCTGTTTGTCTTGGGACAGATCGCCTGCCGAATAGTCAATCCCACGCTCCCGATCTTCGAGACGATGGGTGCCATAAGTCTGTTGGCGCTTCTGGCCAACGGTTCCTGCCTCGCACTACTCTGGAAACACCGCGCCGAAGACATCAATATGTCCTCGGTGTGGGAATGTTCAAGAAACGATATCGCTTCCAATGTTTCGGTTTTCGTTGCAGCGAGTGGTGTTTGGCTCACCGGTTCGGCCTGGCCTGATCTGTTGGTCGGGCTGCTGCTGGCGCTTCTGTTCCTTCGGTCAGCAGCACGCGTATTGCAAAGTGCGATAACTGAACTGAAGCGCCCTGTCGGTGCGGCAGCGGAAGTTCAGTCCGTCAAGCGGGAACGCCGCTAAGAACCCGTTGCAAAATGAGTTTTGCAACGGGCTGACATAGGGGAGCATGAGGGGATGTATCCCCTCATATGGAAACTCTAAGAGCCGGTACCTATCGCCATAGAACGAGGAACCTGGCTGTTCATCGGCGACCAGATTCGCTTTCCTGAAGGTGCGATATCTGCGGGGCTCTCGATTAACTCCGCCGGAGGAGCAAGCTGGTCACTCCTTCAGCCAATGCCGTCGCTGCGGATTCCATTTCCTCCGGCGTCGACATCCATCCCACCGAGAGCCTGACAGCTCCCAGCGCTCGGTTCACATCGCACCCCATCGCGGCCAGCACGCCGCTCACTGCGTCGGCTCCGGAGTGACACGCCGAACCCAGCGACGCGGCGACCTGTCCATCGACGCGGGACAGCAGCTCGCCCCCGGTGATACCCGGAAAGGAAACGTGCAGGGTATTGGGCAGACGCTCGGTCGGATGACCGTTGAGCTTCAGACCGGGAACAGCCGCCGCCAGCCGTTGGTGCAGCGCGTCCCGCAGCAACCGCAGTTTTTCCGTCGCCGCCGGAAGGCGTTGCCGCGCAAGCCTGGCCGCCGCGCCCAGGCCGACCATCTGCGGAACGTTTTCCGTGCCGGGACGCAGGCCGCGCTCCTGATCGGCACCGAACTGGATCGGCTTGATCGGCGTTCCTGTCCGGACATAAAGAGCGCCTACGCCTTTCGGGGCATAGAATTTGTGGCCCGCCAGCGTCAGCAGATCGACACCCAACGCATCGACGTTCAGCGGAATCTTGCCCGCGGATTGGGCGGCATCGGTATGCAGCAGGATGCCGCGCGCCTTCGTGATCGCCGCAATCTCCGCCACGGGCTGGAGCGTGCCCACCTCGTTGTTGGCATGCATGACGGAGACGAGCGCGGTATCCGGGCGCAGCGCAGCGGCGATGTCGGAAGGATCGACCCGTCCGTGCGCGTCGACGGGAATCACGCTCAGGTCCCATCCCTCGCTTTGCAAATGCAGGGCCGGTTCGATCACCGCCGGATGTTCCACTGCGCTCACCACCAGATGCCGCTTTGCGCCGGCCAGCGCGCGGGCGACGCCGAGCAGCGCCAGATTGTTGGCTTCGGTGGCGCTGCCGGTGAACACAATTTCGTCCGCGGCAGCGCCGAGAAGTCTGGCGACCGACTCCCGTGCGTCGCGCACCGCCTCGGCGGCTTTTCCGCCATAAGGGTGAGACGACGACGGATTGCCGTAGTGCTCTACAAGGTAGGGCAGCATCGCCTCCACCACTTCGGCGGCGACCGGCGTAGTCGCGTTGTAGTCGAGGTAGACCGGTCTAGTCATTGCGATGCCTGCATGATGTCGGCAGTCAGGCCATCAGGTTATTCAAGGCCGATGACAGGCCAGGATTGCGATCCATGCTCGAAGTCAGAACTGGTAACGAACCTGGAGATAAATGTTGTCATCGCGCGAGAGTTGTCCGAACTGACCCCACGACTTACCGCCGAAAAAGTTGGCGCCAACCGCTCCCCACACCCTGTCGGTGAAACTGTAGCGCAGTTCCGGGTTCACGAAGTCGTCGCCGTTGCTGGCGTTGTAAGAAGCGTAGACGGACAGCCGCAGGGTCTGATGCAGGAAGAATTGCGTCAGCCGTGCCGTGACGGTATGGCTCCGGCGCTTCTCGACCGGGAAGCCGGCGGGTAGCGCGGCGCGGTAGGCGCCGTAGTCGTGCATCGCTTCGGCGTAGTACTGAAAACCGAGTGAGAGATCTTCAACCGGCTGAATCTGGTAGCCCGCCAGCAGCCGGGTCTGCGAGTTGGGCACCGCGAAGTCGTTGCCTGACCGGTCCTGGCGCGAGTCGTAGTAGGCCGCCTCCAGGCTCAGCACGCCCTCGCCGGCCCGTCCCGAGACGCTGGCGCCATAGAGGGAGAGCTGCGGGTAGAAGGTGCTGATCTTCGTCGGCGCCGTCATGTTGTCCGGCCGCATCGATGGCGTGCGCTGGAAACCGCGATACAGATAGAGCGCCGCGTCATAGCCGGCGACATCGCGGTAAATGCGCAGCCCGACGTCGCCCTCGCCCGGCATGATGGTCTCGCGGTTGGCCACCGCCGGCATCGGATCGTAGAGATGGAAGCGATTCGCATTCGGGATGCGGCTTTCGCGGAAACCCGGCGCCAGCACCAGTTCGAAGTTGGCGAACTCGGGGTAGGCGCCCAGCTTTACGGCATCCACGCCGCGCTTGAGGTACTCCAGCGGTCG
This sequence comes from Betaproteobacteria bacterium RIFCSPLOWO2_02_FULL_65_20, assembly GCA_001770425.1. Lineage (GTDB taxonomy): Bacteria > Pseudomonadota > Gammaproteobacteria > Burkholderiales > SG8-39 > JACQTO01. Next base: position 9,003 of record MEQZ01000232.1, on the reverse strand, counting down.
CCCGGCGAACAGCGCCTCGTAATCCTTGGGGAAGACGTCGTTGACGAACACCAGGTCGCCCAGACCCCAGGTGATGACCTGCCGGCCGACGCGCATATCCCAATTGCCGGCGGTGTAATCGACATAGCCCTCGCGCAGTTCGGATTGGTCCTGGCGGCCGAGGTGGTCGAGCGCCAGATCGCCTTTGGCCAGCAGCCGCCACGCGCCGCCGGTGGCGTCGAGCTTGAGTTGGGCGCGCTCCTCCAGCCACTTGGAATGGCGGCCGTCCGGGTTTGCCGCAACGGCGTTGAAAGCCGTGTTCTGCTGCAAGAAACCGGAAAGCGCGACCTCGGCGCGCGCCGCCAGGGGTGCCAGCAGAAGGGCTGTGCAGACCGCGGCGAAACGCGACATCAGTCGACCCACTTGCGCGGCGGCTGGCGCAGGAACCTCTCGGAGAACAGGCTGTCCTCGATGCCGAGGTTGTAACCGGTCTTGAGGTAAGCGACCTCGGTACGGTGGCCGCTTTGCAGGTTCTTCATGCTGCGCTTGACCACCGTGGGAACGCCCTGGATGTCCGCTACCTCGTCGGCCGTGAATAGCTTGTAGCGGGCGCCCCTCTTGTCGTACTGCTCCTCCTTGAGCGGCAGGAAGTTCGCCTTGTCCACCCAGGTCAGCTTGTAGCCGAAATCGGCGTCGGTGCCTTTGGGCGTGCTCTTCACCAGATAACAGTCGCGGCTGCCTATTTTCTCTTCGCGCTCGAACGCATGGTTGTCGTCCTCGAGGTCGCGGCCGGAGACATCTTCATAGGTGAAGTCCGAGCCGACGAAGCTGGAGCGTCTGTCCTGCGCGGCGATTCGCTTGACCATGTTGATGGCCGGGATGAATATCCAGCGGTCGTCATCCTTGGCCGGGTACTTGTAAATCATGAAGCTCATGTCCTTCACGTCCGCCGGCTGGAAGAAGTACATGAAATACCTCTGATCGCCGCCCGGCTCGCCCGCGTTCTTGCGCAGCATGGTGAGCTCGCGCACCCGCTCCTGGCCGTCCTTGTTGATGAGTTTCATCACCACCCGCGCCTTGAAGTCCTTGCCCGGGTAGAGAAAAGCCGCCTGCGATTTCTTCATCACTTCCTCGCCCGTAAGGGCGAAGGCCTGCAGCGGCAGCAGGCCGGCGATCAACCATATCCACCAGCGTTTAGTTACGGCGTAACGCGCTTCGCGCATTAGCCTTCTCTGAAACTTCGTTTTCATTTCAGTCTCCTTGCGTAGGGGCGGCAGCCGCTGCGGCCGCCGGCCTGGGTACGACGAACAGCCAGCGCCGGCCCAGCATCACCAGCGCCGGAATCAACAGCATGGTGAGCAGTGCCGAGAGCAGCATCATGGAAACGATGAAGGCGCCCACCACGACGTAAGGCGTCAGCGGCGCGAACATCATCACCGAGAAGGCGGCGGCGAACAAAATTGCGTTACGCATGATCCCCTTGCCCGGCCGGGCGGCCGTCCAGGCGAGTGCGCCGGGCAGATCCGCATCGCCGGTCTCGGCCAGCCGCTGGCGCAGGCGACTGACGAAATGGATCGCGAAGTCGACCGCCATTCCCAGGGAAAGTGTGCTCAACACCGACAGCGGCATATCGAAATCCTTGCCGACGAACCCGACCACGCCGTAGATGAACAGAATGGTGCACAGGAGCGGCAGGTAGGCGACCAGTGCCCATTTCACGGAGCGGAAGTCGAGGGCCAGAATGGCGAATACCACCACCAGCGCCAGGCTGAAGCCGCGCACCAGATCGCCCAGCACCTCGTCGTTCCACACCAGGTTGAAGTAGGCGATACCCGCCGGTTTCACCGTGACCGGCAGGGGATGCGCCTGCTGGTAGCGCTCCGCGGCTGCGCGCACCTGGCGCATCGCGTCCGCATCCCAGGTCTTCATTTGCACCCAGATGTTCGCCTTGCCGAAAGAGGAATCCACCACGTTGTCCAGGTCCGACGGCTTGGCCGACATGCTGAACAGAAAGAGATACTGGCCGACCGTGTCCTTGGTATCCGGCACGGCATCGTATTTGGGATCGTCGTCGTGGAGGACGCGATTGATGCGCTTCACATAGTCGGCTACCGAAAAGGTTTTGCCCACCACCGGCAGGGCTTCCAGGTCGCGCTGCAGACCCTCGATCCAGCGCTGCGCCTCGGGCCGCTTCATGAACTCGGGCTCCTTGGACTGCACCACCATATAGCCCAGGGAGGTGCCCCCCAGCGCCGCGTTCATGGCGGTATCGGCCACACGGATGTCGCTGGACGCCGCGAACCACGCCACCAGGTTGTTGTTGACGTGGATCCTCGACGCGCCCCAGACTGAGGCTGCCACCAGCACGACCACAACCGCCACCGTGGCCCCCGGCCGGGCAGCGCCGAGAGCGCCCAGGCGCCCGAGCGCCCGAGCCGCACGGTCGCCCTCCACGCTCTCGCTCCCCGCGGCGCGGGCGATGCGGTCCTCGCGCACAAAGGTAAGCACCGCCGGGATAAAGCTGAAGGAGAGCAGGCGCAGGACCACCGTGCCGAAGGCGATCAGGCCGCCGAACACTTGCACCGGAATGATGTTCATGAACAGCAGCACGGCGAAACCGGCCGCCGTCGCAAGCGCGGTGAAGCGCACCGGACGGCTCACCGCCGCCATGGTTTCGCGGATCGCCGCCAGTTTGTCGCCGCGCTCCTTATAGCGGAAATAGAACTCGTTGAAGATATGGATGCTGTCGGTGGCGATCGCCATGAGGAACACCGGCGCCATCGAGCTCATGATATGCACCGGGAAGCCGGCGCCGATCAACAGACCCATGCTCCAGATGATCGCCACCATGGACACGCCCATCATCGCCGCGGACAGCACCAGGTTACGGAACATATACTGGATCGCCGCGAACATGATCATGCCGGCTATGGGCGAAAACATCGCCATCAGCTTGAACATCTCCGCGCCGAAGGTATCGCGCGCCACCGGGTCGCCGGCGATGTAGTAGCGTTCCGGCCCCGTTTCCTTCGCCACGATTTCCCGGATTTTGCCGGCAATCTCGGCACCGTTTGCGCCTTTCTCCAACGGGACGTAAATGGCGGTGGTCTTGCCGTCCTTGGAAATGACACGATCGACGAACAGCGTGTTGCTAAACAGGGCTGTGCGCAACGCCTCGACCTCGGCGTCCGTCTTGGGCGCGGCCGGCATCAACGGCCCGACCTTCAGGGTGCCGGCCTCCGCGGTCACGTTGGTGATGGTGGTGAAGCCGTTGACGTCGCGCGAGGCGACCCCTTCCAGCCCGAGAATTCCGTCGATGATGCGGGCAATGCGACCGAGGGTTTCCCGATTGAGCACCCCTGCATCGTTTTCCACGCCGACGACGATGGTGTCTTCGTAAAGCGCGAAAGTCTTGTCCACCTCGTCATTCCAGACCCGCACGTCCGAGGTCTGCGGCAGCATGTTCTTCGGGTTGGTGTCCGTGCGGATTTTCGGAAACTGGGTGAGAAACAAAAGCGTCAGCAGTCCCGCAAGCAGCAGCACCCATTTCGGACGGCGGATGGAGAATTCAACCAGGGAAAATTTTGTCATGACATGCTCGCTTGAATAAGTTATCGGCTCAATGAAGCTCCGGCGCGACATCGGCCTCTGCGGCAAGGAAGGCGCCGCAGCAGGGCGCCGCCCGTTCCAGATGCGGCTCGGCCCAGCGCGCCAGCCGGCCGCCGCCCGGCAACATGATCGCGGTGCGCAGCGTGAGGTTGTGCGCCGGCTGTCCGGCAAAGAGGCGTTCGACCTCGCGCCGCGTATGCCAGTGCGCACCGCGATAGGCGCCACGGCCGCCATGGCGACCCTTGGCGAACCAGAGCAGGCTGTGCCGGTTGAGCCGCCCGAGCGCAACCCGGCGGCGGGCGACGCGCAGCATCTCCAGCAAAGCATGGCGCGCATCGCTCATGAAGCAGAGAGCGGTCACGCTGATCACCAGATCGAAACTGCGATCTGCAAAGGGCAGGCATTGCCCATCCGCGACGAGATAGGCTGCCTTGCCGCGACCGGCGGCGAAGCGCGCCGCGGCGAAATCGGTGTCAGCCCCCACGGTCCAGTCGAGGGCCGCATTGTCGGAAAAACGGCGCGTGAAATGGCCGGTGCCGCAGCCGACATCCAGCACTGTTTCTCCGGAACGCGGTGTCAGGAGTTCGTCGAGCAAGCGATACTCGATGCCACCGATCCATGCGCCGCGCCGCGTTTGGTACCAGGCGTCGTACTCTTCCGGCTGCATGCCTCTGTCCCCGCGCCGGACTCAGAAGCGCCGATAGAGCCAGTACTTCTCGTAAAGGATCTTGCCCGCGTGCCAGAAGAGACTTGGCCCGCGCAGATCCACTTGCGGCGTCGGCTCGGCGTAAAAATTGCCCTTGCCGATGCCGGCTCGTCCTCCGCCGGCCTCGATGAAGCACATACCCACGCCGGCAAACTGACGTGGCGTGCCCTTGCCGGTCCAGGCGTGGGCGATGTTATGCGCCACGACCTCGGCCTGGCCGTGGGCGAAGACGCCGGCCTTGGGCAAGGGACGACCCATTTTAAGTGGAATGGTGGTGATATCGCCGAGCGCGAATACGTTCTCGAATTGCGTTTGCAGCGTATGACGGTCGACCGGTATCCAGCCGGTTTCGTTGGTCAGGCCCGCCTCGCGCGCCACCGCCGGCGCGCGGTGCGGTGGAACGTAGATCAGCAGGTCGTATTCGGCCGAGACGCCATTGGCGAAGCCGATGCGGCGGGCTGCCGGATCGATGTCCTTGACCTGGTGCTCGGGGTGATAGGCGATGCCACGTGCCTCGATCATGCCGCGCACGGCGGCGCCCAGTTCGGGACCGGTAACGACCATCGGCCGAGGCTCGGCGGCGAAGAACTCGATCGTCGCCTTGTCGCGCACGCCGCGCTTGCGCAGGTGCGA
>MEQZ01000232.1:3138-4038 GCA_001770425.1 Betaproteobacteria bacterium RIFCSPLOWO2_02_FULL_65_20 | reverse complement strand
ACTTGTACATGGGCGTGGCGGTGAGAACGACGATACGCCCGCCTTCGAAACGGGCGAGGGCATCGCGGATGGCGGTCGCGCCGTCCATGGTGTAGAGGTTGAGGCCGGCTTGCGCGAGTCCCGGGATTGCCTCCGGGGCGTACTCGGCCCCGAGCGCGATCACCAGCGCGTCGGCCGCGAGCGATTCGCCGGCGATCTCGACTTCGCGGCGCCGCGGATCGATGCGGGCGACACTGCCGTGGCGGAACTCCACGCCTCGGCCGATCAAACGGTCCAGAGAACGGGTGAAATCCTCCGGCTTGCGCTCGCCGACCATCAGCCACAACAGCGACGGCGGAAAGAAGTGCCGCTCGGCGCGATCGACCGCAATCACGCGATCCGAAGCGGGCAGGAGTTTTCTCAAGGTCTCTGCGGCGACCAGCCCGCCGAGACCGGCTCCGAGGATCAGCGCGGTTCGGCTCATGGTCAGAAAACGACCACTTTGTCGGCCCACTGCGTCCAGGAGGTCAGTTCGGCGAGAGTGCTTCTGCGCGTTCCGTCCACAAGTTCCGCATCCGCGATCCCGCGCGCGTCCATGCAGGTTCCGCATACGCCCACTTCGGCTTTGTTGCGCAGAACGCGGCCGAGCATGAGCTGAACATTGTAGAAACCCTCGGGAACCTTTTGCCCGCCCTTGGCGCAGGCCGCCGCGTCGCCAATCAGGAACAGCTTCACTTCCTCGCCTTCGGCCTTCGACAGGGCTCCCGCGAGGCGCAAGCCGTTATAGCTGCGCTCGCTGCCATAGGGAGCGTCATTGAGGATGAATAGAGTCTTCATGGTGTCGTTCTCCTTTTGCGCCATGGGTTGAATTCACGCGCAATTCACCAAGCCCGGGCGGAGGGCCGGCTCGCGGCCAAGCAT
>MEQZ01000232.1:0-3069 GCA_001770425.1 Betaproteobacteria bacterium RIFCSPLOWO2_02_FULL_65_20 | reverse complement strand
ATTCAATTACTCAACTAATTAGTTGAATAGTAGGAGGCTGCGGCTGCGATGTCAACTGGCAATTTCAAACAGGACGTGCATGTCCAACTCGCAAGGGTTGGGCATGCCCTTGCAAGCGGCAACCGGCTGGAGTTGCTGGAGTTCGTCGCGCAGGGGCCGCGCAGCGTGGACGAGCTTGCGGGCATGACGCGGCTCTCGGTCGCGAATGCGTCGAAGCATCTTCAGGAACTGCGCCGTGCCGGGCTGGTACGGGCACGAAAGGAAGGCCTGCGGGTGTTCTACGAGCTGGCCGGTCCGGACGTGGTGGGTTTGGTCGCGGCGCTGGGACGCGTCGCCGAGACGCGGCTCGCTGAAATGGAGCAACTGGTGCGCACCTACATCACCGCGCGCGACAACCTGGAGCCGATTCCTGCGGCCGAACTTTTCAAGCGATCGAAGCTCGGGCTCGTGACCGTGCTCGACGTCCGCCCGGCCAAGGAATTCGCCGCCGGGCATTTGCCGGGCGCGATCAACGTCCCTATCGAAGACTTGGGCAAGCGCCTGGGTAGGTTTCCCAAGGGGCGCGAAGTCATCGCCTATTGCCGCGGTCCGTACTGTCTGCTTTCGGTGGATGCGGTAGCGCTGCTGCGCGTGAAGGGCTTCAAGGCACGCCGGCTGCAGGACGGTTTTCCTGAATGGAAAGCGTCCGGACTGCCGGTCGAGGCTTAAGCGGGCCGGCAATCAGGACGGAACCCAAGACTCGGCTGATGCTGGGGCAAGCCGCTTCCTGCATTGGATCAACATCATCAGCCGGCCTCTTTAATCCACTCGACTACATTGCCGGGCGTAGGAATGCGCCCTGACGAGACCAGCTTTTCGTTGATCACCAGGCCCGGTGTTCGCAGGACGCCGTAATCGATGATCTGCTGCATGTCCGTGACCTTGGTGATTTCCGATTCAACTTTGAGCGCTGCCGCTGCCTGGCGCGCGATCTCCTCGAGCTTCCTGCAGTTTGCACAACCGGGGCCGAGAATTTTGATGGCAAGCATGATCAGGCTCCTCTCAGTGAATTGGAACGCCGGTATGCCGCGGAGAGCAGTGCGGCAAGAAGAAAAATAAAGACGGTCAGGAAAAGCGCCAGGACCAACAGCGGGGTGCCGTCAACCCAGGCACCGTAGGTGAGACCGGCGATAGCGCTGAATAAAGCAACGAAGCCAACGTACGTCCAAGCCTTGGTCTTGCCAATGATGGCCGAAATGATGAGGATGCTCTGCAGCGAAAGTTCCGGGTCGGACATGAGATAGGCGAGGAGCGGTCCGCGGTGCATGCCAAGATCGAGGAACATCTTGGCTATCGGAACCTCGACCAGAGTCGGAAAATACATGAATACGCCAAATGCGACCCCCGCAAGGTTGCCGAGCAGGGAATTGGTGCCCGCGAGCGACTCGATCCACTCGGGCCGGATCATGACGCGGATCATTCCAACGATGAAGACACCGATGACCAGCAAAGGGAAGATCTGTTTGACGAAGCGCCAGGATTCCCACAGCCAAGCACGCAGCTCGTCCTCGGAGAGCTTGTTCCAGGCAAGAAAGTGGAGTATGCCGAGGGTGAGGGCGACGCCGAAGAACTTGCCGGTGAAGCCGATGCGCAGGCCCTCCGGCGTGGCCAGGACGGCGAGCGCCGCAAACAGCAGCGTCGTCGCTATCAGTGCGAGGCTCGTTTTTGTCCAGCCGGTGATGCCGTTCTGGATGTTCTCGAGCCCATGCCATGAGGCAATACCAATGGCCACCAGCAGAGCGATCAGTGCTACCCCCTGTACCGAAACGCCTTCCTCGCCCTTGCTCGCATCATAAGGAACGAGCCGGTCGAGCGTGGACTGCCAAGTGCCCGCTCCGGCAAGCGGGAGATCGAACTGGACATGGGTGGCGGTGAGAAAGTCGAGCTTCAGCGTGCCGACCAGCAGCAATACCACCCATAAGGCGAGGAAGGTCAATGCAGACCGGTGCATGCCTTCGGCGTTTTGCGCCGCGAACAGGGCGCTGGCAGCGTCGTCATGCGCCGCGTCGTCGGCGCGAAAAATCAGCGCCATGATGAGCCCGATACCGATGCCGAAAGTGAGGGACAGGATCAGGCGGGCGAAGGCGAGATCGGCGCCGATAATGCCGCCGGTATACGCGAGCGCGAGGATATTGCCCGCGGGTGCGAAAAACAGGAAAGTGATGGCGGGGCCGATGCCGGCGCCTTTCTTGAAGATGCCGGCAAACAGCGGAACGATGGTGCAGGAGCAAACGGCGAGCAAGGAGCCCGCGGCGGCGGCGGCTGGATAGGAGACGGACTTGTGGGTATTGCGTCCGAGGAATCGGGTAATGCTTTCCTGCGGGATCAGCGCGGCCATCGCTCCGGCAATGAAGAAGGCTGGCAACAGGCAAAGGAGGACATGCGCCGCCAGGTAGGCGGCGAGGTTACCCAGTCCCCCGTAAAGGACGGGAAAAACAGAAGCCCCAACCCATTCCACGATGCTTTTCTTCGAATGCCGGTGTCGACCGCCATGACCACGGCTGTAGTTCAAGCTCAATCGACATTTTCACTCTATGCTGAAGGCATTCCGTTGCATTGACCAAGGTCAACAAAAGGGTCGCTTATGAGTTCAAATCCTCGGATTGCTGCGCCGGAGCGTCCAGTGCTGCTCGCCGGTACTCAATTTCTAGGTAGCGCCAACACCGCTTCCAAACCGCCTTCTTTGATGTTGCCCAAGGTCAGCGTACCTCCATGCAATTGAGCGATGTTGCGCGCGATGCTCAAGCCCAATCCGGTGCCTCCGGTATCCCGTCCGCGCGAGCCTTCGATGCGATAAAAGGGCTCGAACACGCGCTCAAGCTCCGCTTCGGGAATGCCGGGGCCCTGGTCTTGAATGCGGATCAGCAGCCCTTCCTTGTCGTCTTGCACCTGAATCGTCGCGGATTTCCCATACTTGAGCGCATTGTCGATGAGGTTGCCCAGGCAGCGCTTCAGCGCCTGGGGCCGGGCGACGAAAGGACTGCCAGTACTGCCCTTGATGGCGACTTGTCCGCCAACCGCCTCGGCGTC
>MEQZ01000231.1:2437-5382 GCA_001770425.1 Betaproteobacteria bacterium RIFCSPLOWO2_02_FULL_65_20 | reverse complement strand
TTCGCTGCGTCAGGGCGGGCTGATCGCGCCTGCCATTCATGACGTACAGCAGAAGAGCCTGACCCAGCTGATGCAGGATCTCACCGACCTGGTGAAACGCGCGCGCGCGGGCAGCCTGCGCAGCTCGGAGATGTCCGACCCCACGATCACGGTCACCAACCTGGGCGACCAGGGAGTCGAGTCCGTCTTCGGGGTGATCTATCCTCCCCAGGCGGCGCTGGTCGGCTTTGGACGCGTGGCCGAGCAGGCCTGTGTCGTGGACGGAGGACTGCGGATCATTCCCGCGGTGATGGCGAGCCTGGCCGCCGATCATCGCGTGAGCGATGGCCACCGCGGCGCGCTGTTTCTCGCCGAAATCCACCGCTTGCTGCAGCAGCCTGAAACCTTGTGAAACCGGGATCTGCCATGACCAACGGGGAAATACGCAACATCGTCCTAGCCGTCCTGAAGGGGATCGCACCCGAGATCGAAGAGGGCGAATTGCTGCCGGATCGCCCGCTGCGCGACCAGGTCGACCTGGACTCGATGGACTGGCTGAATTTTCTGGTCGCGCTGCACGAGCGGCTTGCAGTCGATATCCCCGAAGCCGACTACCGCAAGCTGACGACACTGGACACGCTCATCGACTACCTGGTGCAGAAGCACGTTTGATCGAAGTCAAAGCCGGCGCGGTCCGCTCGCGTATGTTGAATTTGTGAATGCCGGGAAGCTGGTGAAGGATCCCGCGCGTGCGGGCGGTTCCGGCCATCGCAACATAAGGGGGCGCTCGATGCAAGTTCCTCTGCAGATCACCGTCCGCGATTTCCCGCAGTCCGAAGCGCTCGAGGCGCGCATACGCGACAAGGCCGCAAAGCTGGCCGAATTCCATCCGCGCATCACCAGTTGCCGCGTCACGGTGGAAGAGTTGCGCAAGCATCACCAGCAGGGGCGTCACTTCCAGGTCAGCCTGGATGTGCGCGTGCCGGGAAAGGAAATCGTCGCGAACCGGGCCCATCACGAGGATGCCTATGTGGCGCTGCGCGATGCCTTCGACGCAGCCAAGCGTCAGCTTGAGGACGCGGCGCGCCCGAAGCGCGGCGAGGTCAAGACTCCCGACCGGACCCTGCCGTAGACACGCGGGGATACTTGCAGGGACTTCAGCTTAGAGAGGTCGACCATGAAAAGCGAACGTGGGGGATTCCAGCCGCTCCGCAGGGAGCAGTTGTTCAAGGAACTGGTTCACGACAGCTACAAGGCGGGGCACAAGCTGCGCGAGCCGACGCGTTGCCCCGAGTGCGGCGCGGTGTTTCAGAAGGGCCGCTGGACCTGGGGCATGGCGCCGAAGGACGCCCATGAGGAGAAGTGCCCGGCGTGCCACCGCATCCATGACAAGTTTCCCGCGGGTTACGTGACCCTGAAGGGCGAATTCTTCCGCGAGCAGCGGGAACAGATCCTGCAGCTGGTGAAGAACCACGAGGCGCACGAAAAGGCCGAGCATCCGCTGGAGCGCATCATGGGGATCGCGGATACGGGCGAGGGCGTAGTGGTGACCACCACCGACACGCACCTTGCGCGCGATATCGCCGAGGCGCTGCGCCATGCCTACAAGGGCGATCTGGACTATCACTACAACAAGGAAGACAACCTGCTGCGGGCGAGCTGGAGCCGGTGAGCCGGTCTTCGAGGCGCCGCGGGCATGAGCGCTCCGCCCGTCCATCGCATCGAGCTGCGGCTGCGTGAAGTCTCGCAGCTGTTCAACTCGATGGATCCAACGCCGTTCCATCACAAGGACCTGGATCCCGACGCCGAGGAATTCATCGAGAGCTGGGCGCTGGAATTTCCGCCCGACAGCCGGTTTCAGATCACTGTGCACCTGCAGCAGATGCCCCCGGAGGGCGATCCCGGCGCACTGGTCGCCGAGGCGATCCACAATTTCTTCGATTACAAAGCCGAACTGGCGCGCCGCGAACTGCGCCAGCTCCTGCTCCAGGGCCGCACCAGCCTGGTGATCGGCCTGGCGTTCCTCGCGCTGTGCCTGCTGGCCGCGAATGCGATCGGCGAGTTCGCGAGCGGCACCGTGCTCACCATCGGCCGCGAGAGCTTGACCATCGGCGGCTGGGTCGCGATGTGGCGCCCGATCCAGATTTTTCTCTACGACTGGTGGCCGCTCAGGCGCCGCGGGCGCATCTACCGCAATCTCGCCCGCGCCCAGGTGCGGGTGTCCGAGGGCAAATGATCGAGGGCACGTGATCTCACGCAGGGTGCAGCGCCACCGGTCCTCGCGCAGGACAATTTGCGCCTTTCTTGACGCCCATCAATCTGCAACTCAAGCCGAGGTTCATATTTAGTCAATGTAGGTGCGGGTTGTTCGTGGTTCTATCGAGCAGGAGGAACGACCATGGGAAGCGAAAGCAGACGTGATGTTCCGGTAACGACCAAGGAGCAGGAAAGCAAGAAGGGCGGTGCGTTACGCGCACTGACGCCGTTCGAAGACACGGAGCGCATGTTCCAGCAGTTCATGACCGACTGGCTGCGGCCGCTGGCGTGGGACCGGCCGCTGTGGCGCGGCATGATGGAGCCGTTCCAGGGCAGGATGCCACGAACCGATGTGATCGACCGCGAGGAGAAGTTTCTGGTGCGGGTCGAGATGCCCGGCGTAGACAAGAAGGACATCGAGGTCTCGCTGGTCGACAACATGCTGACCGTCAAAGGCACGGTACGGCACGAGGAGAAGGAGCAGAAAGAGAACTACTACCGCTGCGAAATCTCGCAGGGAGCCTTCTCGCGCACGGTGCTGGTCCCCGGCCCGGTCGATGCCGCCAAGGTTGAGGCGTCGCTGAAGGACGGCATGCTCGAAGTCATGCTGCCGAAGCTCGAGGTATCGAAGCGCCGCAACATCAAGGTCGAATAAGACCTCGAGCTTGATCGCGGTCCCGTCCTCCCCCGGCACGGGGCGGGCCGGGCCG
>MEQZ01000231.1:1053-2286 GCA_001770425.1 Betaproteobacteria bacterium RIFCSPLOWO2_02_FULL_65_20 | reverse complement strand
ATGCTGCCGAAGCTCGAGGTATCGAAGCGCCGCAACATCAAGGTCGAATAAGACCTCGAGCTTGATCGCGGTCCCGTCCTCCCCCGGCACGGGTCGGGCTGCAGGCACTGACGGTGGCGCTGGTTATCGCAGCGCTGCTGGTGTAGCCGATCAGGAACACGGCGACGCGCGCAGTGCGCCCTGGCCGGCGTGCAGGAACCAGCGGTCGAGCACCACGTGCCGGGTGAACCAGGCGCTCGCCAGGAGTTTGCCGCCGAGGTAGCGTTGCAGGCCCGCGGGCAGCCTGTCTTCGGCGGGACCGGCCGTGCCCAGCCGGACCTGCAGGCGCTGTCGGTAGGGCGCGAGGCGCTGTTTTCGATAGTCCCGGTCGGCTTCGGCGAGCGTAGCCGCCGCCAGCAGCGCTGATTCGACCGCCGGACGGATGCCTTCGCCGCTCTCCGGGTAGGCCAGGCCGGCCGCATCGCCGACCAGCAGCACGCCGTCGTCGAACAAGCTGCGCACGCCGCGGCCGTGCAGCAGGTAGGCGTGGCCGTGGAACCGGTCCGGAATGCCGGCCGGAATCCTGCCTCGCTGCTTGAGGAAATCGCAGAAGGCGTCCAGATGCTCTGACAGGCGGTGCCTGTCTTCCCGCCCCAGGCCGATGTTGAGATAGCGGCCCTTGCGAAAGCACCAGCCGTAGCCCTTCAGATCCTTGCAAAAATAGAGCTCCGGCGTTTCCGGGCGCACCGCGCATCCCTGCGCCTGCGCCGCGTCCATGGCGAACTCGAGTTCCTTGGCCGCCACCACGGACTCGGGCTCGCGCGCCTGCGCCCCGAGAAAGCGCGCGACCGGGCAGAAATGCCCGCCGGCCCCGACGAGCAGCGGCGTCTCGATCTCGCCGTTGACGATCCAGCCCTCGCCGCGCCGCGCCAGCGAGCGCACTGGCTCACCCAGACGCAGGCGCGCGCCTGAGCGCTCGAGCAGGTAGTGATCGAACTCGCAGCGCCGGATGCCGTAGCTCACGTTCCGCGGGTAGCGGGTTTCCACCTCGGCCCCGTCGATCATGCCGGTGCGAAAACCGGTGATGGGCTGCAGCACGCGGCCCGCGGCGTAAACGGCGGCATCAATTTGCAGGGTGTCGAGCACGGCCGGGGTGATCCAGCCCGCGCACACCTTGTCGCGCGGAAAGGCCTTCTGGTCCAGCACCAGCACGTCCAGGCCGTGGCGTCTGAGCGCCCCGGCACAGGTGGACCC
>MEQZ01000231.1:629-1046 GCA_001770425.1 Betaproteobacteria bacterium RIFCSPLOWO2_02_FULL_65_20 | reverse complement strand
CCGCCGCCGATGATCAGGGCCTCACAGCGTTCCATGGGCTCTTCCCTGGGGCTTGCTCCGGGCGTAGAGAAAGTCGCGGGTCCACGGGATGCTGTTGTCGCGGGCGCGGGCGAACACGGCCTGGAACAGTTGCAGCTCGCCGGTGGCAAAGGCGCCGAGCGACCCCGCCAGATAGAGCCGCCAGGTGCGCACGAACGATTCGCCGAACATGTCGGTGACCTTCGGGACGGCGGCCTCGAAGCGCGCGAGCCAATGCTCCAGCGTCTTGGCGTAGTGCAGGCGCAGGTTTTCCACATCCAGAACGGAGAAACGGGCCGGCTCGAAAATCCGCATCATCTCGCTCAGGCTGGGCGGGCAGGCACCGGGGAAGATGCGGCGCTCGATCCAGGGATTGAGTCGGGCCCGGTGAGTCATCCC
>MEQZ01000231.1:0-603 GCA_001770425.1 Betaproteobacteria bacterium RIFCSPLOWO2_02_FULL_65_20 | reverse complement strand
GTAGTGCTCCGCGCCCACGTGTTCCAGCATGCCCACCGATACGAAGGCGTCGTACCGGGTCTCGATCTCACGGAAGTCGCCTTCGATGTACTGCACGCGCGTGTCCAGCCCTTCGCGCCGGGCCCGCTCCCGCGCGTAGACGAGTTGCTCTTTGGCGATGTTGTAGGCGTGGACCTCGACGCCATAGTGCCTGGCCATGTGCAGCGCCAGCGCGCCCCAGCCGCAGCCGGCCTCGACCACCCGATCGCCCGGTTTGAGTTCGAGCTTGCGGCAGACGTGGTCCATTTTCGCGATCTGTGCCTGCTCCAGGGTCGCTGCGGGTTGCGGGAAATAGGCGCAGGTGTAGACCATCTGCTCATCGAGCCAGAGCCGGTAGAAGTCGTTACCGATGTCGTAGTGATGGTGAATGTTGTCCCGCGCGTGCAGCATGCCGTTGGGGCGCGGGCGGTTGACCCAGTCGAGCAGCGCGCGCCGCAGACTGCCCGCACGGGCGCGGGAACGCGCCAGAAAAAGGGCCTGCACGACCTCCACCAGGCTGCCCTCCACGCCGATGCGGCCGGCACCGTACAGTTCGCCGAATTGCATGTCGGGGTTGGCGATCAG
>MEQZ01000230.1:2980-5352 GCA_001770425.1 Betaproteobacteria bacterium RIFCSPLOWO2_02_FULL_65_20 | reverse complement strand
CGGAACCGGCGATGCGACCAACGGCGGCGGGCCGATCTGGGCGATTTTCGATTCGGATGCAGTGAAGCGGGAGAACTGGAGTGTCACGCCGCCGCACGTCGATATTGCGGCCGGGTTCTTCTTTTCCGCAGACACCATCGCGGAACTCGCCGGCAGCATCGCCAACAAGTATCAGCGCAGGCCGATGCCGGCCGGCGTGCTGCAGGACACCGTGACCAAATACAATTCCTACGTCGACGCAGGGAAAGACCCCGACTTCGGCAAGCCGGCGCCCAAGTACAAGATTCAGACGCCTCCGTTTTACGCCGGCTGGGCCACGCCTGTCATCCACGATACGCGTGCCGGTCTGCGGATCAACGCGGGATGCCAGGTCGTGGACTTCAACGGAAACGTGATACCGGGCCTGTACTGTGGCGGCGAATCGGCAGGCGGATTCAGCCAGCATGGACTGGCGAGATGCATCACACAGGGCCGCATCGCCGGAAGGAATGCGGCCGCAGAAGCACCAGTGGCGTAAGCGGCCAGTCTCCGCGGACACCAGTGTAGGCGGAACTGGCGAAATACCCCCGGCAGTTCCGCTAGCGCCCGGACAGGATGTCCTTGAATTTCTCCTCGACCTTCTTTCGCAGCTCGGGCGTCGCCCGCGCCACGACGGGGAAACTATTGAGCATCTCGAACGGCCGGCAGGCGTCGATGACGGCCCTGGAACTGGACGCGCTGCCGCGCGGGATGCGCGGGTCGAGCGGACCGCTCCACATCTTGCGGATGATGTCGATGTCCTCGGCCGGATCGCAGCGCGTGCATATTGCCCACATCACGTCGAACAGGTCGGTGGGATCGATGTCTTCGTCCACCACCACCACGAACCGGCCCAGGTAGGCGCCGGACTGGCAGCTCGCGGCGGCCATGCCGGCCTGCTTCGAGTGCCCGGCATAGGCCTGGCGGATCGCGATCACGTTGAACATGCGTGCGCCGCCCGCTTCGTGGCACCACACGCCCTTGACGCCTGCCAGACCCGCGCGCTCGACCTCGTCCCAGATCATGCCCGCTTTCATCACGCACTTGCTGTAGGAGAAGTCCGAAGGCGGACGCATGGGCGTTGCCATGGCGAGGATCGGATCGTTTCTGTGATAAATGCGCCGCACGCGAATGACCGGCTGGTCGCTCTTGCCGCCGGCGTAGTAGCCGGTGAATTCGCCGAACGGCCCTTCCGGCGCGACGTCTCCGGGCACCATTTCCCCCTCGACCACGAGTTCCGCGTGCGCGGGCATCGGCAGGCCGTGGATCTCGCTCTGGACTACGTCGATCGGTTCGCCGCGGTGGCCGCCCGCATAGTCGAACTCCGAAAGCCCGAAGCGCAGCTCATTGCCGCCGGCGAGGAACAGCAGCGGATCATGGCCGCATGAAACCAGCACCGGGCAAGGCCTGCCCTGCTTGAAGTATTTCTCCCTGATCTGGCGGCCTTGCTTTCCGGGGGAGATCCACAGGCCGAGGCGTTTCGCGTCGTGCACCATCACGCGGTAGGTGCCGCAGTTGACCCAGTTCTCCTCCGGGTCGCGCATGATCACCAGGTCGTCGGTGCCAAGATAGCGACCGCCGTCCAGTTCATGCAGGAAGGGCACGGGGAACTTGAGCACGTCGACCTGATCGTCGCGCAATACGTTTTCCAGCACCGGCCCGGACTTCACCACCCGCGGGGGGATCGGCTTGTGGACCTTCATCCTGTCGCGATAGGACCGCACCACGTCGAGCGGGTGATCGGGGACGGGGAAGCCCATCGTGATGGCAAGGCGGCGCATCGAGTTGGTGGCCCCGGAGATCACCCGAAAACCCTTCGGATAACCGGGAATGTCGTCGAACAGGATCGCGGGCGGATGCTTCTTTTCGCCCTGGTTTACCGATTCGGCGAGGGTGCCCATCTCCAGATTCCAGTCGGCTCCGGGAACATGCAGCAACTCGCCCGCGTGCTCGACGCGCGAAAGGAATTCGCGCAGATCGGCGTGCGGGCTCTGGTACTCGTTGTACAGCCTGGGTCTGGCGAGATCGTTCATTGGGACATTCCCAAGAGTCCGTTACAAAATGAGGGCAAGCATCCGTTCATCTTATAACGAACTCTCGGGCGCCGGGAACCACGCTTCGATGCAGTCCGACAGACCCAGGCGGTTCGCGGCTCAGGCCCGCAACCTGTACTATGATGAGAGGCGTTGGCGCATCGTGTTCAAGAGATCACCTGGAGGAGGAACCCGCCGTGAGCACTCCCTGTAAGTTGCCGGCCGTGGCGACGGCGATCCTGATCG
This sequence comes from Betaproteobacteria bacterium RIFCSPLOWO2_02_FULL_65_20, assembly GCA_001770425.1. Taxonomy (GTDB): domain Bacteria; phylum Pseudomonadota; class Gammaproteobacteria; order Burkholderiales; family SG8-39; genus JACQTO01. Next base: position 3,055 of record MEQZ01000230.1, on the reverse strand, counting down.
CGGCCTCGGTCTTCGCGAGCGCTTACGCGCAGAACTGGCCCTCCCGTACCGTCCGGATCATCGTGCCCTTCGGTC
>MEQZ01000230.1:0-2915 GCA_001770425.1 Betaproteobacteria bacterium RIFCSPLOWO2_02_FULL_65_20 | reverse complement strand
GCGAAGGCGCCTGCCGATGGCTACACGCTGCTGCTCATCACGAGCAGTGTCTCAATCAATCAGGCGATGCCGGGTAAGAAGCCGTTCGACACCATCCGGGACTTCGAGCCGGTCGTGCGCATCGGCAGCTCAGCGGTGATGATCGGCGGCAACGCCGAGTTTCCCGTGGCATCGATCCCGCAGCTCGTCGCCTATGCCAAAGCCCATCCCGGCAAGATATCCTATGCGGTGTGCGCCATCGGCGGACCCCAGCACATGGCAGGCGAACTGCTCAAGATGATGGCCGGGATCGACATCGTCCACGTGGCCTACAAGGGTTGCGCGCAGGCGGTTCCCGACGTGCTGAGCGGCCAGGTGCCGGTGACGATCAGTACCGTCGGCAACCTCGCGCCGCACATCAAGGCGGGGAAGATGAAGGCGTATGCGGTGACCGCCGCGCGCAGGTCCTCGTTCGCGCCGGATGTGCCCACGGTCGCGGAATCGGGGTTTGCCGATTTCGACATCGACGTCTGGTTCGGTATGCTCGCGCCGGCGGGAACGCCAAAGGAGATCGTTGCCCGGCTGAATGCGGAAACCAACCGCATCCTCGATCGCGCCGAGGTGAGGGACAAGATGGCGTCGCAGAATTTCGAGGTCATCGGCGGATCTTCGGAGGCGTTCGGCGAAGTGATCAGGAAGGAGATCTCGCGATACTCGCGGATTATTCAGGCGGCCGGCATCCGGTCCGAGTGAGAACCCACGCGCTGCCGTGGGGAAGTCCCATACCGCCTTGCACGCAGAATTGCTGACACTGCCACGCCGTCCGGCCGGCGCCGCGAACGCAATCAGACGCCGTTCCGGGACATTCCGGGAAACAATTGGACAATACTGCGCAGTGGTTTGAGTATAGAATCTCCGTGGGAAGATCGAAAAATGGGGGAGACTATGAAGAAGATATCAATTGCCTTTATCACGGTCCTGTTTTCCATGGCCTTCTTCGGAGCGGCCTTTGCGCAGGAAAGCTATCCGTCCAAACCGATCAAGATCATCATTCCGCTCGGGCCGGGCTCGGGAAACGATGTGGTCACGCGGATCCTAAGCGAGAGCCTGGAAAAGGAACTCAATACCCGGATCGAAGTGGAGTACAAGGCCGGCGGGGGAGGAGGCGTGATCGGGGCGGATTTCGTGGCCAATTCCAAGCCGGACGGATATACCTTGGGCACGCTGAACAGTTCCATTTTCACGAACTCTCCTGTTTTCACCACGGTGCCGTTCGACCCGATCAAGGGATTTACATCGATTGCCCGCCTGGGAGCAGGGTCGATCGTTCTGGTTGTGAATTCGAATGCGCCCTGGAAGAGCGTCGAGGAGTTCTTGGACCATGCCAAGAAGAGCCCGGGCAAGGCGACCTGCGGAACCACCGGGGTCGCGACAGTGGGCAATCTGGATCTCGAACTCTTGAAGGCGGCGACAGGTGTGCAGATTACCCACGTCCCCTACAAGGCAGGGTCCGGCCCCAACATCGCGGCTTTGCTGGGCGGTCACATCGAATGCGCCATGCAACTGTGGCCCGTATTGGTGAATCACGTCCGGGGAGGCAAATTGCGGGCCCTGGCGAGCGTGTCTCCACTGCGGGAATTTCCCAACGTTCCGACCTTCACGCAGAAGGGATTTCCTGCCGTGAATCTTGAGGTCTGGTTCGGGTTTTTCGGGCCGGCTAACCTGCCCGCAGACGTGATGGCGAAACTGGTTCCAGCCTTCGAGAACGCGCTCAAGGATCCGGGGAACGTGGCGAAATTGGAGAAGCTCGGTTGGAATGTGCAGTACGAAGGACCTGCCGCGGTTTCCGCGCGTATCGAACGGGAATTGGGGGCTGTGCGGGATCTGGTGAAAAAAGCCGGGATCAAGCCCAATTGAAAAGAGTCCCAGGTGAAACGGACAGGGATCAAGTTCAGTTGAACGGTTCCTGTCCCGGATTCCCGCCGGGGTGAATCGGAATGGTCAAGGCTGACCGCTGGATCGGGCTGCTTTTCGCCCTCTTCTCTGTTTACATTTGCGTTGAAAGCCTCCGGTTGGGTCTTGGAAGCTATCAACAGCCCGGCCCCGGTCTTATCTCTTTTGGCGCCGGGGTGATCCTGGGCGTTCTATCCCTGGTGCTGGTCTTCGTGGCGTTCTTCGGGCGCACGATAGAAAGGGAGACGTGGCATAACCGGGGTCAGATCGTGATGGTGTTCCTCGCCATACTGGGATTCACTCTGCTCCTCGAGTGGCTGGGTTTCATCCTGGCCGCGTTCCTTCTTGTCTGGTTCTTGCTCAAGGTCGTCGAGCGGCGAGGATGGGGCTTTTCCGTCGGCGTCGCGCTGGCCGTTGCAGGCGCCTCGTACGTCGTATTCGACCTCTGGTTGAGTGCCCAGTTACCGGCCGGCATTCTCGGAAGCTAGGGCGCAACGTGGACGCGCTGGAAGGCTTGCTTTACGGGTTCTCGCTGGCGTTGACGCTGAAGAACCTGGCCTTCGTCTTTGCCGGCGTGTTGCTGGGGACCCTGGTCGGTGTTCTCCCCGGAATCGGACCGGCTGCGGCGATTTCGCTTCTGCTCCCGTCCACGTTCCACACGGACCCGATCTCCTCGATGATCATGCTGTGCGGCTTGTACTACGGGACCATGTACGGTGGTTCGACCACGTCGATCCTGGCGAACATCCCGGGTGAAGCGGCCTCCATCGTGACCTGCTTCGACGGATACCGGATGGCCCTGCAGGGAAGAGCAGGTCCGGCGCTGGGGATTGCCGCGTTTGGGTCGTTTTTTGCCGGGACGATTGCCGTGGTTGGACTCATGCTTCTGGCTCCGACGCTGGCATCGTTTGCCTTGAAATTCGGCTCCCCCGAATATTTCTTGGCATCGTTTGCCTTGAAATTCGGCTCCCCCGAATATTTCT
>MEQZ01000229.1:7511-15215 GCA_001770425.1 Betaproteobacteria bacterium RIFCSPLOWO2_02_FULL_65_20 | reverse complement strand
CGACAGGGCGAAGAACAGTTTCTTGAACGGGGTATTGGTGCGCTCGTTCATCCACGCGAGCAGCGTGCCCACCAGGAATGCGAATATCGCCGTGCCAGAGGCGAAATGGAGCGAATTGACGAACAGCCGCACCGTCTCCAGGCTCGAATATGCCTGGACGTAGTTGTCGAGCGTGAATTCGGCGGCCTTGCTGGCCGTCTGCGGCGTGAAAAAGCTCTGCCAGAGCAGGAATATCAGGGGCACCAGCGCGAGATAAGCGACGATCGCCACCGACACGCCGATCACCGCCCATTTCAGGTCGATGCGCTGCCACAGCGCCGGTTTCGGCGCCGATCCGGCCAACGATTCCCCCTCAGCGCTCATCAGGTCCTGCCCATGTCGATCTACCGCTGCGGACCGCACCGCCGCCCTGCGATGGCGGTCGAATATTTCTTCTATGCGGAACGACGGTCTACATAGAAATACGTCCGGAATCTACCAACCGCTTCTGTCCGTGTCAACGACATGCTGCCAAAAAGAGCCCCCGCCCGGTCATTCGGCGCGCGAGCGGGTCTATCGGTGATCGTGGTCATGGCCGTGGTGGTGGTCGTGGCCGTGGCGATGATCGTGCGCGTGGTCGTGATGGTGACCGCCGTGCAGATGCGGATCAGCCGGGTGGCGCGGGTCATCGCTGAAAACGAGCGACTTCACCGTCACCGGCACGGTCTGCGAGGGCATGCGGATGCGGCCCAGATCGATGTAGTCCAGATCCCACAGGACGACTCCGTCGATCACCAGCAGCTCACTCGCCAGATCCATCTCCTCGCGCAGTATCGCGCCCAGGGTCTGGGCGATGTCGCCGTCGAACACCAGAAACAGCGGTTTTTTCGCCGCGATGGTTCGCGGCAGACCCTGGATGACGCCCCGGGCGAATGCTGCGATGCGTTCGTAGGACGGGGCGCCTCGCCAGCGAAACGCGAGCGCGACGTCGGCTTCCCCCTCGACCAGATCGAAACGGGTGTAGTGGCCACGAATGCTGCGCGCCAGCTCCGCAGGCACGATCTGCTCCCCGCAGACGAAGGGCGGCTGGAGCACCTGCAGATTCTTGCGCGGCAGCAACTCGCCGGGGCTGGAGATATAGATGGTGTTGCCCGAAAGCTGCACGCTGTATTCGGAGGCGCCGATGGCCGTTGCGCGTATGCACTCGCCCGGCGGCAGCATCGGCCAGGGAAAAGCCCCGGCGTCGATTCTGCGCCTCAGCGCCGACCCGAACAGCCTGCCCATGTCGCCGAAATCCCGGCTTTCCCTTCGATAAACATACTCACCGACGCCGCCGGAGAACATGACGCCGTCGATGCGACCCAAATCCGCCAGCGGCTCGGTCAGGTACAGATGTTCGATTGCGTGCGGCATCGGCCGCTTGCAGATCGCGGTGATCAGCGCGTCGGCCATCCACTCGGCCACCCGCTCCATGTCCGCCGGGTCTGCGAGGTCGCCTAGACGCCACGGATGGCCGGCCTCGCCGGCGAGGTAGCTTCCGGCGGGATCCAGCCGGACGATCCGGTTCGACTCGTCGACGACCTGCAGCCTGCCGCCGATGTGGACCGCAGCAGTGGTGGCGATCTGTCCGTTCTCCACGATCGCCAGCTTGGTCGTGCCCCCGCCGATGTCGACGTTGAGAATGCGCTTGCCCTGGTCATGCGAGGCGCGGGCCGCGCCCGAGCCATAGGCGGCAAGCATCGCCTCCATGTGGTGGCCGGCGCTGGCGCACACGAACTCTCCGCCGTGCTGGGCGAGGACTTCGGCGATCGCCTGCGCGTTCTGCCGGCGCAGCGCCTCGCCGGTCAGTATGACCACGCCCGCATCGATGTTGTCGGGATGCAGCCTCGCGTCGGCGTAGGCGTCGTCGATGATGCGTCCCAGCGCCGCATCATCGATGCGCTCCTCGCTCAGGTACGGCGTGAGCGCCACGGCCGACTGGAACAGGGTCTCCCGGGAAACGACCATGTAGCGGCTCGACAGGTCCTCGCCGGGACGGCGCAGGTTGATGCGCGAGAAAATGACCTGCGTGCCGGACGAGCCGATGTCGATGCCCACGCTCACCAGCGAAACATGGTCCTGGATCCAGATCGGGTTTTCCTCCAGCGGGCCGTCGGACGCCGGGGAATCATGGTCGTGGTCGGCGTCGCCGTCGTGCGTATGCGCCAGGTCCGCGCCGTACTGATGGTCGGTCAGGCTGTGCGGGCGCTTCGCGCCTGGATCGTCGGTGTCGGACATGCGAATTCCTAGAATATCTCGGCATAGGTCAGCCCCGCGAAAGCGGGGATCCAGCAAGTGGCTGGGATTTCCGGATTCCCGCTTTCGCGGGAATGACAATAACTGGGAGTCTTCGGCGCTTCGCGCGTCATACCGTGCCGGTAACCCATATCAGATCTTGAAAGACTCGAGCGTCTCGGGCGCAAACAACTGCTCCGGCTTGAGCAACTGCTTAGAGAGGCCCTGCTCGAACGAATAGCGCAGGAAGGTCGCCAGGGTGTCGCGGTTCTTCTCGAAACCGTACGCCCAGAAATCGTCGCCCATTTCCCTGCGCGCTTCCTGCACGTGCGCCATCGCCCATGGCAGCATGGTCTTCAGCGCCGCGGTTTCCTCCAGATCGCGGTAGGTCTCCTGCTGCGCCGCGCAGAACGCCTTGTGGAGCGATTGCGCGACCCAGGGATGCTGCTCGTAGACCTCGCGCCGGATCACCACCGTGTGCATGATGGGAAACATCTTGGTGCGGCGGAAATAATCCTTCTCCACGTCGACGTAGTTCTCGAACAGCCGCCGCACCTTGCCGCCGTCGTACGTCGAGGGCGTGCGCGCGCTGTAGAGGGCATCGATCCGGCCATCGGCGAGCATCGCCGACAGCGTCTGGTGCTCGCCGATGCGCTGGACGCGGATCGCAGGAGGCAGGTCGAGCTTGATCTTCTCGGGCCGCCCGGGCTCCTCTTCGCCGCCGGTGAAATAGGTGACGCTGGTCACCGGGACGCCATACTCGTCGGCGAGGATCCCGCGGATCCAGGCCGGTGCGGTCATCTGGTACTCGGGGTTGCCGACCCGCTTGCCGACCAGGTCGCGGGGCTCGCGGATGCCGCTCGCCGCGTTGATGTAAATGGACGAATGGCGGAAAAAACGCGACGGAAACACCGGGATGGCGATGAACGGCTTGTCCTTGGAGAACAGCGAAACCGTGTACGAGGACAGGGACATTTCCGCCGCCTCGAACTCGCGATAGCGCAGCATGCGGAAGAAAGTCTCCTCCACCGGCATGTTGATGTAGTTGAGATCGATCCCCTCGGGCTGGATCCGCCCGTCCGCCAATGCGCGGGTGCGGTCGTAATTCCAGCACCCGAGCGTGATCCTCAATTTCGACACGACGTTCCCCTTTTGAGTGTGGCCGGGCTTCAGACGACCCGGCGAGAAGGCGGCTGCGCCGCGCGGGCGCCGCTCCCGGACTGCAGTGCCCGCAGCGGCCGGCAGCCCAGCCGCTGTGAAATCGCGTCCGCCGCGCCCACCACCTCGCGCGCGTACGACACCAGTGCTCTTCTGCTGACCCGGTGCGCCGGGCCGGCGATGGACAGGGACGCTATCACCGTCTGGGACTGCGTGCGGATCGGCGCTGCGACCGAGCGCAGGCCGATCTCGCTTTCCTCGTCGTCGATGGCGTACCCGCGGGCGCGGACCGCAGCCAGATCGCGGCGCAGGGCCTTCGCATTGGTGATCGTGTTCTGCGTGCGCCCCTGCAGCCCGAAGCCGATCACCTCGTCGACAAAGTCATCCGGCTGGAACGCGAGCAGCGCCTTTCCATCCGCGGTGCAGTGCGCCGGCGCACGCGCGCCCACCTCCGAACTCATGCGGATCGCCTGCTTGCTTTCGAGCTTGGTGACATAGAAGACGCTGGCGTGGTCGAGGATCGCCAGGTGCACCGTTTCCCCCGTCGTTTCCCTGAGCATGCGCAGGTACGGTTTCGCCTCGTTGGAAACATCCATCTTGCGCCGCACCAGCGCGCCCAGTTCCAGCAGCGCAAGGCCCAGACGATATCGGCCGCTGTCCGGATTCTGTTCGAGCATGTCCGCGCCGATGAGCGTCGAGGCGAGACGATGCACCGTGCTCTTGGCCAGTCCGAGCCGCTGGGCGAGCGCGCTGATGCCGATCTCGGAGTCCTCGTCGGAAAAGACCTTGAGCAAGCGCAGCGAGTTGGCCACCGAGGACAGCCTGCTCTTGCTGCTTGCCGTTCCAGTCTTGCGTTCCGTTTTTCGTTGCGTTTTTTGTTCCATATGACAGAACCCAGTCCCTCTATACAGAACTCAGCGCAAATTGTATCAGGCCCCCGTGCGCCCAACAACCCGATGTCATTCCGTCGAGCACTTCATTCAGGTGCGGGCGTATGCCTGCGTCGCCGCGATGAGCCGGCGCAGCGTGCCCGGTTCGCTCGATGCGTGGCCCGCGTCGGGAACGATCTCCAGTTCCGATCCCGGCCATGCCCGGTGCAGATCCCATGCGGTCACGGGCGGCGTGACCGCATCGCAGCGGCCCTGCACGATCATGCCCGGGATATGGCTCATGCGGTGTGCGTTGGCGATGAGCTGGCCCTCCTGCAGGAATGCGCCATTGACCAGATAATGCGTTTCGATGCGTGCCAGCGCGAGCAGCGACCTGTCGTCCTGCCGCGAGGTCATGCCCGCGCGATTATCGGGCAGGCGCGTCATGATCTCGTCTTCCCAGGCGCACCACGCGCGCGCGAGGGCGATCGCGGCAGCCGACTCGCCGTGCGCGTCGGCCAGGCGTACATGATAGGCAGCTACCAGGTCGCCGCGCTCGACCTCGGGGATAGGCGCGTTGAACTTCTCCCACGCTTGCGGAAACAGCGACGAGGCTCCCCCGCCGTACAGCCAGCGCAGTTCGGATCGGCGCGCAGTGAACACCCCGCGCAGAATCATGGCGCTCACGCGCCCGGGGCAGGCCTGCGCATAGGCGAGCGCCAGCGTCGCGCCCCACGATCCCCCCAGCAGCAGCCAGCGGTCGATCCCCAACGGCAGGCGCAGCGCCTCGATATCAGAAACCAGATGCGCGGTGGTATTTGCCCGCAGGCCGGCATCGGCGCTCGCATGGGGCCGAGAGCGCCCGCAGCCGCGCTGGTCGTACAGGATGATCCGGTAGCGGTCCGGGTCGAACAGCCGCCGGTTGCTCGCGCTGCAGCCGCCGCCCGGCCCGCTGTGCAGGAACAGCGCCGGCTTGCCCCCGGGGTTGCCGCAGGCCTCCCAGTAGAGGCTGTGGCCGCCGTCGACCTCGATGTAGCCGCTCTCGTAGGGCTCGATGGGCGGATACATCTGCGCCGTCCGCGAGGCGCGTTCCAGGTCCCGGCTCATGCGGGAAGCCTTGCGTCGACTCTCCCGAGTGCGGAAGAGTTCGGAAAGACCAGCGACTTGATGACCACGGGCACGGCGCCGGAGGTCTCCAGCAGCGCGCCGATGTCGATGAAGTCGAATTCCTTGAGGACGATCCCGTCGATGGAGACAATAGGGTTCGGCAACCGCGCCTCCTCCTGGCAATGAATGCCGATCAGGCCACCGATGTCGCCGTCGCCGACCAGTACCAGCGGCAGGCCGCGCTCGAGCGCCGTCGAGAGCCCAGCCGTGACGCCGCGGCACAAGGCATCCAGGCGCGCGAAGGTGGCCGAGCCCCGCCAGCGGTAGCACAGCGCGACGGCCTGTTCGCCCTGGTGCAGGTCGAGGCGCCGCAGCGCGGCGCGCACCGCGCCGGCGATTCGCTCGATATCGAGCACCTCGTCATCGAGCGGCAGGTCCGGCGTGATGACCGGCACGTTTCTCAACGGCAGGATTTCCAGCGGCGCGACGAATATCGTGCTGCCGCTCACCTGGATGGTGTATTGCGACGCGCCGACCACCGTGGCGCGGATGCCCTCGTCGGGCCGTTCGATGCGCGGCCCCCAGGCCTGGACCCGTTCGAGAATCGCGGCCGCAAGCTCGGGACCGAGATCGCCGAACGCCTGCGCCTGGCGCCCGTAGATATACTCCGACACGCCGCCGGAGAACGTGATCGCATCCGGCCGTCGATCGTTGCACAGCGGCGCCATGCGCACCAGCGCCGCGGTTCGCTCGCTGAGGGTCGGCCGGCAGATGACCTCGAACAGGCGATCGGCCATGCAAGCGACCATCCTGGCGATCCCGCCCGGGTCGGGTTTGCCGCCGACTTCCAGGACCAGTTCCGCTTCCTCGGCGAAGCGGTGGCCTGCTTCCTCGATCCGCGTCACCCGCCCCGCGTCGTCGAAGCACACGATCCGTGCGCCGATGTCCACTGCCGTCATCCCTGCGATTTCGCCCGCCTCGCAGACGGCGATCTTCGAGGTGCCGCCGCCGATATCGGCGTTCATCACCCGCGCAGACTCGCGGATCGAGCGCGCCGCCGCGCCCGACCCGAATGCCGCGAGCGTGGCCTCCATAGCGTCGCCCGCGCTCACCGACACGAACTTGCCGGTCTGCTCCGCGAACAGCTCGCCGATTGCGCGCGCGTTGCGCCGGCGCACCGCGACCCCGGTGAGGATGAGCGCGCCGGTATCGATCAGCTTCGGATCGATTTTCGCCTGTTCGTACTGGCTGTCGATAAACCGGCCCAGGGCCTCCGCGTCGATGCTGATGTCCTCCGCGGCATTTTCGATGTACGGCGTGAGCAGCACCTCGGATTCATGCACGATGGTGCGCTCGGACACGACGTAGCGGTTGTCGAGCCGCTCGAGCACCAGGCGCGAGAACACCAGGTGCGATGTGGAGGAGCCGATATCGACGCCGACGCTGACCAGGCGGATCTCGTCCTCCACTTCGAGGCTGCGCCCGATGTTGGAAAAGAACACGCGCCCGCCCGCCGCTTCGTCGCTCATCGCGCTGCGCGCCGCGGTACGAAATGCTTGACCGAAGATGTCACTTGCCAGCCACTTGCGTTGACAGAACCGGGGACGGAACGGGGGTCAAAACCGTCTCCCTATTTCGGGAAGTTGCAACTGCGCAACTTCCCGAAATAGGGAGATTTGCGAGAACCAAGACGAGTCACGCGCTTTGCTTCCCGGCACTCGGGCTCACGCATCACACGACCGTCGTCTTGGTGTCCGCATCCGCCGGTTTCTGATACCAGTTCGGGTCCATGCGGCACTCGACGCCGTTTTGCTTCAGCGTCGCTTCGTATTCGCGGCGCAGGTACGGGTCTTCCATCCAGTAGGGAATTGCGGTGCCGCCCTGGTGCACGTCGATGGCGGTGTAGTCGGTGTGCTTTTCGCCGGGCGCTCCCGGGTCGCGGCCGGGGTTGTGCGGCCCGAACCAGGCCGTGAGGCGGAACGGTTCCTTGCCCACGCTGAAATGCTGGTGGTACCAGCGCGCCCCGCCGGGAGCCGCCGTTACCATGCCTCCCGGCTCGTAGTCGAGCCGTCGGACTTCCGATGCATTCCCGTCCTTCCAGGGATTCACGCCCAGGCGCTCGGGCCAGGAGTAGGTGTAGCCCTTGCCCTTCAGGCAGATCAGCACCGCGGCCGAGGTGTGCGCGTGCGCCTTGGAGTAGCGGCCGACCTCATGCTGGCCGATCCAGAAATAGAAGCAGTTGTTGGTCATGAACGGCTCGACGCGCCGCCAGCCGAGCGAGCGCCGGTTGTCCAGCGGCAGATCGCAGTCGACCGCA
>MEQZ01000229.1:506-7489 GCA_001770425.1 Betaproteobacteria bacterium RIFCSPLOWO2_02_FULL_65_20 | reverse complement strand
GCATGGCGAGGCCCCGAACCGGATCGGGTTCGATGTCGTCCTTCGCTTTGTAGAAATCGTCCGCCCCGCTGAAGCGGTCGCGGAACACGAACGGGTTGCTGAACACCGCTTCGACGTTGTTGATCATGTTGAGCACATTGGGCGCCGTCGTGCCTGCAAGCAGCAGCGCGCCGCCGGAAGTCGCATTGACGATGCGGTGCCAGGCGTTCATCGGGATCGAGAACATCGACCCCTTCTGCCACTCGAACACGTGCTTCTTGCTGTCGCCCTCGATCCAGACTTCGGTGGTGCCGCGCCCCTCCACGACCAGGAAGATCTCCTCGTACATGTGCTTCTCGGGGTTCAGCGCGCCGGCCGGCGGCACCTCGACCACATAACAGCCCCACTTGGTCTCGGTGCCGAGCAACTGGATGTAGTGGCCGCGCCCGCCGGTCCGTTTCCACGGCGCGAGCGGGAGCTTGCGCACGTTGCCGATGCCTATGTCGCGGAAGACCGGGATGCCTTCAGACTCCATGAACGCGTCGTAGGGGGTCGGCTGTTTCCTGAACTGGCCGAAACCGGCTTTCTTGTTGCCTGCGGGTTCGTGCCAGTGGGTTTGATCCTTGTCGTGCGGCATGGCCATGCTCCATGAAGATCGGCTGCTGAGTTGGTTCTTCTATGCAGAACCTAGTTCCGCACTGTGGTCCAGGAATTGGACCACACACCGATCGGGCGGTCAATCAGACGACACCGGTTTCGGCACAGCCGGCGCGATTCAACGCGCGCGAATCGCGACCGTGGCTCACAGAATGCCCGGAATCCAGCGCTTGACCTGTGCCATATACACGCGATATGGGTCGCCGAACAGCCTTTGAAGCTGAGCCTCGTCCTCGAGGACGCGGCGCTGGAACCAGACCACGTGGAAGGCAAGGAGCCCCAAGCCCAGCCAGGACTGGAAAGTCAGTGTGAAACCCAGCATGTATATCAGATGACCCAGGTACATGGGATTGCGAACATACCGGTAAGGACCCTGCGCCACGATGCGTTCCGGCGGTACCGCAACGCCGGGACCGCCTCCGCCCAGCCGCAACCGGTAACGGCCTACCAGGCGATACTGAAGATATCCCCAGACAAGAAACACGATTCCCCAAGGCGCCATGGCGAAACCGTTCCACGTGCCACGGGTGGTGCGATGCAGGGCAAGCTCGAAGGCGACGACGCAGACCGGGTAGACGACGAACGTCCGATTGGATGTGCTCTTGAGCCAACGGCGCACGGCGATCGCGATCACGGAATCGACTAAGCGGCGGATCCGAACCGCCACTTCACCACGTGGGCTCGCCGCGCTGCGTCTTCGCGAGCATTTCCTGCTGGAATTCGACCGGCCCGAAACCGAATTTCTCGCCGGCCTGCGCATAGAAGAACGGCGCGCCGGTGCTCATGCTGTAGCGGCGCATCCATTCCAGCAGTTGCTCGTCCGGGTCGCGCCCGGCCGAGACCAGGATCCAGGCGGGCCGGCCACGCCAGGCAATGCGAACGAAAATGACACCCAGCTTGTCTGGGCGGAACTCATCCGGGAACGGACTGTCTGCCAGCAGCCAACCGCAGACGAAATTCTTGCACGGGTTGGTCGGACGGCGCTCATAGACGCTGCAGCCTTCCGCGCGCACGAACGGACACGGGGAACCCGGCTTCACTTCGTGCCCGAGCATGTTTCCCGCCACCCAGCCGCCGCAGCAAGTGACGCACTCGCCGCAGATCCGGCCGGCGTGCGCGGCGGGAGCCGGCGCGATCGCCGCGATGGCAATGGTTCCGCCGCAGCACTTCTTGTATTTTTTCCCGCTGCCGCAGGGGCACGGATCGTTTCTGCCTGGTTGCATGATGTCGACCGAAGGTCGCGGGTACACTACGGACCGCCCTCACCCTTGTCAAGCATGCGCACAACGCGCGCCGCACGCAACGAACAACCGCCCATGTCGCTCTATCTGACGGCGCTTCTCGCCATACTGAACCAGGTCGCGGTGAAGGGCAGCAAGATGCTGCTCGCGCTCTACGCGATCGAACTCGGCGCGAGTCCGCTGGCGATCGGCGCGCTGGTTTCGACCTACGCCGTGTTTCCGCTGGTGCTGGCGGTCTACGCGGGTCGCGTCAGCGACCGCCGGGGGGTGCGAGTGCCCATGATGATGGGCTCGCTCGGCATGGCCACCGGTCTTGTACTCCCGGCCGCGCTTCCGGGACTGCCGACGCTGTTCCTGTCCTCGGCTATGATCGGTACGTCCGCGCTGTTCTTCCAGATTTCGATCCACAACCTGGTCGGCTCGCTCGGCGAGGGGCTGGAGCGCACCGCCAATTTCAGCACCTACAGCCTCGCCGCATCGATGTCCGGCTTCATCGCCCCGCTGCTGGTCGGCTTCGCCATCGACCATTCGGGATATCTCCCGACCTACCTGCTGCTCGCGGCAGTGGCGTGCATTCCCAGCGTGGTCCTGGCGTGCTATTCGGGTTTCATTCCCGTCCGCCTCAAGGCGCTCAAGGAAAAGCACGGCGGCAGTGTGACCGATCTCCTCGGCAGTCCCTCCCTGCGCCGTACCCTGTTCACCAGCGGGCTGATCATCACCGGCATCGACCTGTTCAACTTCTATATGCCTCTTTACGGACGCTCGATCCACCTGTCGGCCTCGGTGATCGGCACCATCCTGGGCATGCAGGCGGCGGCCGCGTTCGTCGTGCGGCTGTGGATGCCCAGGCTGGCCAGACGCTACGGCGAGCGCAGCGTGCTCACCGCATCGCTCGTCGTCGCGGGGGTCACCTACCTGGCATTTCCGAGCTTCGAGAATCCGTATGTGCTGGGCGTGATCTCGTTCGTGCTCGGGCTCGGGCTTGGCTGCGGACAGCCGCTGTCGATCATCCTGACCTACAACGACTCGCCGCCGGGCCGTGCGGGCGAGGCGCTCGGGCTGCGGCTGACGGTCAACAAGTTCACCCAGATCGTGGTGCCGGTCGCATTCGGCTCCCTGGGTACGGCAGCCGGCATGCATCCGGTGTTCTGGGTCACCGCCATGCTGCTGCTTGCGGGCGGATTTCTGAGCAGGGAAAAACGCGAATAGGCGGCGCGGTCAGAAACAATCCGAAGCGATCTGGGGTGCCTGAGATATAGAATCGCGCATGCAACATCCGTCGCACCCTCCACGCCTTCTTGCAGCGCTCCTCGGCCTGCGCGCCTTCAAGCCCCTGCGCTACCGTGAATACCGCCTGCTCTGGTCGGGGCAGATCTTCGGCAGCATGGGAATGTGGATGGACGAAGTCACCCGCGGCTGGCTCATCTACGAGCTGACCGACTCGGCGCTGCAACTGGGCCTCGCGCGCGGAGTGCAGGCCATACCGTATCTGCTGTTCTCCCCGCTCGCAGGCAGCGCCGCCGACCGCTACTCGCGCAAGACGCAGCTCCTGATGGCCCAGGGGGCGACCGTCTTGATCTACGGCGCCACGGCGCTGCTGGTGTTCACCGGACTGATACGCACCTGGCACGTATACGTCACGGCGTTCCTCGTCGCCACCGCCCAGGTGTTCCAGCAGCCCGCCCGCGCCTCGATGATCTCCGATGCCGTGCCGCGCGAGTATCTCACCAACGCCATCGGGCTGAGCTCGCTGATGTTCAATGTCTCGCGCGGATTGGGGCCCGCGCTTGCGGGAGCGCTCATCGTTGTCACCGGCACCGGCGGCGCTTTCGGCGTGCAGGCACTGTTCCTGTTCCTCGCCTCAGCCGTTACCTGGCCGCTCCTCCCGGTGGCACACGCCGCGCGCGCCACCGGTCACAGGGAATCGTTCGCGCGCAGCATCCTGGAAGGCTGGAAGTTCAGCTGGAAGAACGAAACCGTCCGCGCGGGGCTCTGGTGCGTGATGCTCACCTCGTTCTTCATAGTGCCCTTCACGACGCTGCTGCCCGTGTTCGCGCGCGACCTGCTGGGCGTCGGCGCGACCGGACAGGGCTTGCTCCTCGCCGCCATGGGGGTGGGCGCGTTCTTCAGTGCGGCGCTGGTTGCCAACGCCGGCCACGAACTGCGCCGCGGCGTGATCATGCTGGTGTCCGGAGTGATGTACGGCCTGGCGCTCGTCGTGTTCTCCGCCTCACCCTGGTTCGCGCTGTCCCTCGCGGCCATGGCCGCCGCGGGCCTGTTCCACGTGCACACCAACATGCTGGTGCAGACGGTCGTGCAGACCTATTCGCCTGCCGAGTTCCGCGGCAGGACCATGGCGCTCTTCAGCATGAATCACGCGATGATCACGATCGGTGCGATGCTGTTCGGCGCGCTCGCGTCCCTCGCCGGGCCGCGCTGGGCCGTGGCCATCATGGGCGCGGCCGGATCGCTATCCATAATGGCGCTCCACTTTGCCATGCCGCGGGCGCGGCATATCCGCTAGTCGGCGGTGGTCTGCTGGACGAGCGTGTCTTCGTCGTAGCGCGGCATCGGTGCAATCACTGGATTGATGCGTCGTGTTGATTCAATGCAGCCGCATCATGAGCGTGAGTGGATGCACTGGCGACACCTGAAATCCATAATGCTCGTAAAACTGCCGGGCTTTGTGATGCAGTGCGTGCACCAAAATGGCTCTGACGCCGGTGTTCTGAGCCACCGCCAAGGAGCGATCAACGGCATCCTGCAGCAGGCTCGGCCCCAGATGCATGCCTTGAGCCCGGCGATGCACGGCAAGGCGGGCCAGAACCATGACGGGTATCGGATCAGGCATGTTGCGCCGAACCGAGCCTGTCGCCGAACGCTGCGCAACGGCGCCTGCCGCCATGGCGTAATAGCCGTAGACACTGCCATTGTGATCCGCGACCACGAATGTGCGGCTGGCTCCGCTCAGTTGATTGGCCAGCGCGCGACGCCTGAGCCACTCGTCGAGGACCGCTTCGCCGCACTGGAAGTCGTCAGTTTGATGAACGGGCGATAAAGGCTCCGGCGCCTTGAGCCGCAAGTTCATTACCTGGCCGCCCGGGATTTCCAGGGCGCCTTGACGGCCTTGAGCCGCTCCAGGCCCGGATTACGAGCCGGCGGCGCATCGAGAAGCTTGGTGAATTGGCGATACTTCCGGGCATCCAGATTGAAAAATACCTGATCGAGCAGCACTCCCTGTGCCTTGTCGCAAGCGGCGTCGAGCATAAAGTCCGAACGGTTCTTGCCGATCAATCGCGCGGCATGGTCGATCAGGTCCCGCTGCTCGGCGCGGGCACGCAGGTTGATGGCGGTATCACGCATGGCTGCTCCTGGTGTATATACAATAGATATACGGATCGTACGTCGCCGTGTAGCGACTGTCAACACAGCGCATCGAATGCCTCGCGGTCGCGCTTGGCGCTGTCCGGCAGCGACACGAGGTATTCGAACTGTGCCTCCGGACGGAGAAAGATCGCGCCCCGCTGCGAGAAATCCTCCTTGGTGAGCGGCCGCGCTTTTCCGCCGCGCCTGGGAAGGTTCGCTTCGATACCATCCTTGACCGCGAGGTAACGGCTGTACGCGTGCCGCAGGAAAATCAGCCCCATCACCGGCATGAAGTATTCGTTGCTGGCGTAGTTGGAGTTTGCCCGCAGGTTGTCGGCAGCGCTTCAGAGACGCTTTTCGATGGCTTCGATGCTTTGCAGTTGCGCCATGCGGGAAGGTTGCTGTTTTCAGTGAGCCCACCCGTGAATCGAGCGGCAACCGGGCCCACGACGGATCCGGCAGGTTGCCACTGTAGCGCCTGTGGCACGTCCGGGCGACACTCGTGCACCGCGTCCGATATGGAACCCGCGGGCGCAGGATACCCGCTGGAGAGACTCGCCTCGGTTTGTGCCGCGGCGAGGCCCTCAGTGAGCGGCCCCGGCCGGGTCGACGAAGCGTCCGTCCATCATGTGATAGACGCTGTCGAAACCCTCGATCATGCGGTGGTCATGCGTCACCGTTATCACCGCCGAGTTGCGCTCGCGCGCGATCTTCCTGAGCAGCCCCATCACCCGCGTGCCGCGCTCGGTGTCCAGTGCCGCGGTCGGCTCGTCGGCGAAAATCAGCGGCGGCTGATTGGCGAGCGCACGCCCGATGGCAACCCGCTGCTGCTCGCCGCCGGAAAGATTGGCGGGCATCGACTCCGCGCGGTGGCCGATTTCCAGGTACTCGAGCAGCTCCTGCGCGCGGCGCGCCGCTTCCCGCTTGGCCGCGCCGTTCAGGTGCAGCACCAGCGAGATGTTCTCGCGCGCGTTGAGAAACGGAATCAGGTTGTTCGCCTGAAAGATGAAACCGATGTTCTCGCGCCGGAAGCGGCGCACGTCCAGGCCCGTCGCGCCGCCGTCGTAGACCGTCCGCCCGTTCATGACCACGCGCCCGCTGCTGGGCGCCAGAATAAGGCTCATGCACAGCAGCAGCGTGCTCTTGCCGGAGCCGCTGGGGCCCAGAAGCGCCACCAGCTCGCCGGCGTCGACCGTGAAGTTGATGTCGCGCAGCGCATGCACCGCCAGATCGCCGCTGCCGAAGGTCTTGTTGAGGCCGCTCACCTCGACGATCGGCATCTCAACCGCCCAGCGCAACCTGCGGCGGCGTGCGCAGCGCATGCCAGATCGCCATCAGGCTCGCCGCCACACCGCCGGCGAGCATGACCAGGAAGGTCACCAGGGTCTCGTGCGGCAGGAACACCAGCGTGCGCGGGAAGCGCGGCTCGATCAGACCGGACACCAGCCAGGCGAAGGCGAAGCTGGCGAGCGTGATCGCCATCGACTGCTCCATGATCAGGCGCACGATCACCCAGTTCGGCGCGCCGATCAGCTTCAGCGTGGCGATGGAGCGGATTTTCTCGATCGTAAGTACATAGACGATCAAGGCGATGATCACGATCGAGACAATCACCAGCAGCGAGCGGAACAGCCCGAGCACCGCCGACATGCGGCGCAGCCGGCCCTCGAGCATCAACTCGCGCTCCTCGTCGGTGGTGTAGACGTTGAAGTACAGCCAGTCGCGGATGTGCCGGCCTAC
>MEQZ01000229.1:0-430 GCA_001770425.1 Betaproteobacteria bacterium RIFCSPLOWO2_02_FULL_65_20 | reverse complement strand
AGCAGTTTGGCCGCCTGCTCGGGCGTGTAGCCCGCGCGCTCCAGGCGCTTCAGGCTCGCGGCTCGTGCGGCGGCCAGTGCCTGGCTGTCCTGCTGGAACTGCACCTCCTGCGCGTCGGCAAGCGACAGATACACCAGCGGATTGCCGCCGGAATCCACCGCCTCGCGCGTGACACCGACCACGGCGTAGTCGTGCTGGCCCAGGCGCACCCGATCGCCAAGTTCGAGCCCCAGTTTCACGTCGGCGACCATTTCGTAGTGCGGCGCGCGGATCGCGCGGCCGCGCACAATGCGCCCCGGGCCCCCGAGGCCGTCGAACACGTCGTAGCCGATGATGGTGAACTGCTGGTTCGCGCCGCCCACTTCGCGCTGCGCCGCGTAGACGATGAACGGGCTTGCGCGCCCGACACCGGGGGTCGCCGCCAGGCTTT
>MEQZ01000228.1:4731-4809 GCA_001770425.1 Betaproteobacteria bacterium RIFCSPLOWO2_02_FULL_65_20 | reverse complement strand
TGCGCGACGATCATGGCCGCGGGCGTGAACAGGATCCCCAGTTCTCCCAGTGGCCCGGCGCGCGACAGCAGCAGATAG
>MEQZ01000228.1:2191-4670 GCA_001770425.1 Betaproteobacteria bacterium RIFCSPLOWO2_02_FULL_65_20 | reverse complement strand
CCTGCCGCCCGGGGAAACGCGACACCGCGATCGCCGCACCGAGCGGCAACCCAACCAGCGCGGCGATCAAGACCGCGGAGACGCTCACCCGGAGGCTGAGCGCGACGATCTGCACCAGCTGCGGATCGAACCCGGCGATCATTTCCGCCGCCCGCCCCAGCGCCAGCCTTATCGTTTCCATTGCCCGCCCATATATGTCGCTGTTCGCATATATTCCTCAGTCGCCGGTCGATTATCCCAGAGCGGGATAGGGTCCATATATGCTAATGTTTGCATATGTCGTTCATACGCTTCGATCTGAGCTGGCTGTCGCCGCCCGATGCCGAGAGCGGCGCCGACCGCCCGCTGCTCGAGCTGCTGGCGGGGATCCGCACCCATGGCTCGATCGCCGGCGCCGCGAAAGCGGCGCGCCTCTCCTACCGGCATGCGTGGGGCATGCTCAGCCGCTGGGAGCAGTTGCTCGGCCGGCCGGTGGTGGTACCGGAGCAGGGCCGCGGCGCGAAGCTCGCGCCGCTGGGCGAGCGGCTGCTGGAGGCGGACCTGCGCATCCGCAGGCGGCTGGAACCGACCCTGGCCCGTCTGTCGGCGGAACTGGATCGCGAGTTCGCGGGATCGCTGGGCAAGGCGGAACCGGCGCTGCGTATCGTCGCGAGCCATGACCTGGCGCTGCTGCAACTGCGCGACCTCGCGCAGCAGAGCGGGCTCGCGCTCGATCTTCATGTGCGCGGAAGCAGCGAAAGCCTCGCGGCTTATGCGCGCGGCGAATGCGAGCTGGCGGGATTTCACCTCATTGCGGGCCGTACCGACCTGGACCTGCGGCACTGGCTGGCCCCGCGCCAGGATGCGGTGCTGCGCTTTGCGACCCGGCGCCAGGGTTTGATGGTGAAGCGCGGCAACCCCAAGCGGATCGGCTCCATATCCGATCTGGCCCGACCCGCTGTCCGATTCGTCAACCGGCAGGAAGGCTCGGGCACCCGCGTACTGCTCGATCGCCTGCTCGGCGAAGCTGGCGTGCGCCCGCGCCAGATCCGCGGCTACGCGGTCGAGGAATACACGCACCTGGCCGTGGCCGCCACCGTCGCCAGCGGCATGGCCGATGCAGGCTTCGGGATCGAAGCTGCCGCCGCCCGCCATGGCCTCGCGTTCGTCCCGATCGCGACCGAGAACTATCTGCTCGCATGCCGGCATGCGCGGCTGAAGACCAAACCGGTGGTCGCGCTGCGCAAGCTCATGGCGAGCGCGGCTTTTCGCAAGGCGACTGCGGGCCTGGCCGGTTATGACCTGCTGGGAGCCGGTAAGCTTATGCGCTCGGGCGCGTTGATCGGCATGCCGCCACGCTGAGCGAGGCGGGGGAGCGATGACGCCCCGCAGAGCGCGGCGGCCACGCGCTGAGCCAATGGGGTAACATCCTGCGCGATGAGCGTCGACGAAACACTCACTCTCACCGCGCTGTTCTTCCTGGTCGCGACGCTCTACTCGACCGTCGGGCATGCGGGCGCATCGGGCTATCTCGCAACCATGGCGCTGGTGGGGATCGCTCCGGCCACCATGCGGCCGACCGCGCTGGCGCTCAACATTCTGGTCGCGACGCTGACCTCGTACCGGTTCCGGCGCGCGCGCCATTTTTCGTGGCCCGGGCTGTGGCCCTTTCTGCTCGGATCGATCCCGTGTGCGGCGCTGGGCGGCGCACAGAAACTGTCGCCGGGCAGCTATTACGCCGCCGTCGGCGTGGTGCTGATGGTTTCCGCGCTCTATCTCAGTTCGCGCGCGTTCAACATCGCCCAGCTGGTTGCGGACGGTGAAGTCCGCGTCAGAAAGCTGCCCGCCGTTTTCATCGGCGCGGCCATCGGCCTGCTCTCTGGGCTCACCGGAACGGGCGGCGGGATTTTTCTCAGCCCCACCATTCTGTTTCTGGGCTGGGCCGGACCGAAAACGACAGCGGGCATCTCCGCGCCGTTCATCCTGGCGAACTCGATGGTCGCGCTCGCCGCCGGATGGGGTTCGGTGCAATCGCTGCCGGCGGAGTTGCCCGTTCTTGCCGCAAGCGCACTTGCCGGCGGGTTCGTCGGAACCTGGCTCGGCCTGGAGCGGTTGCGGCAGCGCTACCTGCTGCTGACGCTCGCCGTCGTCATGGCGATAGCAGCCTTCAAGCTGCTGCTCACCGCGTAGATGACGACATCCGACGAGAGCGCAATTCGTCCCGCGCCGGTCACGCTCGGCGCAGCCTT
Organism: Betaproteobacteria bacterium RIFCSPLOWO2_02_FULL_65_20; assembly: GCA_001770425.1. GTDB lineage: Bacteria > Pseudomonadota > Gammaproteobacteria > Burkholderiales > SG8-39 > JACQTO01. Next base: position 2,442 of record MEQZ01000228.1, on the reverse strand, counting down.
CCGCTACTGGTTGAAGCTCGGCTTCATCAGCTTCGGCGGTCCCGCGGGCCAGATTTCGGTGATGCACCACGATCTGGTCCAGACCAGGCGCTGGATTTCGGAGCGGCGGTTCATGCACGCGCTCAACTACTGCATGCTGCTGCCCGGTCCGGAAGCGACGCAACTGGCGACCTACATCGGCTGGATGATGCACCGCACCTGGGGCGGGGTGATCGCGGGCACGCTGTTCGTGCTGCCCTCGCTGCTCATAC
>MEQZ01000228.1:841-2144 GCA_001770425.1 Betaproteobacteria bacterium RIFCSPLOWO2_02_FULL_65_20 | reverse complement strand
CGCCGCCGCATTCGTCGCCATCTTCGCGCTCCAGGTGCCCTTTCCCGCGATCGTGCTCGCAGCGGGCATCATCGGTTATCTGGGCGGCCGGATCGCCCCGGCCAAGTTCTCCATGGACGGCGCCGGGCACGGTGCGGCCAAGGCCGACGGACCGGCGCTGATCGACGACGACACGGCCACGCCCGAGCATGCGCGCTTCGCCTGGCGCCGCTTCATCGCTTATGCCGCAGCGGGGTTCGGCCTCTGGCTGGCCGCGCTGGGGGCGCTGTACGCTGCCTTCGGCTGGGAGGCGCCGCTCACGCAGATCGGCTGGTTTTTCACCAAGGCGGCGCTGTTCACGTTCGGTGGCGCCTATGCAGTGTTGCCGTACGTCTACCAGGGCGCGGTGGAACACTACGCATGGCTGGACGCGACCCAGATGATCGACGGACTCGCGCTGGGCGAAACCACGCCCGGCCCGCTCATCATGGTGGTCGCATTCGTCGGTTTTGTCGGCGGCTGGACCAGGGCGCTGTTCGGCCCCGATGCGCTTTTTCTCGCCGGCGCTGCCGGCGCGGCGGTCGCGACGTTCTTCACCTTCCTGCCGTCGTTCGTGTTCATCCTCGTGGGCGGCCCACTGGTCGAATCCACGCACGGCGACCTGAAGTTCACCGCCCCGCTCACCGGCATCACGGCCGCGGTGGTCGGGGTGATACTGAACCTGGCGCTGTTCTTCGCCTATCACGTGCTGTGGCCCGCCGGATTCTCGGGCGCTTTCGACTGGAGATCGGCTGCAATCGGACTCGCCGCCGCCGTCGCGCTGTTCCGCTTCAAGGCGGGAGTCATGGCCTTGATCGGCAGCTGCGCGCTTGCGGGCCTGGCGATTCACTTCGCGGCATGAGAGCCACTGATACTGCGGCCATGCGCAGTCGCCGCCTGAGGCGCCGCGCAGATTGATCGAGCTCAAGGGGCGCTGACCGCGCCCCCTTTTCGAAGTATTCCTGCCCCGCTCAACTTCGCCGCACCGCTCCACAAGCCACTATTGACCCTGAGTGACCGGGGAAAGGTCTGGCTTACTTCTTCGGCTTGCCTGGTGCTGTCGCTGCGCCGCCTTTCGCCTTGCCATGCCCCTTCTTGTAATTGTCCGCAGCCTTATCCTGATATTTCGCGAGCAGGGCGGCTTCCTTCTTGGCGGCGTCGGCCGCCTTGGCCTTGGCCTCGTCGGCCTTGGCCTTCTGCTCGTCGGTCATGGGCGGCGGCGCAGGCAGCTTCGCCCACGCCGTTCCCGCGAACAGCGCCAACACAATCGTGATCAGTGCCGCGC
>MEQZ01000228.1:0-802 GCA_001770425.1 Betaproteobacteria bacterium RIFCSPLOWO2_02_FULL_65_20 | reverse complement strand
GTCTCGTCGACGTAGCCGTAGCGCATGCCCTCGTAGGCGCCTTCGATGCCCCGCGTTCCCATGTAGATATGGGTGAGCGACAGCGCCATGAGCAGACCCGCGGCCACCGAATGAATGACATTCACCACGATCATCACCGCCCGGGTCTGGTCGAAGGTGGGGAAATCCATCACCAATCCGCTGGCGGCGATGATGGTCGACATCAGCACGACGGCGCCCCAGAACCAGACCTTGTGGCCGGCGTGGTGCTTGCCGACCGGCATGTGCTTGCCTTCCAGTGCGCCTCCTGCCTTGAGCAGCCATTTCAGGTCGCCCTTGCCGGGCAGCGTGTCGCGCACGAACACGACGATCATCAGCAGCACGCTCGCGGCGAACACCGGCCCTATGAAGTTATGCAGGATCTTCGAAAGCTCCCCGAGCCAGGAAAACAGGGTATGGCCGACGACCGGCAGCAGCACGTGCTTGCCCAGCATCATGACGAGGCCGGTCACTGCAAGGATGCAGAAGCTGATCGCCAGGCTCCAGTGCGCCACGCGCTGGACGTCGGTAAACCGTCTTATCAGCCGGCCGGTCGGCTTGCCCTCGAGCTTGACCGGGCCGTGAAACCAGTGAAACAGCCCCACGACGCACGCGGCGAAGACGATCAACCAGCCGACGATCGGGATGATCCAGCCGTTGCGCAATTCGCGCCACGTTTGACCCAGGGACTGGATCAGCACGCCCGTCTCGCGCCCCCGGACCGACGTATAGTGCTCCTGGCCTTCCTTGCGTACTTCGCGCCAGACCGGGGCGTTGTTGCCCG
>MEQZ01000227.1:271-12576 GCA_001770425.1 Betaproteobacteria bacterium RIFCSPLOWO2_02_FULL_65_20 | reverse complement strand
GAGGATCTGGCCGAGATTTACGACTCTGTCGGTCGGTGCATAGACCACCATCTGGACATCCGGACGCGTTGCCTCGACCAGGGATACCTCGCGGCCCGCCGCCAGAATGACGTCACCCGCGGGCGAATTGACGATCCCCGAGTTTTCGATGTCGGCTGCGACCAGATAGACTCTGCCGCCCCGCGGCGTGTTGATCTCGCCCTGATTGCGGATGCCGCCGGCTACCGCGCCGGCCCGAAAGTTCTGTCTTCCCGCGACGAAATCGCTATCCGAAACCGTAAGCGTCGAGGCGACCAAGCCCTGTACGTCGATGCGTGCCGAAGGCCCGAAAACGACCCCATTCGGGTTCACCAGCCAGACGCGTCCGTTGGACTGCAGCACCCCGAGAATCGACGAGGCGTCCGGGCCCAGAACGCGATTGAGGACGCCGCTTTGGGCCGACTGCTGGATGAACCGGGTGGCCTCGTTGGCACCGATGGAAAAACCGCGCCAGTTGATGATCGTGCCCGGCGTATTGCTAACCGTCAGGGCGCCGGCCTGCTGCGAAAAGACAGCGTTGCCCACCACGACCTGCGGGCCCGCCGGCAACGCCCATGCAGCCGACGCAGCAAGGGCCGCGGACACCGCGACCGCAACCGCTCGCAGGCGGTGGCATTCTCTCGAATTCGAACGCGCTCCGTTTTTCATAGTCTCCCACCCGGAAACCGCCAAAATTTATTATATGTTAGGTTAGCGCAAAAACCGACCCGAATATGTTGAATAAGTCGCACTTGGCCAAATAGTTATGGCCCCAGAGCCCCCGCCCTGCGTCCCCCCAAGGCTCAGAACAGCAATGCGATGCGGGCGTGCACCTTCCAGGCGCCGCGGCTCATGTTCGAGTTCGCGCCCGAATCGACCACCTGGGCGACATCGGCCTGGAGCGTCAGGCGCTTGCCGAGGATATAACGCGCCCCGATGCCAGCGCTTGCCAGATGTTCGCTCGCAGACTCGCCGGGCAGCGGTTGATTGCGGCTCAGCGCACCGAAGTCGTAGAACGCGAGCACGCGGCAGTTTGCGCCCATGGGCAGGCAAAGGTCGGGGGAATACACTTCAACATTCCCTTGGAAACCCTTGTCGTTGGAGAATTCGCGCTCTTCGAAGCCCCTCACCGAAGCGCTGCCGCCCAAGCCGAACTGCTCTCCGGGAACCAGCGGCGACCTCGCCCACTGCGCACTCAACCCCAAACGCCACTGCCAATCGTCAGCGAATTCGCGGTTCAGGTTGAGCCCGCCGCGCAGAATCTGGAAGCCGGCCGGCGCATCCACGCGCGCCAGAGTGATCGAGTCCTGACCCGCGTTCTTGCCTCCCGGCAGGTTGCGCGCGAGCGACACGAAATAGCCGGTCTCTTCCCCCGGCTGCACCCAGCGCCCGTTGTAGGTGATGGTGAGGGGACGGACCGTGACGTTGTTGCCGAATTCCTCCCCCGAGGCCAATAGGCTGTTTTTCAAGGCTTTTTCGTCCAGTCCGAACACGACTTGGTGTTCGTAGCTTTCGCGCCGCTTCAGGTTCCAATTGTAGCGGACCCCAAAAGCCGAACCTTTGCCAGTGACCGCCAACGAAATCGGACCTGCCACCACAGTGCCAACGTTGACGTCGGAATTCGTCGCGATGAAGTCGATGCTATCGCCGAGCGCGTACAGCGGAATCCGGTACGACGCGGCGGAAATGGAAACGTCGCGGAACCTCTCGGGCGATGTCTGGTATTGCAGGGAAAGCTGGTGATCGCGTCCGAACAGATTGCCGTGCTGCCAGATGAAGCCCAACCGCCGGCGACCGGTCTGCTCAGTGCCGGTGTTGTCGAGCGTGACCCCGGCGCGCCATGGCCTGTCGTCAGTGACAGCAATCGTGGCATCGAGGTCCTCTTCCCTGTCACCGGAAGCAAGGCGCAGGCTGATCTTCTTCATCGGATGTTCGTTCGCCACGCGCAGGCTCGCCGACAGGTCGTCCATGATCGGGATCGCGCCTTCCTTCAACCCGGGAAGACTGGCGCGGATATTCTGATTGTCGAAGAACGTGGCGCCCTCGACCTTGACCGAGCGGATGCGCCCTTCGATAACGCGAAGCCGCACCTCGCCGCTATCCAGGCTCTGCTCCGGAAGCAGCACGGATACGGTGGTATAGCCGTGGTCCGCGTATGCCCGCTCGAGTGCCTCGGACGCGTTCTGTATATCGCCAAAGTCCTTCCCGGCCCCCGTAAACGGCTTGACCAGTGCGTCTACGGTGGCTTGCGGCAGAATGGAGTTGCCCTCGACCCTGAAGGCTCGGATATCAAACCGGGGGATTTCCTGCGATCCCGCTGAAACCGCGAAAAGCAAGGAAAACAGCAAACTGCCGCACCCGCCGACTGTCCGTAGAACCGACATCGCTTTCACCGGAATTCCCCTTGCCGTCTGCCGCCCGCCGTGAATTGTATTCCTCTCGGTCCAATGCATGTCAAACGCCGTTATGTTCGCGTCCCTGGAAGTGGTGTACGAAGTGCGGCCGGGATAGTCTCAGCGATCGATGGAACGACCGGTGTGAAAAGGCAGAGAGACGCATGGAAAGTGTCTGGCGGAGCGGGAGTCCGCCCCCCGTTGCTGTTTCACCCCATTTCAGGACGTTCGGTAAAGGGGATATCAACCTCACCGGATCGATCTGTCTGGGGACCTCCGGGTTTTGGTACCATAGCGATACTAGGGAGGATCAGCCATGATTGCGCACGCAAGCGTTTCGATGCTGCTGCTTCGGAACGTTCCGCTTTTCGCGATGTTGCAGGAGAATCAACTCTCCGTGCTCACAAACGTCGTGAGCCGCAGGAGTTTTCCACGCAACACGACGATCATCGCGGACGGCGACGAAACGGATTCGCTCTACGTAGTGATTTCGGGCAGGCTCAAGGTCATGATGAGCGATGACGAAGGGCGCGAGGTCATCCTTTCCATGCTCGGCCCCAGTGAGTACTTCGGGGAAATGGGACTGATCGACGACAGCACGAGGTCTGCGAGCGTCATCAGCCTTGAGCCGTGCGAACTTCTGGTGCTGTCGAAACGCGATTTCAGAAAATGCCTCTTGGAAAATTTCGAGATGGCGATGACGGTGATGCGTGGCCTGGTCAAGCGCCTGCGCGAGGCGGACAGGAAGATCGGCAGTCTCGCGCTGATGGATGTGTACGGTCGCGTGGCCCGCCTGTTGCTGGAAATGTCCGAACGGATCGACGGACGGCAGGTCGTGACCAGGAAGGTCGCCAAACAGGATATCGCCAAGATGATCGGCGCATCGAGGGAAATGGTGAGTCGGGTGATGAAGGACCTGCAGATTGGGGGCTACATCGAGGTGCGCGGCAAAGCGATTTATCTGCGCGACAATATCGTCGACATAGACTGATCCGGTGGCGCGTGGGGACGCTTGGCGCGAGGCTGACGGGCACGCAGGGGTGATCCCCGACCTGCCTGAACGCCTGAGGTATGGTGGCAGGCGGGGCAGGTCCGAGGTTTCGACGACCGGCTTGCCGCCGGACCCGGCCGACCGATGTCTGACCACCTGGTACGCCATCCGGCAAACCGCCTGGCTACCCGCCGGGTTGGCCATCTTGCTTGCCGTCGGGTTGGCCGCCTGGCTCACCAGCGCGCTGGCCTTTCCGGGTTCAGCCCACTAGAATTCCACCATTCGGCTGGCGGGCCGTCCATGTGTCCATGGACCCTAGCCAGGCCGCCAAGAGCGACAACTGCGAGTTGAGAGAGAACCAAGCCCCCCTGCCCGGAAAGATCGCCGCGCTACTGCGTGAATCAAGATGGTTCATCCTGATCGCGGCGGCCGCTTATCTCGCGCTGGTCTTGGTGACATTCGACCGCGCCGACCCCGGCTGGTCGCATTCGACCGCAAGCCTCGTCATCCGCAACGCCGGCGGTCGCGCCGGTGCCTGGCTCGCCGATATCCTGCTGTACCTGTTCGGCGTGTCCGCCGGCTGGTGGGTGATGCTGCTGGTCTACGCGGTCATCTGGGGCTACCGGCGCCTGGACGGCAGTTCGATCAGTGACCACAGGCCGTTCGTGATCGCGCTGGCCGGATTCGTCGTGCTGCTGGTGGCGAGCAGCGGGGCCGAAGCGCTGCGTTTCCATACCATGAAGGCCGCGCTGCCGCTTGCGCCGGGAGGAATGATCGGCGCGGTGGTCGCGCAGTTTCTCGGGACCACGTTCGGCTTCACCGGGACGACGCTGATCCTGCTCACGCTGTGCGCTGTCGGTCTGTCGCTGTTCACCGGCGTGTCCTGGCTGACGGTTGCGGAGCTGATGGGCGCGGGACTGGAGTGGAGCTACGGCTTTGTGCGCGATTGCTGGCAGGGCTGGCAGGACCGCAAGGCGGGCGAGATCGCCGCCGTACAGCGGGAGGCGGTGGTCGAGGAGAAACGGGTCGAACTCATCGTCGAGCACGAACCGATCAGGATAGAGCCGGCGGTGGTCGAAATCGCGAAATCCGTGCGCGTGCAGAAGGAAAAGCAGGTTCAGCTTTTCCACGACCTGCCCGACACGCCGCTGCCGCCGCTCAACCTGCTGGACGAGGCACCGGGCGGCGTCGAGCGGCTTTCCCCCGAGACGCTCGAGTACACCTCGCGCCTCATCGAGAAGAAGCTGGGCGATTTCGGGGTCCAGGCGAAGGTGCTGGCGGCCTACCCGGGACCGGTGATCACGCGCTACGAAATCGAACCGGCGGTGGGGGTGAAGGGCAGCCAGATCATCAGTCTTGCCAAGGATCTTGCGCGGGCGCTGTCGGTGATCAGCATCCGCGTGGTCGAAACGATTCCGGGCAAGTCCTGCATGGGACTGGAACTGCCGAATCCCCACCGGCAGACGGTGCGGCTGTCCGACATCCTGAGTTCACAGGCCTATCATGACCTGCATACCCCGCTCACGATTGCGCTCGGAAAGGACATCGCCGGCAATCCGGTGGTGAACGACCTCAGCAAGATGCCGCATCTGCTGGTCGCGGGCACGACCGGCTCTGGCAAGTCGGTGGCGATCAACGCCATGATCCTGTCGCTGCTGTACAAGGCCGAGCCCAGGGAGGTGCGCCTGATACTGGTCGACCCGAAGATGCTCGAGCTCTCGGTCTATCAGGACATCCCGCACCTGCTCGCCCCGGTGGTCACCGACATGAAGCAGGCAGGCAATGCGCTCACCTGGTGCGTGGCCGAAATGGAGCGGCGCTACAAAGTGATGTCGTGGCTCGGGGTGCGCAACCTCTCGGGCTACAACCACAAGATCGCGGATGCCGAGAAAGCCGGGAATCCGCTGCAGGACCCGGCCACCCTCGAATCGGGCGAGGCGCGGCCCCTGGAGAAGCTGCCCTATATCGTGGTCGTGATCGACGAACTGGCCGATCTCATGATGGTGACCGGCAAGAAGGTCGAGCAGCTGATCGCGCGTCTAGCGCAGAAGGCGCGGGCGGCCGGCGTGCATCTCATCCTCGCAACCCAGCGTCCTTCGGTGGACGTGATCACCGGGCTGATCAAGGCCAACATCCCCACGCGCATCGCGTTCCAGGTCTCCAGCAAGGTCGATTCGCGCACTATTCTGGACCAGCACGGCGCGGAGACCCTGCTCGGCCAGGGCGACATGCTGTACCTGCCGCCTGGCGCAGGCCTGCCGCAGCGCGTGCACGGTGCGTTCGTCTCCGACCAGGAGGTGCACAAGGTGGTCGACTACCTCAAGGCCATGGGCAAGCCGGAGTACCTGGAGAGCGTGCTCGAGGAACCCGAAATCGGCGCAGGCGGCGAGAACGGCGCAGGCGAGGCCGCAGACGGCGAATCCGATGCGCTCTACGACCAGGCGGTCGAGATTGTGCTGCGCACGCGGCGCCCGTCGATTTCGCTGGTACAGCGGCATTTGCGCATCGGCTACAACCGCGCTGCGCGTCTGATCGAACAGATGGAACGCTCGGGGCTCGTCTCGTCGATGCAGTCGAACGGCAACCGCGAGGTGATAGTGCCTGCGAAGGCCGAGTGATGCCCACACGGCGTGCCGTTGCCTGGCTCGTGGGCGCGGTGCTTGCGCTGCAGCCGTTGGCCGTGCTCGCCTCCAGCCTGGATCGATTCGCGCAATTCCTGTCGGCCACCCAATCGGCGAAGGGCGAATTCGAACAGAAGGTCGTCGACCAGGGCGGCCGGATCGTGCAGCAGTCCAGGGGCACGCTCGCATTCCAGCGGCCGGGCAAATTCCGGTGGACCTACGTCAAGCCCTATGCGCAGCTCATCGTCGGCGACGGCACGCGGGTATGGATCTACGACGAGGATCTGCGGCAGGTCACGGTCAGGCGCGTGGATCAGGCGCTCACCTCGACCCCGGCGGCGCTGCTGGCCGGCAACAACGAGGCGATGCGCGCCTTTCGCATCTCGGACGAGGGCGAAAAGGACGGCCTGGAGTGGCTCGAAGCCGTGCCGCGGGACAAGGAAGGCGGCTTCGAGCGCGTGCGCATGGGCTTCGGCTCCGGCGGCCTGGAGGCGATGGAGTTCTACGACAGCTTCGGCCAGATCACGCTGCTGCGCTTTACGTCGCTCGCGCGCAATCCCGGGCTCGATCCCTCCACGTTCCGCTTTTCGCCCCCCAAAGGCGCCGACATCGTCGGCGAATGAGCGGCGCATGAGCGCAACGACCGACCTGTTCGAGGCGAAGAAGCCGGATGCGCCGCTGGCCGAGGCGCTGCGGCCGCGCTCGCTCGACCAAGTGGTCGGACAGGGGCATCTGCTCGGACCGGGCAAGCCGCTGCGCCTCGCCTTCGATTCGGGCAAGCCGCATTCGATGATTCTTTGGGGGCCGCCCGGCGTGGGCAAGACCACGCTCGCCCGGCTCATGGCCGATGCGTTCGACGCCCAGTTCCTTGCGCTGTCCGCGGCCTTCTCGGGCGTCAAGGACATCAGGGACGCGGTGCAGCGCGCCCAGGAGGCGCTCGCGGTATCGGGGCGGCGAACCATCCTGTTCGTCGACGAGGTGCACCGCTTCAACAAGGCGCAGCAGGACGCGTTCCTGCCATACGTCGAGCAGGGCCTGTTCACCTTCATCGGCGCCACGACGGAGAACCCGTCGTTCGAAGTGATCGGCGCCTTGCTCTCCCGCGCCGCGGTGTATGTGCTGACCAGCCTCTCCGAGGGCGAACTGGGCGCGCTGTTCGATCGCGCCGTGGGGCTGGCGCTGGCGGGACTGGAATTCGACGAGGCCGCGCGCACCCGGCTCATCGGGCTTGCCGACGGCGACGCGAGGCGGCTGCTCAACCTGCTGGAGCTCATCCAGACGGCTGCGGCAGGCGCGGGCAGCGCGCGGATCGACGGCGACTTCGTGCAGAACGCGGTGGCGCGCAACCTGCGGCGCTTCGACAAGGGCGGGGACGCGTTCTACGACCAGATCTCGGCATTGCACAAATCGGTGCGCGGTTCCGACCCCGACGCGTCGCTCTACTGGCTGGTGCGCATGCTCGATGGCGGCGCCGATCCCCTTTACGTGGGCAGGCGGATGGTGCGCATGGCGGTGGAGGACATCGGCCTTGCCGATCCGCGCGCGCTCTCGCTCACCCTCGATGCCTGCGCCACCTACGAGCGGCTGGGAAGCCCCGAAGGCGAGCTCGCGCTCGCCCAGGCGCTGATCTACCTTGCCTGCGCGGCGAAATCGAACGCGGTGTACGTCGCGTATAATTCGGCGCGCGGTTTCGTCGCCGAAGATTCGTCGCGGCCGGTGCCGCTGCACCTGCGCAACGCCCCGACCAGACTGATGAAATCGCTCGGTTTTGGCAAGGATTACCGCTATGCGCACGACGAGCCCGGGGCGCACGCGGCAGGCGAGACCTACTTTCCGGAAGGCATGCCCGAGGTGCGCTGGTACCAGCCGACCGATCGCGGCCTGGAAGCGAAAATCGCCGAAAAGCTCGCCTATCTGAAGAGCCGCGACCGCGCGGCGAAGTCGAAAGAATAGAGGCACCCATGCTCGATCCACAATTGCTGCGCGGTGACCTGGAAGGAATCGCAAACAGGCTCAGGATGCGTGGTTTCGAGCTTGATACCGCGATGTTCAAGGAACTTGAGGCTGCAAGGAAGGACAACCAAACAACCACGGAGTATCTGCAGTCGCAGCGCAATGCGAAGTCGAAGGAAATCGGAAATGCAAAGTCCAGGGGCGACGAAAAGTCGGTCGCCGAAATCATGGCGGAGGTTCAGGAGTTCGGCGGCCAGCTCAAGCAGCGAGAGGCTGAACTCACTGAAATTCAGCGCAAACTTCAGGATTTTCTGCTGTTGGTTCCAAATGTTCCGCACGAGAGTGTGCCGTTTGGGACATCGCCTGAAGAAAACGTCGAAGTCCGCCGGGTCGGCGCTGTGCGGTCGTTCGATTTTCCGCTCAAGGATCACGTGGATGTGGGCGGCGGGCTCGGGCTGCTCGATTTCGAGCTGGCAACCAAGATTGCGGGTGCGCGCTTCTCGCTGATGAAAGGGCCCCTTGCGCGGCTGCACCGGGCGATCGCGCAGTTCATGCTCGATGTGCATAGCGGGGAACACGGCTATACCGAGATCTACGCGCCGTACCTCGTCAACGCCGCGAGCATGCGCGGCACCGGCCAGTTGCCGAAATTCGAGGAGGACCTGTTCGCGGTCCCGCGAAGCGACGGCGACAAGCTGTACCTGATCCCCACCGCCGAAGTCCCGGTGACCAACATCGTGCGCGACGAGATCGTGCCGCTTGATCAACTGCCGCTGAAGTTCGTCTGCCATACGCCGTGTTTCAGGAGCGAAGCCGGCTCCCACGGCAAGGACACGCGCGGCATGATCCGCCAGCACCAGTTCGACAAGGTGGAGCTGGTTCAGATCTGCCATCCGCAGCGGTCCTACGAGGCGCTGGAAGCGCTGACCGGCCACGCCGAGACCATACTCGATCGGCTCGAACTTCCGTACCGCGTGGTGACGCTTTGCACCGGGGACATGGGCTTTTCCGCGGCCAAGACCTACGACATCGAAGTCTGGCTGCCGGGGCAGAGCGCCTACCGCGAGATCTCCTCCTGCTCCAACTTCGAGGCGTTCCAGGCGCGGCGCATGCAGGCGCGGTTTCGCAACGAGAAGGGCAAGCCCGAACTCGCGCACACGCTGAACGGTTCCGGCCTTGCCGTGGGCCGCACGCTGGTCGCGGTGATGGAGAACTATCAGCGCGCCGACGGCGGCATCGACGTTCCGGTGGCCCTGCGCTCGTACATGGGCGGCCTGGACGCGATCGAGCCGATGAAGTAGGACCCGGGAAATAGGGGACAGACCACGGTTTCCCGTCGCGATCCTCGCGTCGCTGCCCAAGACCACCGTCAACAAGACCGACAAGAACGCCCTGCGCGAACTGGCGCGCGGGCAAGCGAAGGCTTAGGTCGCGTCGCGGACGTCCAGCACCGCCGCCATCGCCGAATCGCCCGCTGCGCAGCCGGTGAACAGGCCGCGGCCGCCGCCGCGCAGCGCGAGTTCCTCGATCAATTCGATGATGCTGCGCAGTCCCGTGGGCCCCTGCGGATGGCCCCAGATGAGCGAGCAGCCGTAGTTGTTCATTTTCATCAGATCGAAGCCGGTTTCGCGCGCGAACACGATGTCGTTGACGGCGAACGGATTGTGCGTCTTGACGGCGTCGATGTCCTTGATCGACAGGCCGGCGCGCTCGAGCGCTCGCTTCGCCGCGGGGATCGGCGCGTAGGGCATGTGGGCGACCTCGGCGCGCGCAAGGCCGTAGCCGAGCAGCCGGATCTCGATCTTCGGGTTCGCCGACAGCTCGCGGGCTTTCTCGCGGGTCGTGACCACCACGGCCGAGTTGCCGTCGGCGGGATGCGTCTGGCCGCCGAAGGTGACCGACCCCTCGGGCAGCACCGGCTTCAGTCCCGCCAGGCCCTCGGCCGTGGTCGGGTGGATGCCTTCGTCGCCGGCAAGCGTTTTCACCGTCTTCTTGAATCTGGGATCAGGCACCTCGAACGGCAGGACCATGTAGCGCTTCTGGAACGCGTGATCGCCCGCGCAGGCGTCCTGATACTGTTCGTAGCGCCGCAGCTTGACCTCGTGCTGCTGCGCGGTGGTGACGCCGAACTTCTTCGCCACGTTCTCCGCGGTATTGATCATGGCGCAGTGGGCGAACGGGTCGTTGTTGAAGTTGTCCAGCACGCAGTCCTCGTGCACGCCGGTGCCGCCCGGTCCGCCGGGGTTCGGATAGTACAGATGCGGGCCGTTGGAGCACTTGTCGGCAGTGACGACCAGCGCGCAGTCCGCGCCTTCGTCAGCGACTTCCTGGGAGGCCATCTGCAGGCAGCGCGCCGAGGTGGCGCAGGCCTGATTCACCGTCGGGCCGCCTACGTTCGCCGCGCCGATCATGCCGGTGACCCATGGCAGTCCGTAGAAGCTGCCCACGGAGGGGACTGTAATCCCCAGGATGCCGAAATCGAAGCGCTTGGGATCGATGTTGCGGCGCTTCAGTTCGCCCTTGGCGACGTGCGCGGCGAATTGGAGCGGATGCAGGTGGGAAAACGCGCCCTGCCAGCGAGCGAAGGGCGTGGACCAGTAAGCGCCGTAGGGGATATGGGTTTCGCGCATGATGTACCTGTCTCTGGAAAGGTTGGGAGGAAAAAGTGGATGTCGTGAATACTTAGCCGGCTTGCCTGGTCTTGGTATCTATCGATCTCCCGATTTTGGGAAGTTGCGAAGTTGCAACTTCCCAAAATCGGGAGACATCGGTAAGTCTTCACCAATAGCGTCAACACCCGAGTCATCGGACGCCAACCGGCAGTGCCGGCACACTCACCGACCCCAGACCACATTCTAGCGATCTTCGACCCGCGGCGCCCGGCCGGCCGGTACGCGCGTTGGCGTGCGGTGGTGCCCGCGGGTAACATTCGCATTGAGGAACCGATGAATCCAATTCCACAAACCATGCAGGCCTGGGTGATCCGCGGCTACGGCGGCGCGGAGGCGATGCGCCTGGAAAACATCGCCGTGCCCCGCCCCGGCCCGGGTGAACTGCTGCTGCGGGTCGAGGTCGCAGGCGTCAACCCGGCCGACTGGAAAATACGCGCAGGGCTGCTGCAGGAGGCGCATCCGCTCGCGTTTCCGCGGGTGCTCGGCAGGGACTGCGTCGGCACCGTGGTGGGACTGGGCCAGGGATGCGAAGGTTTCTCGTTGGGCGAGCGGGTGCTCGCGGTGGCCGACACGCTGCGTGACGGGACCCATGCCGAATTCACGCTGGTGTCCGGCGCCATGGCGGCGCCGGTGCCCGCGCCGCTGGCGGCGGCAGATGCGGCCTGCCTGGGCGTGAGTGGCATGAGCGCGTGGATTCCGCTGGTGGAAATCGCGGCGCTGCAGCCTGGACAACGGGTGCTGATCCATGCCGGCGCGGGCGGCGTGGGCGGCCTGGCGATCCAGATTGCGCGGCACATGGGGGCCGAAGTGCTCGCCACCTGCGGCAGCGCCAACGCCGAATATTGCGCATCGCTCGGCGCGCACCGGGTCATCGATTACACACGCGAGCAATTCGAATCGGTGGCGCTCGGGTGCGATGTGGTGCTCGACTCGATCGGCGGCGAGGTCCACCGGCGCTCCTTCGCGGCGCTCAAGCCGGGGGGATTGCTCGTGCGTCTGACCGCGGCCCCCGTCGACCCGACGCCGCCGCGCGACGACGTGCGGGTGGTGCGGGCGGAAATCCGCGCCTCGACGGCGCGGCTGGCGAAGCTGCTGGAATGGGCGGCGGCAGGTTTCATCCGGCCGCAGGTCGGAAGGGTGTTCGCGCTTGCCGAGGCGCGCGAGGCCTACGCGCTGTCGGAGGGCGGCCACGCGCGCGGCAAGATCGTGCTCAGGGTATAAGTGGCGCGCAGCGCGGCTGCGGACGGCGGTCGCGAATGGTAGAATGCGCGCCGTCGGAGAGGTGCCAGAGTGGTTGAACGGGCCGGTCTCGAAAACCGGAATACGTGCAAGCGTATCGTGGGTTCGAATCCCACCCTCTCCGCCAAGTTCACGTTCAACAGGGTCCAAGTAAGTCCAGAAATTCCAACCGGATCCTGATTCCCCCTCTAGAAAGTTGTCCGGAGCCGTCCAAAAGGCTCCTATTGCATCCGGCGCCTAGGTGTGGTAAAGAGTGTGGTAACTAGCTTTTTCATGCGGAGAGTTACCACATGGCGACCAAGCTCAATCTTCTCAGCGATAGGGAGTGCAACAACGCCACCAGCAAGGGCAAGTTGATTCGCAAACTACATGACGGCAGGGGTCTCTACCTTTGGGTCTACGCTGACGGCCGGAAGTA
>MEQZ01000227.1:0-218 GCA_001770425.1 Betaproteobacteria bacterium RIFCSPLOWO2_02_FULL_65_20 | reverse complement strand
TCTATCCTGATACCGGGTTGAAGAAGGCCCGCAAGCGCTGCGATGAGGAGCGTCAACGCCTGGACAACAACCTCGATCCTGCAGCCGAGCGCCGGGCCGACAAGGCGCGAAGGAAGGTCGCTTCTGCAAATTCCTTCGAGGCGGTGGCCCGCGAATGGCACGCCAAGCAGGTAAAGACCTGGGTTCCCGGACATGCTGACGACGTGTTGCGCCGGCTC
>MEQZ01000226.1:5237-21281 GCA_001770425.1 Betaproteobacteria bacterium RIFCSPLOWO2_02_FULL_65_20 | reverse complement strand
TCCCCCTGGGGACGCCACTTTGATCAACGTGTTACGGTTGCCAGGCAAGGCGATAACGTGCTTGTATCTAGAATATGTCTGGATGCCGTGCGTAATTTCAGTTTGTGGTTTCGTCCAGTGCCACTTCCAATGCAACTCGCGGGGGTCTGACCCCATTCGAATCGAACCGCGACAAGAGGTTGTATGAAATCAATTCCAAGAGCTAATGTGATAGCCGCAGCGATCGTGTTTTCGTGCAGCACCATGGCCGCCGACTTCGAGGACCGGGCCGTGGTGGTCTCGGTTGCGCCCAATATGGTGGCGAGTCCGCCCACCTGTACGTCAGAACCGGTGCCGGCCCCGGCTCAGCAGGCACCAGAGCGTAGCGTACTGGGGATGGCGGCTGGAGCGGCAATAGGCGGACTGCTCGGCCATCAGGTGGGCAAGGGGCGTGGGCAGACGGTGACCACGATTGGCGGAGCGGTCGCAGGCGCTGTAGTCGGCGACAAGATCGCGAACTCCGGGACGCAGCCACAAGCGGCGGCCGCAACGCAGCAGCGGTGCACACAAGATCCACCTCGGCAGCAAGGGTGGCTGACTACGTACAGCTACGCCGGCCATACGTTTACTGAAGTGACGCAATGGGGGGCGCAGCCTGGGCAGGCGTTCGGGGTCTCGGTTCGCGTCAACGCTTCCGGCTCATCGCCAGCGCCAGGCACTAACAGCGGCGGACGGTAGCGGAAACTGAATAGGAAGTGCTCTGAAACGGGGCGCCGAGGGCTAAGCCCTGGATTTTCGGGGCCTGGGTAGCGCTTCTGGCCGGTCAGAGCCTGTGGGACCTAAATCTCCGTGACCGGCTGGTATGATCGGTGCACGTCGCTAGATGACAATCAGGGAGGATGTGATGAAAAGTATTTTCTCCGTCATTGCCGCCTGCGCCCTATCCGTCTTCGCCTTCGCGGCTCAGGCGCAGGAAGCCTACCCCTCGCACCCGGTGAAGCTGGTGGTGCCGTTCCCCGCGGCGGGCCCGCTCGACGTGCTCGCGCGAATCGTCTCGCAAAAGTTGAGCGAACAATGGTCTCAGCCCGTGATCGTGGAGAACAAGGCCGGCGCATCGGGAGGGATCGGCACCGAGGCGGTGGCCAAGGCCGCCCCGGACGGGTACACGCTGCTCCTCACCGTGGAGATCCCGCTCACGATGCGTCCGGCGGTGACCCGGGACATGAGCTACGACCCGCGCGCCGACTTTGCACCGATCGCGGGCCTGACCCGTTCGGACAACGCGCTGTTCGTGCACCCTTCAGTCGGCGTCTCGACGGTGGCGGAGCTGATCGCAAAGGCGAAGGCCGATCCGGGCAAGCTCACCTTCTCCTCGGCCGGCTACGGTTCGCCGGCGCATTTCGGCGGCGAGCTGTTCAAGACCGAGACCGGCGTGAGCATGACCCACGTGCCCTACAAGGGCGCAGCCCCGGCCATGAACGCGCTGCTCGCCGGTGAAGTGTCCATGTTTTTCGGCCCGGTGCCGCAGGGCCTGCCGCATGTGCGCTCCGGAAGAATCAAGGTGCTCGCTGTAGCGAGTACTGCCGCTTCCGCTCTCATGCCGGAGGTCAAGACGTTCGGAGCGCTCGGCTACCCGACGGTGCTGGTGTCGACCTGGTTCGGCGCGCTTGCGCCGAAGGGCACTCCGGCGCAGGTCGTGGAAAAGAGCCGCGAAAGCCTGCGCAAGGTGATCGACGATCCCGCGGTTCGCGACCGGCTCGAGAAAGTCGGCATGAACATCGAATGGATGGAGCCCGCGCAGTTCGCACGGGCGATCGACGTCGACATCAAGCGCTGGGCGGCGGTGGCGAAGAAGGCCGGCGTGAAGGCGAACTGAATCGCGGGAATGCCTGATCGAAACGGGGCACGGTCCGGCGCCCAAAGCGCGCCTGGCGTCGTCGCTCAGTGCAACGGGTAAGCATCGGCCGCCGGTGTGAACGGTAGCGGTGCGGCGGGCAGCCCGACCAATATCCGTCCCATCTGCTGCTGCCGGTCACCGCCGGAAACGTGATCGGGACCTTGGTCTCGGGCGGGCATCCGTACTTCTGAACCGGGATGAGAGGATAATCCGCCGAACGCCCTGGCTGCGGGGGATTCCGCCAGACTGCGGACGTGGAACGTGGATCAATGAATTAGCGGCGGGCAACATTCATTCGGAGGAGGTAACTATGTTAAGTGCTTTTGCGGGCGTGCGGGTTTGGCTGGTTGCGGTACTCGTGGCCGTGTGCACGGTGCCCGGTACTGCGGCAGCGCAAGCTGGCGGCAAGAAGGAAATCGTAATCGGGTACAGCATTTCCATGACTGGAAGATTCAGCACTTCGGCGCTGGAGGTCCACAGGGGCTATGAGTTGTGGGCTGAAGAGGTGAACAAACAGGGAGGCATCGCGGTCAAGGATCTGGGCAGGAAACTGCCGGTGAAGCTGCTTCACTACGACGATAGCAGCGACACGAGTAACGCCATCAGAAACTACGAGCGTCTGATTACCAGGGACCAGGTGGACCTGCTGTTGAGCCCCTGGGGCAGCGGACACAATTTCGCGATTTCCGCGGTGACCGAAAAGCACAAGTATCCGGTCCCGCTTGCCACGGCCGCGGCGGACGCGATTTTCCAGAGGGGGTTCAAGTACATTTTCGAAACGACCCAGCTTGCATCGAACATGTACAACGGCCTGGCCGACTATCTTGTCACGATGAAGGGTCAGATCAAGACCGTGGCGATTGCCTATGAGAACTTCCTGTTCACGCAAAGCCTGCGGACCGCTTTCCTGGCCAGGCTGAAGGGCACCGGCATCGAAGTGGTTGCTGACGAGCAGTATCCGCTGGGGGGGCAGGATTTCACCAGCCTGCTGCTGAAGGTCAAAGCAGCCAAGCCGGATGCATTCCTCGCGATCAACATCATGCCCTCGGTGGTATACCTGACCCGGCAGATGGCCGAGACCGGGTTCAAGCCCAAGTTCTACGCGGTCACCATGGGGCCGATGTATGAAGAGGCGTTTGTGCAGAAACTCGGCGGCATTACCGATGGCATAGTGGAAAACGGTTTCTGGCACCCGGATCTTCCGTTCCCGGGTGCGCGCAAGTTCTATGACGAGTATTCGGCGAAGTTCAAGACGGCGCCGGCGACCGATGCGGCGTATGCATTCATCGGTGCGCAGGTCCTGCAGCAGGGCGTGGAGCAGGCCGGAACGCTGAATCGGGAAAAAATCGCGGCGACGCTGCATTCGGGGAAATTCACGACCATCCTCGGACCTTACGAATACGATGAAAACGGCGTCAACAAGCACCAGCTGAGTTTCCTTGCCCAGCTCCAGAACGGCAAACGGGTGCTTGTCTGGCCGAAAGAAGTCGCCAACGCCGCATTGAAATTTCCGTACTGATCGGCTGCCGCTCATCGCGGCTTCGCACGCAGTTTCGGCTCCGGCAGGAACTGTGTGCGAAGGTGGCCGCACCGCCGGATCGCGCCATTTCATCAAGAACTCGCTCCCGCTTGCCAGATGGACAGCGACTCGTTCCTCTGCAATTCCACTCGGAGGCGGACGTAAATCCGATCTACTGCGATCCGGCCTTGCGCATGCGTGTTGTCGCTTGGGATCCGGCGGCCCCGGATCTGCTTGTCAGTGGCACCGATCTGTCTTGTCGATATGGCCGGATGAGTGCGAGGTCGATTGTTCGACTTATTGGGTGATGCCACGTGGATGTGACGACGTTTCTGCAATTGCTCTTGTTCGGCGTGGTCTGGGGCGGTCTGTATGCGCTGATCGCCACCGGCCTGAACGTCATCTACGGGGTCATGAAGATACTCAATATCGCCCATGGCGAACTGATGATGCTGGGCGCTTACATGACCTTCTGGCTGTTCACGCTGTGGAGCGTCAGTCCGCTGATCAGTCTGCCGCTTGCGGCCGTTGCGATGTTTTTGTTCGGTATCGTCATCCAGAAAGCGCTCATCGGCCCGCTGGTGGCGCACAACCTGTCGATGGGGGAATTTGAGAACGCGACATTGATCGTGTTCTTCGCCGTCCTGCTGATCCTGCAGAACGCGGCATTGCTGCTCTGGTCGGCGGACTATCGAGTCGTCAGCTACGCGACCAGCCCCGTCCATATCGGACCTCTGTCCGTGGCGGCCAACCGTCTCATCGTCGTGCTGGTGGCGCTGCTGGTTTCGGCCTTGATGTACGTTGGGCTGCAGTACACGATGCTCGGCAAGGCGATACGCGCCGTCAGCCAGGACATGACCACGGCCAGATTGATGGGAGTCAACGTCAAGCGAATCGGGCTGATAGGTTTTGGAATCGGCTCGGCCCTGGCGGGCATCGCCGGCAATCTTGCCAGTACGATCTATGTCATCACGCCCACGGTCGGACTGCTGTTCACCATCAAGGCGTTCACGGTCATGGTGGTGGGAGGGCTGGGAAGTCAGGGTGGCACTCTGCTTGCCGGGTTGCTGCTGGGGATCCTGGAATCGTTTGCGAGTTATTTTCTGGGGGCGGAATACAAGGACCTGAGCGGTTACGTGGTGCTGATCGCGTTTATCGTCTGGAAATCCCGCACGTCCTCGGCCTTTGTGGGCGAGATCAAGTGATGGGCGCACCGGTGAAATGGTTGATCGCCGCTGTCGTAGTCGCCCTTGTCGTGCTGCCCGCGTGGGGGTCTGCGTACGTGATTTCGTTTCTCGTCAGCATGTTGATGTACGTGGCCCTCGCCGGCAGCTGGAACCTGTTTTCCGGCATGACCGGTTATGCATCCCTGGGGCAGGGCTTGTTCTTCGGCCTCGGGGCTTACGCGTTCGGCGTGTCGACGGTGCTGCTCAAGTGGCACCCGGTGGCGGGAATCCTGCTCGCGGCCGTCGTTTCGGGGGCGGGCGCCCTGGTGCTCGGATTCGTACTCCTCACTACGCGCATACGCGTGGCATATTTCGCGATCGTGATGCTGGGATGCAATGAAGTCATCAAGACCGTGGTCGCGAACATAAAGGCGGTCGGGTCCTCTTCCGGCCTGACCATCCCGCCGTTGTCGAACAATCTCATCGCATATTACTTTCTGCTCGTGCTCGCCGTCGGAGTCACCGCGATTTCCTACGTGATCAAGCACTCGCGGTGGGGGTTGGGATTGAAAGCGATCCTCGCCGACGAAGTGGCGGCAGAGGTCACCGGGGTGGGGACCGTTGCCCACAAGATGGTGATGTTCGTATTGAGCGGCACCCTGATCGGCCTGACCGGTTCCATGATCGCCTGGTACTGGAGTTACATGGACCCGTATATGGCCTTCGATCTCGCGCTGTCGTTCGATATGGTGGTGATGGCCATATTCGGCGGCGTCGGGACCGTTATGGGGCCGGTGCTCGGCGCGGTCATCATGAGCGCCGTGAAGGAAGGCCTGTCGACGAGCATTCCGCAATTTCACACCATTGTTTTCGGCGTTCTCGTGCTGGCGCTGATCCTGTGGTGTCCCGGCGGGCTGATGCAGGTCTTCAAGCGGTTGCGCGGGCGGCTGACGGGCGGTCCGCGCCCCGCGGCTGGACGGACGGCGCGATGAACGCGATTCCCGATGCCGTACTCGAGGTGCAGGAGCTCGACGTGCATTTCGGTGGCGTACAGGCGCTGCGTAAGCTTTCGTTCCAGGTTGCACCGGGCAAGATCGTCGGCGTGATGGGACCCAACGGCGCGGGCAAGACGACCCTGTTCAATCTCGTCACCGGGGTGTACAGGCCGTCCTCGGGCAGGATCCTGTTCGGCGGCAGGCAATTGCAGGGGCTCAGCCCGGCGCGCATATGCCGGGCCGGGATAGGGCGGACATTTCAGAGTGGAAGACCGTTCGCGAATCTCACGGCACTGGAGAACGTTTTGGTGGGCCTGCATTACGGGGCGGATGCGCGGCGCCTTGGCGCGGCCGACGCCAAGAGGCGGGGACAGGAGATACTCGAGTTTGTCGGCCTGGGAAAACTCGGGGACCGCCCGGTATCCAGCCTGAATCTCACCGAAAGAAAAATCGTCGAGCTCGCGCGAGCGCTTGCAACCCGGCCGAGGATACTGCTCCTTGACGAGCCGCTGGCGGGATTCAATCCGCTTGAGCTTGAGCCCGCAGTCAGGATCGTTCGCCGTATCAGAGACGAGCTGGGCATTACGGTGATGTGGATCGAGCACATCATGACGGTACTCATGGAAACGTGCGAGCACCTGATTGTCTTGCATCACGGCGAAAAGCTGGCGGAGGGCTCGCCCGGCGACGTTGCGGCCGACGCCGCCGTCGGGGAAGCGTATTTTGGAAAGAAAGGAGCGACGGGACTTGGCTGAACAATCGCACGCGCAGCGCCGGGGCGTTGCTCTGTTGTCCGTCCAGAACATAGACGTGTGTTATGGCGAAGTCCAGGTCGTCCGAAACTGCTCGCTCGAGGTGCGCCAAGGCGAGATCGTCGCTTTGTTCGGCGGAAACGGCGCCGGCAAGACGACGATGCTTCGAGCCATCTCGGGGCTCGTCAAGCCGAATGCAGGCCGGGTTATCTTCGACGGTGAGGTGATTTCCAGCCTGGAGGCTCACCAATTGCCGGAACTGGGCCTTGCACACGTGCCCGAAGGCCGGCATGTATTTCCCCAGATGACCGTGCAGGAAAACCTCGAGATGGGTGCCTATGCGCCGCGGGTGCGCGCACGCCGGCACGAGAACATGGCCGCTGTATTTGAACTCTTTCCCGCGCTCAAGGAGAGAAGAAAGGCCGCCGCCGGCGTGCTGAGCGGCGGCCAACAGCAGATGCTCGCGATCGGCAGGGGACTGATGGCAGAACCCAAGCTGTTGCTGCTCGATGAACCGTCCCTGGGCCTGGCGCCGGCTGTCGTCGCAGCCCTGTTCGAGACGATCAGCAAGACCAGGGCGCTCGGTGTGACCGTGCTGCTGGTGGAACAGAATCTCTGGGAATCCATGGAAATCGCGGACTGGTATTACCTTGTCGCCACCGGCGAAATCGTTTCCAGTGACGTCCCCGGCAAATTGCGGGAAGACAAGGCTTTCAGACGCGTGTACCTGGGCATTTGACGGCCGGGGCGGCCGGATATTCCATCGACAGGGGATCGCCATGAGTTCGTCCGACAACCGATTTACCCTCGACGCAAGAACTTCGGCGTTTCTGGTCATCGACATGCAGAACGATTTTCTCGACCCTGGCGGCTATTTCGGCCAGCGGGGACTGGATGTCGGAAGACTCGCGCGAGCGGTGAACCCCATCGCGACACTGCGCGAGGCGCTGCCTGGCGGGATGAGGACCGTGTTTACCGTTCAGGTGTACGAGCCCGATGGGAGCGACGATCTGCAGCGGGTTCACCGCCTGAAGCCGGCCCGCCTGACGAGGTCGGTCGGCGATGTGCCGGCTGCCCGCGGGAGCTGGGGTGCACAGATCGTGCCTGCGCTTGCGCCGCGCCCGCAGGACGTGCTCGTGACCAAGCGGCGCTTCGACGCTTTCCACCAGACCGATCTGGAACTGCTGCTGCGATGCTGGGGCGTCAAGACGATCGTGTTCGCGGGCGTAGTGGCCGACGTATGCGTGGAGACCACATTGCGCGCCGCCTACGTGCGCGATTTCGACGTGGTTCTTGCGCGCGATTGTGTAGAGGCATGGAGGGACGACGATATGGGGCATACGCTCGCCGCGGTGGAGAGCCATTTCGGCGTCTGCGGAACGAATGCACAAATCATCGGCGCGTTCTGAGCGTATGCAACGATGCGCGGGCCGGGGGAATACGATCGCCGCACGCAACTAATAGATGCGAAGGGGGGCGTATGGAATTGACTCAAGACGACGTGATCCGGATTTTCAAGCTTATCGACGAATCGCCCATGGGCAGGGTCAGCCTGCAAGTCGGGGATTTCAAGCTCGAGGTGGAAAAAGGAACGAGCCCTGGTTCCGCGCCCGCAAGGGCGCCGCGGGCCGCTGCCGTGCCCGAGGCCGCTGAGGCTGCCGGGATCGAACCCGGCATGCAGGGAAGTGCCCCGCCCGAGGAATCTCCGGGCGCGGACGGGCACCTTCTGGCCGTCAAGGCGCCGCTTCTGGGCATCTTCTACCGACGCTCGCAACCCGGGGTGCCGCCTTACGTCGAGGAGGGATCGCCGGTCGAGGAGGACACCACGGTGGCGCTGATCGAGGTGATGAAGCTGTTCAATCCGGTCAAGGCCGGCGTCAAGGGGCGCATAGCCAGGATCTGTGTGGAAAACAACGCCCTGGTCGAGTACGAGCAGGTCCTGTTTCTGGTCAAGCCCGAGTGATGCGGCTGAACGGTGCTCGAGGAGGCTGAAATGAGCAAAGATAAGGAGGTCAGATTCGTGGATCAGACGCTGCGGGACGGAAACCAGTCCTTGTGGGCGCTGACCATGTCGACCAGCATGATGCTGCCGGTTGCCGGCCGGTTCAACGAGGCCGGTTTCAAGGCCGTGGACCTTACCGCTCCGGCACATTTCAAGACGATAGTGCGGGAAGTGCGTGAGGATCCCTGGGAAAGAATTCGCCTCATGGCCCGGAAGATGCGCGACACGCCGCTGGCCATCATGCAGCAATGCAGCATCACCGGATTCGGCATCGTGCCCAAGTGCATGGCGAAGCTGTGGTCGCAGAGGCTCGCAGCCAACGGCATCCGGCGCGTGCATCTGATGGAAGCGTCGAACGACTTCGGCCTGCGAGTCCCTGACTACGTCAAGTTCGCCACGGACGCCGGCATGGAAGTGGTGCTTGCGATGACCTATTCAATCTCGCCCAAGCACACCGACAAGTATTATGAGCAGAAGACCCGCGACGCGGTCGCGCTGAAAGTTCCGGTGATACTCCTGAAGGATCCGGGCGGACTGCTCACGCCGGAGCGCATCCGGACCCTGGTGCCGGCCATACTCAAGAACGCGGGCAAGACGCCGGTGGAACTGCACTCCCACTGCACCACCGGACTGGCGCCCTTGTGCTACCTGGAAGCGGTCAAGCGCGGAATCAGAACGCTGCACACGGGCATCCCGCCCCTGGCCAACGGCTCGGCGCAGCCCTCGGTGCTGAGTATGGCGAACAACCTGCGCCACCTGGGGTACGTGCCGCGGCTGGACGAGGCGGCGGTTGCCGCGGTATCGGACCACCTCCAGTACGTCGCGAAGAGGGAAGGCCGGCCGATCGGGGCGCCCGTCGAGTACGACGAATACCAGTATGTCCACCAGATACCGGGAGGCGTGATCTCCAATCTGAAAAGGCAGCTGACGCAGCTGAAACTCATCGACCGGCTCCCTCAGGTGATCGAGGAATGCATCCGTGTAAGAGTGGACTTCGGCTACCCGATCATGGTGACGCCCTTCTCGCAGTACATCGCGACCCAGGCTGCGATCAACGTCGTGCTGGGAGAGAGATACAAGCAGGTCGTGGACGACATGATCTATTACGCGCTCGGATTCTGGGGCAAGGGTGCGGCGGCTGCGATCGACCGCAACGTCATGGACAAGATCCTGAGCCTGCCGCGCTCGAAGGAACTCGCCGACTGGGAGCCACCGGAACCGTCGCTGGAGCAGATGAGGGAGCAGTACGGCGGGAGCGGGGTCTCGGACGATGATCTGCTGCTGCGCTACATCATTGGAAGCGACGACGACATCAAGGCCATGCGCGCCGCCGGTCCGATCAGGCACGACAAATACGTCGGTGCCGCGACGCCCTTGCGGACGCTGATCGAGGAGCTACTGAAGAGAAAAGACCTCAGTTACGTTTCAATCCGGACCAAAGACGTGAATATCGAAATGGAGCTGTAACCGGGCTCCGAACGCGATGCCGCCTGTCGCTGCCGCGGGGATGGACTGACGGGCATCCGGACGGTTACAATGCATGCGGTGCCGGCGCGGATTTAACACGCGTAATCTCCCGCTGGAAACAGGCAATATTCGCCGGGTCTCGATGGGGACGCCATCCGCATTGCGGGTGCGCATGACCGAGTGGCGAGGCGGTTGGAAAATCAGGTTCACAGGTAGTGCCGGGACGGGGTGTTAGCTCAGCTGGTAGAGCAGCGGACTCTTAATCCGTAGGTCGTAGGTTCGACTCCTACACGCCCCACCAATAACCACGCGGCCTCCAGAGATGGGGGCCGCTTTCATTGTTAGCCTGGGGTTACGTCGGGGTTACGTTTCCCTGCAATTGATTGAGCGTGGTGGAAGGCGTATCTAACGGGCGCGCGGTGAAATAAAACGTGCGCGGTGAGCCAAAATGGACTTCTTTCCCGAGTGTCTCAGTTCGGGTGCGGTCATTCCCTCGCGAAGGAGACTAGGATCTTGCCGGAACGGCCGTTGCGTGCAGCGTGCGCAACCGCTTCTTTGATCTTGCGGATCGGGTAGACGGCTTCCACCTCCACCGCGAGGGTGCCGTTAGCCACCTTGGACGTGAGCTCGCGATACAGGTCCGCGATCTGCGCGGGCGGAGTGTCGACAAACCACTTACGCAGCCAGAAGCCTTGAAGCCTCACGTCGCGAAACACTGTTTCTCGGCCGTCAACGATACACGGCTCGCCGCTCAGCATGCCGTAGTTGACCACAGTCCCGCCGTCGCTCACGCAACGAGCGAGGCGCTGTGTGCCCGAGCCGCCCACAGCGTCGATTGCGAGTGGCAGGGCGGCCTCGCAAATCGCGGCACGCACTCGTGCGTCGAGATCGGGACCGTCGGTCAGCACGACGTCGCCGCCGAACGCGCGCAGTGGCGCCACGAGTTCTTCTCGGCGCACGACATTGACGGTCTTGACCCCCGCGAGCCGCGCGAGCCGGATCAGGCAATGCCCGACGCCCGAGTTTGCGGCGTTCTGGATGACCCACTGACCGGGCTTTGGCGCGGCGATCTGATGCAGCATTAGGTACGCAGTCGGCGGATTCACCCGTAGCATCGCGAGCTGTTTCGGATCTACGTCTCCCGGCAGCGCGAAGACGACCTTGGCGGGCGCCTTGATGCACTCGCGCCAGCACCCTGGGCCGGGCAGCAATACCCGGTCGCCTAGCTTTACGTGACGGACGGCCGATCCGGTCTTGGCGATTCGCCCCACGCCTTCCGCGCCCGGTATCATCGGCAGTATGGGTGGCACCGCACCGTACTTCCCTTCGAGGTTCAGGATGTCGGCGGGGTTAATCGGCACAAACTCGGCCTCTATAATCACTTCGTCCGCGCCGGGCTCACCGGGATCGGCTTGCTCTACGATCTCGATCACCGTTTCGGGTCGACCAAATACGTTTACTTGTGCAGCCAGCATGAGGGTCATCCTTTTGCAATTTTCGGGCGACGCCCTATACAGTATCCGGCACGAAATGCGCACACGGAGGGAGAACCCGGGCAAAAAATATAGCATGCCGCGAATGACCGCTTAGGTCTGAGCCGTCACTGCCAAGAATGGAAAGCGGCCACCCATTCGCCGCGAGCGCTCGGACGAATATCAGTGGCAAAGATTCCACAGGCTGCGCCGGAATCGCAGCATGTAACAAAGTACCTATCGCGTTTCGCAGTTAAATCCGCAGATCTCCCAGAAACCCGCGCCAGACGAGCATCTTCAGGTGACTACAGCTTCACGCCCTCGTCCGCGAGGACGCGCTGTACAGCGGGGCGCTCAAGCATGCGGTCCTTGAAGGCGGTGTAGTGCTTCAACGCGGCCACCGGCAGTTCGCGCTTCACGCCCCAGTTGTAGAACACCAGCGCGTAGGGATCGAGCACCGAGTACGTGTCGGACAGCCACTCGCGCCCCGCGTACATGGCGTCGATCTGCTTCAGGTAATCGTGAAAGGTCTTTTTGCCCATGGCCTGGATGCCGGGAAACGCGGCAGTGTCCGCGGTGTAGCGCTCGGGCCGGCCGATGTGGCCGTGCGCGGGATGCACGCTGGAGGCAAAAAAGCCGACAACCGAAAGCGCCTTCGCCTCCTTGATAAGATCGGTGGGCCACATGTCGAAGCGCTTGCCCAAATAGGGCAGGATGGCCGTGTTCTCCGCGAGCGGCGAGCCGTCATCGAGCTTGAGCGCGGGCACGCGGCCCAGCGGGTGTATCTTCATGTACTCCGCGGTCTTCTGCTCGCCCTTGGACAGGTTCAGGCGGTGGGTCTGGTATTTCTCGCCCGACTCCTCGAGCACAACGTGGGCCGCCATCGAACAGGCGCCGGGGGCGTAAAACAACGTCAGCATGGAATTGCTCCTGGTGATTGTTGCGGGAACAAAGTGTTGGGTTGGGAATTATCTATCAGATTGGCTTGCGCCTTCGATGTCGGCACCAATTTCATCGCATTCCCGCTCGCCATTCCCTGCACCGTCGCCTCCGGCAGCCCGAGCTTTCTCAGGGCCGTGGCCTGCACGTCGACGGGCACATAGGAAGAGTCGAAGGATAAGCGAATCAATCCAGCCGCCAAGTCTGAGGGGCTTGCCGGGCGCGCCGCAATCCCGTGCGTGAAGCCGCATCGAACCGCGCGCAATGCTAATCATGTCCAATGTCGGAATGCATCGCCGCCCAGTGGGTCACCGCATCCAGCTTGCCGAAGCGCGCGATCGCCGCCGCGATTGCCCCGGTACAGCATTCGTGCCGCGAGACATCGCCGGCGAAGCGCAGAAGGTGTCCGAAGTCCTCCGGCAAGGCCGCGGCAAGCGCTTCTTGCTTCAGATCCAGCGCCACCACGTCGTGCTCCTCGTCGAGGAGCTTTCTTGCGCAGGCCCTGCCGATGCCGCTCGCGGCGCCGGTAACCAGTACGGTTTGTTTTTTCATGGGATGGGCCCGCTGCGACGTTGAGGCGACATCCCCCCTGCGGAGCGATGCTGTGATTATCATAGCGCAGCAGCGGCGAAGCCGCAGGATGATCTGCAGAAGGCTCCCGATGAAAGGCATCACAGGAACACGACAACGATCCTGCCGCGGGAACAAAGATACGTGGTGCTCAGGTGATGATGCGTTCCGTCATTCGAGGCTTCCCATGTTCAGGCTTCAGTTGCTGCAGGCAACATCGGCTTGCCGCGGATCAGGTCCGATGCTTTCTCCGCCATCATCAGAACGCAGGCGTTGATGTGCGCGCTGACAATGGTCGGCATGGCGGACGCATCGACGACGCGCAGACCCTCGATACCATGCACCTTGAGTTCCGGATCGACCACTGTGCCGATCGGGCAGGTACACGACGGATGATGCACGGTCAGCCCCGTCATTCTGATCCAGTCTTCGATATCCTGATCAGATTTGAGTTTGTCCGGCCCCGCCGGCTTGCCGCGGAATGGTTCGATTGCCTTCTGCGCCGCGACATCGAGCGACTGGCGCGAGATTTCCAGAAGCCGCGGCATGTCTTCGGAATGTTCGAAGAATTTGAAAAGTATACGCGGCGGGTCGTCCGGCTTTGCCGAGCGCAGCCGCACCGCGCCGCGGCTCTTGGGCTGCAGCAATGTCGGGCGGATCGCATAGGTATCCGGCAGCATCGGCCTGATGCCGGGCACCCATGGCCGCGCATCGGGCCGGGTCAGGCGGAAGATGAACTCACCATCGGGCACATCGAGCCCTGCTTCCGTCTTGATGAAGGCGAACATGGAACTGGGAAGACTTGCGGCGGGGCCGGTGCCGAAGAAATAAGCCCGCAGCATCGCAAGGCTGACCCGGTCCAGGCGCAACAGCTTGGCAAAATCCCCCGGCCCATTGCGCATCCAGGTGAACCAGCCCGCGATATGCTCCTGCAGATTGTCGCCGACCGGCAGATTGGCAACCACGTCTATGCCCATCTCCTTTAGATGGTCTTCAGGGCCAATGCCGGACAGCATCAGAATTTGCGGCGAATTGAATGCCCCGGCTGCCAGCAGCACTTCCTTGTTCGCGTGGACGGCAAAAGTCCGGCCGTCCTTGATATATTCGATGCCGGTGGCGCGCGTGCCATTCAGGAGAACCCTGCTTGTCAACGCATTCACTTCCAGGCTGAGGTTGGGCCTGATCAGTGCGGGCTTGAGATAGCCGGTCGACGACGACCAGCGCTTGCCATTGCCGATCGCGCATTGAATGCGGCCAAAGCCTTCGTGCTGCTTGCCGTTGAAATCTTCCGTCACCGGAAAGCCCACCGCCTTGCCCGCTTCGATCCATGCTTCGAACATCGGATCTTTCGAGCGCGACCACGTCGTCTTCATCGGACCGGAGCCGCCGCGCCAGGTATTCTCGCCGTCCTCCCATTCTTCGCCGCGCTTGAAGTAGGGCAGGACTTCCTTGTACGACCAGCCTGTCGCGCCATCTCGCGCCCAGCGTTCGTAATCGTTGCGGTCGCCGCGGGTATACGCCATCATGTTGATGGAGGAAGAGCCGCCAAGCACTTTGCCGCGCAGGACTTCGATCCGGCGATTCTTCAATCCCGGTTCCGGCTCGGAATCGTAGTTCCAGTCGTGCCAGCGATGCTGATGAATCTTGCCGAGCCCGATCGGAATATGAATCAACGGATCGCGATCCCAGCCTCCCGCTTCCAGGATAAGCACGCTGGCTGAACCGTCTTCGCTCAGCCGGTTGGCGAGCACACAGCCGGCCGAGCCGGCGCCAACGACAATATAATCGTAACGTCGTGCTTCAGGCATTTATCCCTCCGTCGAAATTCCTGGCCGCACTGCTGAATTAGTGATTGAGCCGCTCGTCATTGTTTGGCCGCCGGTCGCCCTTCATGCAAGTGTCGAGTTCCGCATGAGTCCCTCCCACGCCGGGCGTGAACAAATCTTATTCGAAGTGTCCGGATCCGACCAGATTTGCCGCCTCGCCGGACGCCAGCGCGCACCATAGTCCGCCGCGCTACCCGGTAGAATACGCGTTTGCTGTTCCCCGTCCTTTCAAACTTCAAGGATTTCCCATGATCATTTCCATGTACCAGGCGAGCGTACCGCGCTTCGTCAATATCCTGACCAACCTTTCCGCAATCCTCGACAAGGCGCAGGCCCACGTTGAAGCGAGGAAGATCGATCCCACGGCCCTGACCGCATACCGGTTGTTCCCGGACATGCTGCCGATGACGCGCCAAGTGCAGATCGCCTGCGATTCGGCTAAGGGAGCGGTAGCGCGGCTGGCCGGGGTGGACATCCCGAAGCACGAGGACACCGAGCAGACATTCGCCGAGTTAAAGGCGCGAATCGCCAAGACCATCGAATTCGTTCAGTCCATCAAGCCCGCGCAGCTCGATGGCACCGAAGACAAGGACATCACGCTCACGGTCGGTGGCAAGGACACCACGTTCAAGGGCATGCAATTCCTGCTCGGCCGTGCATTGCCGAATTTCTATTTTCATGCCACCACCACCTACAACATCCTGCGCCACAACGGCGTCGAGATCGGTAAGCGTGACTACCTGGGCAATCCATAGGAACTCGACGCCGCCACGCTGACCGCTATATCATTAGCAGGTAGTGTTTTCATGGGACACTGGCGGGACACTAAGGCGCAAGAAACAGGAATAAACCAGAACATATGGGAACAAAGGAATTGGCATTGCTCATTGATTATGTTGTTCTAGCTTGCACTCGGTTGTCTTGGATCAGTCGGCGGGGCAGACTTTTTATCCGTAGGTCGTAGGTTCGACTCCTACACGCCCCACCAATACTTCCAAGCGGCTCCCAGCGACGGGGCCGTTTTCGTTTCCGCAATGTGTCACTCTCCGCCCGAGGCTCGGCCCGCGCCGGTGCCCTGCAATTGCGCATGGGTATCGAGTTCCTGCGCCTTGCGCCCCCCTCGCACGCGTGGCACTTCGGTGACAGCCCCGGCACGCAGCATTTTGGCCATCTCCACGCAGCGCCCCGCCAGGGCGCCGGCGCCTTCGTGCAGCAGCTTGGAGTCCTGCACATAGCGCGTGTTGTTCTCCATGTCCTCCGCGCTCCAGCCGCGCGAATGGGCGATGTAGGGATATTGCGGGTATTGGCAGCCAATCTCGGCGAAGAATCCGAGCATCTGCCCCGCCACCGCCTGGACATTGTCCTGCCCGCCGGTGATGATGAAACCCGTCACCTTGTTGTTCAGCAGGGATTTGCCCGCGACGGTTTCCTGATTCTGGATGCAGTTCATGCGCTCGACC
>MEQZ01000226.1:5117-5209 GCA_001770425.1 Betaproteobacteria bacterium RIFCSPLOWO2_02_FULL_65_20 | reverse complement strand
CCCAGCGGATTGGCGTGGCGACCAGGATCACATCGGCCCAATGCACCAGACCTTCGTAAACACGGTCAAGCTGGTCCTCGGAGTCCATCTGC
>MEQZ01000226.1:0-4596 GCA_001770425.1 Betaproteobacteria bacterium RIFCSPLOWO2_02_FULL_65_20 | reverse complement strand
GTTCTGCCGCTGCGCCCACATCGACCCAATCATCATGCGCCATCGATTCTCCCGATTCCAGGTTCGGTTCCCGCAGTCTTCGCCATTGTCATCACCAACAGGTATCAGAAGGGTTCCATATGGCTGCGCAACTCCAACTCCCAACTCCATGCCCCGGAAGGTTGGTGCAGCGCGGCCATATAGGAGCGTGCGATGGCTTGCGGTGTGAACGCGCCCGGCTCGCGACTTCCTCGGGCCACGGCCCCGTCGATGACGAAGTGCACCACATGAATTCCCGCCGGAGCGAGTTCCCGGGCCAGACTCTGGGCCAGTCCGCGCACAGCGAACTTCCCCATGGCAAAAACTGATGAGCGGGCAAATCCTTTGACACCGGCCGTCGCGCCCGTGAAGAAGATGCTACCGCGGCCCCGGGGCAGCATGCGGCGTGCTGCCTCCTGTGCCGTGACCAGCGCGCCAATGGCCGTGGTCCGGATGGCGGTCGAGGCGGCCTCCATGTCCAGGCTCAGCAATTCGCCGCGGATGCGGGCGCTGGGGTTGTAGAGCACGACATCGGCTTGCCCCAGAGAGCGGTCGACTTCGCTGAAAAGCCGAACCAGGCTTGGCGCAGACGAAGCGTCGGTCTCGAAGGGCACCGCACCCATCGCTTCGGCCAACGGCCGCAACTTGTCCATATTGCGCGCGGCCAGCGCCACCTGGTAGCCATCGGCCAACAGCGCCTCACCAAAAGCGGCGCTGATTCCAGGTCCGGCACCGATAATCAAGGCAACCGGTTTATCCATGGGAATTCCTTGGTTATTGAATGAGTGGTCAACAATAGCGTCAAAAAGAAGGCGTGGAAAGCTCCTGGCTGACCTGAGTGCGTTGATTCAGCGCCGGACTCGGCCCATCCCTGTCGACTGGTCATCCGGAAGACTCCAGGACTTGCAGCGCGAGGCGCACGGTGGGCTGCAAATGACGGGCATCGGCGCCCGCGCGTGCCGCCACCCGCAGGCCGCTCATCAAAAGCATCGAAGGCATCGACCGCGGCGCGGCCGCCGTTGGCCGAAATTTCAGCGGGACCAGGGTGCCAAGGGCAGCAACCGGCCACATTCCGCCGGTCCGCTCAAGTGATGGGATGGACGGCGTTTCCGTGCTGTTCTCGCGCGTGTTTGGCAAGCCGTGTCGGGACCTTCGTGAACGCGATCACGAGGCGCTCCTTGCCGAGGTTGCGCACGTCGTGCGGCACCGTGGCGCCAATGAGCAACACCGTCCCCGCCGCGAGCGTGATCTCGTCCCCGCCGACGTTCATTGTCGCGGTGCCGGAAACGATCACGAATTGCTCTTCCTCGTAGGGATGGTGATGCATGACCGTCGACTGGCCGGGTTCGTAGCAGACCATCTCCGACCAGAGTTGCTCGGTCTTGAAGAGCTTCCTGCGGACCCGCTTTTCCGGCGCGAATTCCGCCAGGACGCGGAGGTCGTAGGCTCGCGCGGTCGATGTCGACAGCGTCGGTACGGCATCAGAGTCACTCATCGATTACCTCCGTATCGCGGGTGTCCGCGGTCTCGCGTTGCGACTGGCGACGGTCTGTGTTCGGCTCGACCGAGTGCTGGCCGCGCTGCGCGACAGCGTGACCCGGCGCAACGAACATCTCTACCCGAAGATGACGCCGCAGGAAATCGAGGACGTCGTCTTCCATCTGAACGAGGCGTACTGCACGTACCCCGATGTGCCGCAGCGGGCCGCCTTAATGATCCAAAAGCGTTGCTATCCGGGGGTGATGCCGGCGGAGCGGATGACGCGGGTCCACTTCGCCAGTTCTTCGCGAATGAACGCGGCCGCTTCCGCCGGCGTGCTCGACTTCGCTTCGATGCCCGAGAGGATGAACCGTTGGCGCATTTGGGGCGTCGCCAGGATTCGCACCGTTTCCCGGTTGAGCAGCGCGATGATCTCCGCCGGGGTGTTGGCCGGCGCGCCCAACATGAACCATCCCACCGCATCGAAATCCGGAACGCCTACCTCGGCCATTGAGGGTATGTCGGGCACCACGGCCGAGCGTTTCGCGCCGGTGTTCACCAGAGCGCGAGCCTTGCCGCTGCGCAAGTGGACGCCGATGGACGAGACATCGAGGAATGCGAGGGGCAGTTGTCCGCCGAGCAGGTCGGTGGCCGCCGGGCCGCTGCCCTTGTAAGGAACGTGGGTGATCTTGAAATCGAAGCGCTGCTGGAGCATTTCGGCGGCGAGGTGGTGCAGCGTTCCCGAGCCCGCGGTACCGTACGCAATCGATTCCGGACGCGCCTTCGCGGCGGCGATCATGTCCTGTACCGAGCGTATCGGGCTCGCGGGCGGAACCACGATCAGCAGCGGCGACAGCGCGAGCATGCTGATCGCGGAAATGTCGTGCACCGGGTCGTAAAGCGGTTTGGCCATCAGCACCGGGTTGATGCCCACCCCGCCGGTGGACCCCAGGAAGATGGTGTAGCCGTCCGGCGCCGATCTCACGCCGAGGTCGACACCGATCGTCCCGCCACCTCCGCCCCGATTTTCGACCACGATCTGCTGCCCGAGGCTCTTGGACAGTTCGGCTCCGAGCATGCGCGCGACCGGATCGGTCGCGCCGCCCGGCGGGAATGGCACGATGAAGCGAATTGGCTTCGACGGGTACGCCGTCTGTCCCCAGGCGGCCCCGGCCGCGAGAACAAGCAGCAGCGCCGCGGCGCGCAGATAAGTATTCATGACTCCTCCTCTTGGCCTCTTGTCTCCGGTCTGCCACTACGATAGCACGGGATCTGGCAGTACACATTCCAATCCGGCCGATACGCAACCGGGATGCAATACCGGTCAAAGGAAGCGCAGCAGTCAACTTGCAACCGGCCCCATCAGCATTGCGAGTACCATAGCCCTCCAGACCGGTCCTTAACCCGGCTCAGTCCCGGCCTCACCTTCGGCTTTCGCGGGAGCCGCTCCTTTCTGGGGCACTGTCTGTGCTTCTCCGTGGTGGAACTGCTCGATTGGTCGGAAAGTAAGCCAAGAAGTCGAATTCATTACTAGGAGAAACCTCATGCCAACATTCATTACGCTTGTGAATTTTACCGATCAGGGAATAAAGAACATCAAGGACAGCCCGAAACGTGCAAAGGCGTTCCAGGATTTGGCGAAAAAGTCCGGATGCTCGGTCAAGGAGTTGTATTGGACTCAAGGACAGTATGACCTGATTACAATAGTTGAAGCCCCGGACGAACAAACCATGTCCGCACTTATATTGAGCGTTGCCAGTGGTGGCAACGTCAAGGGACAGACGCTACGGGCGTTCGACGCGGCTGAATTCGGCGCGATCATCAAGAAGATGGGATAGCAACAGCGAAGTGTCGGGGGGAGCGTAGGGCATTGCCGAGACGTGTCGAACAAGACCTACCTATCTCCCCTCCATTAATGGGGTAGACTGACGCAGGTCCAGGATCGACCGGGCAATCCGCATGAAGCACAGCAGCAGTCGCATTCTCACCACGCATGTCGGCAGCCTGGTGCGCCCGCCGGAGGTCGTCGACGTCCTCTCGAGCAAGCCGGACGGCGTGCCGTTCAGCGCCGGTCAGCTCGCCGTGATCCGCCGCCACGTGGCGCAGGCGCTGCAGATGCAGGCGGACTGCGGCATCGACATTCCGAGCGACGGCGAGTACTCGAAGTCGGGCTTTTCGCAGTACATCACCGACCGGCTCTCAGGCTTCGAAGTCCGTCCCGACCTGCCGGGGCGGGGCGGCGGCACGACGCGCAGCCGCGACCGCCGCCGCTTCGCCGACGCCTACCGCGAGATCGAGGGCAGCGCCCAGAACGCGGCGGCCGCGCCCGGTCTCGGGCAGGAGCGGATGGCCTCGACGGTATGCACGGGCGCGATCGCCTATCGCGGCGAGGAGGCGGTGCGCAACGACATCGCGAACCTGCGCGCCGCGCTCGCCGGCAAGGACTTCGCCGAGGCGTTCATCCCCGCCGCCGCCCCCGGGACCATCGAGTTGCAGCGCGCGAACCGATTCTACCCGACTGAGGAGGAATACCTTTACGCGATCGCCGATGCGATGAAGACGGAGTACAGGATGATCGTCGATGCGGGCTTCGTGCTGCAGATCGACGACCCGCGCATGGTCACCGAGTACGACTCGATGGACCCGCCTCCGACACCCGAGGAGTACCGCCGGTTCGCCGCGGTGCGCGTCGAAGCGCTGAACCACGCGCTCGCCGGCCTGCCCGAGGACCGGGTCCGCTACCACGTCTGCTGGGGAAGCTGGCACGGCCCGCACACGACGGACGCGCCGCTGCGCGATATCGCTCCGGTCATCCTGGGCATCCGGGCGGGCGCGTTTTCCATCGAGGCGGCGAACCCGCGCCACGAGCACGAGTATCACGTCTGGGAGGACATCAAGTTCCCGCAAGGCAAGATCATCATTCCGGGGGTCGTCGCGCACACGACGAACTGCGTCGAGCACCCCGAACTCGTGGCCGAGCGTCTGATGCGCTACGCGAAGATCGTCGGGCGGGAAAACGTCATTGCCGGCGTGGACTGCGGTTTCGCACAGGGCCTGGCGACCTCGCGCGTGCATCCGGACATCATGTGGGAAAAGTTT
>MEQZ01000225.1:34881-45187 GCA_001770425.1 Betaproteobacteria bacterium RIFCSPLOWO2_02_FULL_65_20 | reverse complement strand
TCGCGTGGCGCCCACCAGCGGCTGGACGGCTACGAGCAGCGCGACGACGTCAATTACCTCAAGCACACGCTGGCCTATTACTCGGGCGATGGCCCGCCGCGCATCGAGTACCAGGACGTGGTCATCACCAAGTCCAAGCCGGGCACGCGCGCCTATGGCGCGGCGGGCGTGGCAGCGGACGAGCAAAGGAAGAAGGAAGCGGGTCATGGCTGACAGCACAAAAACCATCGAGATGGAAGTCCTGCGCTACCGGCCCGAACAGGACAAGGAGCCGTTCTGGCAGACTTTTTCGGTTCCGTTCACCGACGACTGGTCGGTGCTGCAGGGGTTGCAGTACATCAAAGACGATCTGGACAGTACGCTCAGCTTCCGCTGGTCGTGCCGGATGGCCATTTGCGGCAGTTGCGGCATGATGATCGACGGCGTGCCCAAGCTGGGTTGCCGGACGTTCCTGCGCCATTACCATCCCAACAAGCTGCGCATCGGACCGCTCGAGAACTTCCCGATAGAGCGCGATCTGGTGGTCGTGATCGAGGACTTCATCAAGAAGCTGGAGAGCATCAAGCCTTACATCATCCCGAAGGAGGCGCGCACGCTCGCGCAGGGCGAATACCTGCAGACGCCGGCGCAGCTGGAGAAATTCAGGCAGTTCAGCACCTGCATCAATTGCATGCTCTGCTATTCCGCCTGCCCGCAGTACGGACTGGATCCCGAATTCACCGGGCCGGGCGTCCTCGCGCTGATGCATCGCTACAACGCCGATTCGCGGGATGGCGGACGGGCAGAGCGCATGGACCTGGGGCACTCGGAAGAAGGCTTCTGGGGGTGCACCGCGGTGACTTACTGTTCCGAGGTCTGCCCGAAGGGCGTGGATCCGGCCAACGCGATCAATCAAAACAAGATGGGCAGCGCGATAGACTATTTCCTCAGATTCGTCGCGCCCCGGGGAGCGGGAAAATGAGCACGCAGACGGACAAGCGGCGGCCCTATGTACGGTCGGTGGACGGCTGGTGGAAGCGAGACCCGTATTACATGCGCTACATGGCCATGGAGGCGACCTCGGTGCTGGTCGCCGCGTACGCGGTGATCCTGCTGGTCGGCCTGGCGCGCCTGTCACAGGGTGAGGCAGCCTACAACGGCTGGCTGGAGGCACTGAAAAGCGGGCCGTCGATCGCACTCCACGCCGTCATACTGGTGGTGTTCCTCTACCACCTGTGGAGCTGGTTCAAGGTGATGCCCAAGACCATGCCCATGATCTTTGTGGACGGCAAGAAGCTGCCCCCGGAGACCATTACCTACACGGGCGTGACCCTGGCGGTCGTGGTCAATGTCATCGTTCTGATCATACTGGTGTAGGTGAAGCCATGAAACGATCCAACGCTCCGCTTGTCTGGTCATT
The DNA here is from genome assembly GCA_001770425.1 of Betaproteobacteria bacterium RIFCSPLOWO2_02_FULL_65_20. Classification (GTDB taxonomy): domain Bacteria; phylum Pseudomonadota; class Gammaproteobacteria; order Burkholderiales; family SG8-39; genus JACQTO01. Next base: position 43,788 of record MEQZ01000225.1, on the reverse strand, counting down.
GTTCGGAGCCGGCGGCATGCTGGCGGCTCTGGTCGGTCCGGCGCTCGTTTTCGTCACCGGAATCGCCGTCCCCGCGGGAATACTGATGTCCCCGGATCTGATGGGCTACCAGCGCATGGCCGGTTTTGCGCACGCCTGGCCGGGGAAGATCATCATTCTGGCGGTCATCGTGCTGTTCCTGTGGCACGCGGCGCTGCGCATATTCCACATGCTGCACGACTTCGGCATCCACGCCGGCACGGGGGCCAAGCTGGTCTGCTTCGGGCTGCCGTTGCTGTGCACGATAGCCGCGGCGTACTGGCTCCTCGCGCTCTAGCCGCATACGAGGCTGCTGCTGATGCTTCTGGCGAAGAATTGGATCTTGTATACGTCTCGCTTTTTCGTGCGGTTGCAAAGTCGCAAGCGCACGAAAACGCGAAATTGAATAAGAGCAAAAGCGGCTGATTCCGGCGTTGCCCAGGTCCGGTTCGCCGCAGTCACGCGGCGCTCCAGTGCCGCTCAGGCGCGCGCCGGCACCGTGATGACCAGTTCCTGGTAAAGCCCGCCGTAGTAATTCCGCTTGCATAGGTGATCTGCCGGAAAGCCCTCGGGAAGCCAGGTGCTGATTTCGTGTTTCCAGAGGTCCATGGCATAGGGTTCGAGCGCGCGCAGCACCGGCTCGAACAGGTAGCGCAGCGGATGCCACCATCCGGGCCGGTGGTAATCCACCAGCACGAGCCTTCCCCCCGGCTTCACGACGCGCAGCGCTTCCCGCATTGTCCTGGTGCGCACCTCGGCCGGTTGCTCGTGCAGCAGGAAGAACAGAACCGCCTGGTCATAGCTTGCATCGGGAAAGCCCAGCGCCATGGAGTCGTACAGGTGCAGCGCAACCTGGGCCGAGGCCGGGAGCTTGGCGCGCAGGTTCTGCAACTGGATCGGCAGGACGTCCACCACGTCGAGCGAAGCGTCCGGGGCGAGGCGCTGCAGCAGCGTTGCCGTAAAGTCGCCGTACACGCACGCGATCTGCAGCGTTCGTCCGCTGACCGTGCGCCCGAGCGCGTCAAGCGCCGCATCGCGCAGCCGGCCGAAGTTGCCCCACAGGATCAGATTGACGAGCCATTGCCGTTCGAAGAACCGTACGGCCCGCGGATGGACATAGGCCCACCAGTAGGTTTGTTGCAGATAGCCCGGAATGGCGAGCGCCTGCGGTCCCGCGCAGTCGACACCCACGCTGAGCGGCTCGGGCGCGTCCTGCAGCGGGCGTGCAGCGGGCGGGGCATCCAGTTCACTGCGGTTCTTGTTCAAAGACGGCTCCTGGTGAGCATTCAATTCATTCAGACGATCCGGTACTTCTGGTCCGGCACAACGCTACGCGGGCCGCCGCCGGCGGGAATCAAGGGCACGCCGGTCGCCACGGACGGTGCCGGCGCGGATCAGACCGATCTTAATGGAAGTCGCCCGTTCCCGCGGGTCTTGAAAGGCGGAAGTGGTGCCCGGCGGGTCAACGAACCAGGGGCGAAATCGCGGGGCGCTGCCCGCGACACGAACTCGACCGGCGCTGCATGGCTGCCGGCTTTGCGCGTGCTATAGCTTTGTCGCGGTTATTATCTGGAAGTTTCCGAAGAAATACGTCGTACGCTCACATGCCCATCCGCCCATGCTTTCCAGGCAGCCGAGCGGGTCATGGGTATCCCAGAGCGCAAGACCCAGTGGCTCGAACACCTTGAAGTAGGTCCAGCTCAGCGCGCGCAGTACCCACAATTCCGGCCGGTGAAATTCCGCAAGAAGCAGCTTTCCTCCCGGGGCGAGCATGCGCCCTGCCTCGTTCAGCGCTCGCACCTTCAGGGGGTGCGGCAGTTCATGGAGCAGGAAGAACATCACGTTGGCAGCCGCAACCCCATCCGGCTGCTTCATGGCCGTCGCATTTTCCTCGATGAATTCCACCTTCCCGGAAAACTCGCGGAGCTTGCTCTGTGCGTGCACCAGTTCGTTGCGGATGATGTCCGCGACGAGGACGCGTTCAGCACCGGCTTGAACGCAGGCGTTCACGACCCGGGGAATGACATTCCCGAACGCGCACGAGGTGATCAGCACTTTCTTGTTCTTCAAATCCGACTGCCTGAGTCCGGAGACGATGTTGGAGACAAGGCGGTGATACTGGAACAGCAATATCGCCGAGATGATGGGCTGAAAATCGACCAGTTTTATCAGCCGCATGTTCGAATAGATGGGATACACGTGCGACTTCTCGGTGTGTGAACCTGATGACAGCCCGCGCACGAGCAACGCACCCCTCGTCACCACGAAGAAGAACAGGCCTGTCGATGCCAAAAGAAAGAAAAGCGCAAAAACCCCGTTTATCATCCACGCGCCCATTGCGCCAACCCCAAAAATCGAAAATTCGCTCCGCGGAGTCCCAGTATCGCGGCTTTTCCTGGCCCCATCAAGCCATCCGGAGTCTTGCCTGTCGCCAGGCTCCCTGAAACGGGACCTTTGATGAATCTCTGGCATGACCGGGACGGGACCGGCACACATTGCAGGTGATGCAAGCCCTTGGTCTTGACAAAGGTCAAAGAAGTCGGTGGCCGATCACGCAAATTTCTCCAATCCGAGCATGGTTTGGCGATACGCAGGGGGCTGTCGCCTTGACACCAAAAATGAACATGCTTGACAATGAGCATGTTCAGTTTTAACCGGGGTTCAGCGGGGGCGGCTGCGGTCAGACGCCCCAAGAGCCCTTTTTCCTACCTGGGGAAGAGCATGCTTGAAGGCGTGGTTCCGTTTCCGCCGGAATTTGCGAAGCGCTATCGCGACAAGGGCTATTGGCGGGATAAGTCGCTCGCCGAGGAGTTTGCCGACGTCTTCCGGCAGTATGGCGATCGCGTCGCGTTTCTCGACCGGGGCAAGACCTACACGTATGCACAGGTCGATCGGGCGAGCGAGCGCCTGGCGCTCAACCTGCTCGACCTGGGTCTGGCGCCGCTCGATCGCGTGGTCGTGCAAATGCCGAACGTGATCGAATTCGTATTCCTGTATTTCGCGCTGCAGAAAATCGGCTGCATTCCGATTGCGGCACTGGCGACGCATCGTTATCTCGAGGTGAGCCAGTTCGTCCAGCTTTCCGGGGCGACGACCTGCGTGGTGCCCGAGCGGGCGGGGGACTTCGACTTCCAGGACATGGTCGAGCGCATGCGCGCGGACGGTACGTCGGTGAAGCATGGCATCGTGTACGGGCAGGCGCGGCGGGGTTTCGCCTCGTTGTCCGAGCTCATCGAGCAAGCGCCGCGGCGCTCCCCCGGCGACCTGCGGCGCATCAAGATCGACCCGACCGACCCGGCGGTGTTCCAGCTCTCCGGCGGTACCACCGGCATCCCCAAGCTGATACCGCGCACGCATAACGACTACGCGTACAACTCCAAAGCGGCCGTCGCCGTGTGCGGCGTAGACGAGAATTCAGTGCTTCTGCTGGCGCTGCCGATCGCGCACAACCTGCCGCTCGCATGCCCCGGCATACAGGGATTCATGTTCAAGGGCGCGCGCGTCGTGCTCTCGGCGACCACCCGTCCGGAAGAACTGTTCCGGCTGATCCAGGCACACCGGGTGACGCACATCAAGGTCGTGCCGGCGCTGCTGGTCGGCCTGATCAACGATCCGACGATCGGCAAGTACGACCTGTCGTCGCTGAAGGTCGTTCAGAGCGGAGGTCAGCGCATGCAGCCGGAGGTGAGGATACGCACCAAGCAGCTCATCCCCAGCGTCACGGTGCAGGAGAACTTCGGCATGGGCGAAGGCATGTTGTTTTTCGTGCATCTGGACGACCCGGAGGACGTTCGTCTGGAGACCTGCGGCCGGCCGGTGTGTCCCGACGACGAGGTCAGGCTCATCGACGACGACGGCCGGGAAGTGCCGGATGGCGAAGTCGGCGAGTTGTCCTGCCGCGGGCCCTATACGCTGCGCGGTTATTTCGGCGTGCCGGAATACAATTCCAGGCAGTTCACCGCAGACGGCTTCTTCCGGTCCGGCGACCTGATGCGCAGGCACCCCTCGGGGAACTACATCGTCGAGGGCCGCAAGAAGGATCTGATCAACCGCGGCGGGGAGAAGATCAGCGCCGAAGAGGTGGAAAACCTGATCCTGCAGCATCCTGCGGTGAAGAACATCGCCTGCGTGCCGATGCCCGACGAGCGGCTGGGCGAGAAAATGTGCGCCTTCGTGATCCTGCACCCGGGGAAGGCGCTCGCGCTGGACGAACTCGTCGGGTTCCTCGTGGCCAAGGACATGGCGAAGTTCAAGCTGCCGGAGCGCCTCGAGATCGTGAGCGATTTCCCGGTCTCCACGTTCGGCAAGGTATCCAAGAAGATCCTGGCGGAAACGGTGGCGAAGAAGCTCGAAGCCGAGTGCGGCGGCTGAACAGCGGAAGGGGCGCGGCCACGCGGCCTTGCCGAATCGGATGACTCTGGAGAGCGAACACATGCGCATCATCGATTTGCACTGCTATCCCGGCACCCAGGAATGGATCGCCTGCCAGGGACCCTATGTCGAGGCGCTCGCGAAGTACTGGAACCGCAGCTGGGTCGGCAAGAGCGAAGACCAGGTCCTCAAGGACTTTGCCGACGCGGGGGTAGAAGCGGTGCTCGTCGCGCTGGACCTGGAAACCACCATAGCCACGCCGCCGGTCACCAACGAGTCCGTGCACGCGATGTGGAAGCGTCATCCGAAGCGGATCATCCAGGCCTGGGGCGCGGTCGAGCCGGCCAAGGGCGAAATCGCGATTCTTCAGGCGAGGAAGGCGGTGCAGGAGCTGGGTTTCATCGGTTTTCACTTCCATCCGATCATGCAGCACTTCGCGGTCAACGATCGCCGGCATTACCCGCTGTTCGAGGAGATCAGCGCGCTCGGTGCGGCGGTGATGATCGACGTCGGCACCACTGGCATGGGAGCGGGGCTTCCCGGCGGAATGGGCGCGAGGATACGACACGCCCATCCCTCGGCGATCGACGATCTGGCGGCGGATTTCCCCAAGCTCAAGATCCTCATGGCCCATCCCGGCTGGCCGTGGGTGGACGAAGCGACCGCGGTGGCGCTCCACAAGGGCAACGTGTACTGGGAGATGTCCGGCTGGGCGCCGAAATATTTTCCGGGCAACCTGAAGATCGACATGCGCGCGCGCCTGCAGGACAAGGTGATGTTCGGCAGCGACTATCCGAGCATGCCCTACGAGAGGATACTGCGCGAATGGGGAGAACTCGGGTACAAGGACGAAATCATGGAGAAGATTTTCCACAAGAACGCGGAGCGCATCCTGGGGTTGTAGACGGGGTTCCGGCGAAACCGAGCATGAGATCATGGCCAATCTGCTTATCGTCCTGACGCTGCCCGAACCGGTGAGGATGAAGTACTACAACCATCTCCGGGCGAAGTTTCCCGAGCTCACCGTCAACATGGTCGACAACCACAGCAAGGTTGGCCCCTACATCGAGTCCGCGGACATACTGGTCAGCTTCGGCGTGCAGTTGGCGGACCACGTGTACAAGGAGGGCCGGAACCTGAAGTGGATCCAGGCCCTGGGCACGGGCGTGGATGGCATCATCGGCCAGCCGTCGCTGCAGGACAATGTGCTGGTGACCAATATGCACGGGCTGCATGGCGCCTCGATGCCCGAGGCGGCGATCCTCTCGATGCTGGCGCTGGCGCGGGATCTGCCGCGGGTGCTGCGCAACCAGGCCCGGCACGCCTGGGACCGCTTTCCCTCCAGACTGCTGAAGGGAAAGACGGTCGGCATTGTCGGCGTGGGTGCGATCGCCGAGGACCTGGCGCCCAAGTGCAAGATGTTCGGCATGTCGGTGGTCGGCATTACGTCGGCGAAGCGCGAGGTGGCGGGTTTCGACCGCATGGTCGGCCGGGACCAGCTCGAGGAAGCGGTGCGCGAGCTTGACTACGTGCTGCTGCTCACGCCCTATACGCCGCAGACCTGCGGCATCGTCAACGCGAAGATCCTTGCCGCGATGAAACCCACGAGTTTCCTCATCAACCTGGCGCGCGGAGGCGTGGTCGACGAACCGGCGCTGATCGAGGCCTTGAAGGGACGCAGGATTGCCGGCGCGGCGCTGGATGTGTTCGCCGAGGAACCGCTGCCGGCGGACCATCCGTTCTGGAATATGGAAAACGTCATCGTCACACCGCACCTGGGCGGATTCCACGACCAGTACGCCGAGCAGGCGCTGCCCACGGTCGAGGAGAACGTGCGCCGGTTCCTGGCCGGCGACACGGAGAATATGATCAACGTCGTCAGGCGTCCCCGGGGCGCCTGATCCGCCCGAACCCGATGAGGAAACCAAGATGGCTGAAGCCCCCGAGCGTATAAACACCGCGATCTCCACGGCCGAGCTGGAGCGGCGCTGGTCGGCCGTGCGCGCCGCCATGGCCGAACACCGCATCGATGCGCTGCTGATGCAGGCCAACAACGACTTCATGGGCGGCTACGTCAAGTATTTCACCGACGTGCCGGCGACCAACGGCTATCCGGTGACGGTGGTGTTCCCTAAGGATGAAGGCATGACGGTGGTCGGCCAGGGACCCTTCGGCGTGGTGCGCGAACTGCCGCCCGAGGGCGACGGCCTGCGCCGCGGCACCGCGCGGTTCATGGGCACGCCAAGCTACGCGTCCGCGCACTTCACCGCCGAGTACGACGCGGCGCTCGCCGAGCGCGCCCTGGAGCGCTTCGCCGGAGGGACCGTTGGCCTGCTGGGAACGGCGGCCATGTCCTATGCACTGGTGGACTATCTCAAGCGGGGCAAGCTCGCCAAGGCGAAGTTCGTCGACGCCTCCGACATGGTCGACCGGATCAAGTCGGTGAAAAGCGAAGAGGAGCTTGCGCTGATCCGGCGCTCGGCAACCATGCAGGATGCGATGATGGAAGCCGTCTTCAAGGCGATCAGGCCCGGCATGCGCGATCTGGAAGTGGCCGCGATCGCCGAGCAGGTGGGGCACAGCCTGGGCAGCGAGCAGGGGCTGTTCCTGTGCTCGTCGGCGCCGGTAGGCGTGTCGGCGATGTTCGGCAACCGCCACCTGCAGAACCGGGTTATACAGCCTGGCGATCAGTACACCTTGCTGGTGGAGAACAACGGCGCCGGCGGGTTCTACACCGAGTTGGGCCGGACCTGCGTGCTGGGCCGAGCCTCGCAGGAGATGAAGGACGAATACGCCTTCGTGCTGGAGGCGCAGAAGGTCGTACTCGATCTGCTGCGCCCCGGGGCCTCGTGCAAAGACATATTCGAGACCTACAATGCGTTCATGCGCAAGAACGGCAGGCCGGAGGAAAAGCGGCTTCACTGCCATGGACAGGGCTACGACATGGTGGAGCGCCCGCTCATTCGTTTCGATGAGACCATGCCGATCCAGAAGAACATGAATATCGTCGTGCATCCCACCTACGTCACTGCGCGAACCTTCAGCTGGACGTGCGACAACTTCCTGATCGGGGAGAACGGGGTGACAGAAAAGCTGCACAAGTTCCCGCAGAAGATTTTCGAGCTCGGCTAGGTTCCTGTGACTCGATCGTGACCGGGCGAGATCGGCGGGAACAGTGAACGAGACCGTCGCCAGGGACAGGGTGCTCAAGAGCACCTGCCGCATGTGCCACGGCGGCTGCAGCGCCCTGCTGCACGTCAAGGGCGGCAGGATCGCAAAGATCGAGGGTGATCCCGACGGCCCGCTCAATCACGGGCGCCTCTGCCCGATGGGCCACGCGAGCCTGGAACTGGTCCAGAGCCCGGCGCGGCTGACCCATCCGCTGATCCGCGCCGGCGCGCGTGGCGAAGGCAAGTGGCGGCGTGCCTCCTGGGACGAGGCCTACGATCGCATCTGCGAGGGGATCCGCCGCATCTGGGACAAGTACGGCCGCGAGGGCATCGCCATCGGCACCGGCACCGGTCGCCATCACATGCATTGGGTGCCTCGTCTGGCCAACATGATGGGAACGCCCAATTCAGGCAACCCGGGGATGGCCCAGTGTCTTTTCCCGCGCGTCAACATCATGAACCTGACCTATGGCGGCTTGGCGTGGTGCGATTACCGCGGCGAGCGCATGCCGGGCGTGCTGATGTTCTGGGGCCACAATCCGCTGACCTCGAGCCCGGACGGCGAAATCGGCTTCCAGGTGCTGGACGCGCTGAAGACCAACCCGAAGATCATCGTCGTCGATCCCCGCAGGACCTGGCTCGCCAAGCAGGCCCACGTGTTCCTGCAGCTGCGGCCGGGCACCGACGACGCGCTGGCGCTGGCGATGCTGAACGTGATTATCGCGGACGGAACCTACGACAAGGCGTTCGTCGAGAAGTGGACTTACGGGTTCGACCGGCTGGCCGAGCGCGTGAAGCGCTGCACGCCCGAATGGGCGGAGCCGATCACCTGGGTTCCGGCAGAGAAAATACGCGCCGCCGCGCGGCTGTGGATCGAGGCCCAGCCCGGCGCTCTGGAATGGGGCTGCGCCATCGAGCACACGCCGAACACAATCCAGACCGTGCGGGCGATATCGATGCTGCCGGCGCTGACCGGCAGCATCGACACTCCCGGCGGCTGGTGCTTCGGCATGCGCGGCGTCGCTCCGTTCCCGTTCCTGCCGGAAGTCCTGCCCGAGGAACAGCGAAAAAAACGCCTCGGCGCCGATCAATTCCGCGTCCTTTCCGGGGCCGGGTCGCGCGTGCCTTCTTCGCACATGCCCTCGGTGTTCAAGTCGATGCGCACCGGCGACCCCTACTGGACCAAGGGGTTCCTCATTTTCGGCAACAACGCGCTTGCGACCTATGCGGATTCGCGCATGGTGTACGAGTCGCTCATGCAGCTCGATCTCTTGGTGGTCGCCGACCTGTTCATGACGCCGACCTGCGAACTCGCCGACGTCGTGCTGCCGGCGGCGGCCTGGCCCGA
>MEQZ01000225.1:19185-34776 GCA_001770425.1 Betaproteobacteria bacterium RIFCSPLOWO2_02_FULL_65_20 | reverse complement strand
CGAGCTCGCGCGGCGGGTCGGCCTGCCGCACTGCGACGACGATCCCCACGATATCTACGACCGGTTGCTCGCCCCGATCGGGATGAGCTTCAAGGAGCTTGCCGCGCACGGCCCGGTGAAGCTGCCGATGAAATACCGCAAGTTCGAGGAAAATGGATTCGCCACGCCGACGGGAAAGATCGAGCTCTATTCCACGCGCCTGGAGGAACTCGGCTACGATCCGCTACCCTATTACGAGGAACCGCCCGAGAGCCCGTTGAGCCGGCCCGATCTGGCGAAGCAGTTTCCGTACGTGCTGACCACCGGCGCGCGTATTCCCGTCTTCTACCATTCGGAATACCGTCAACTGCCGAAACTGCGCCGCGGAGGACGCGAGCCGCGGGTCGAGATGCACCCCTCCGTCGCCGAGAAACACGGAATCAAGCGCGGTGACTGGGTGGTGATCTCCACGCCACGCGGGAGCATCCGGCAGCGTGCCGTGCTGTCCCCGGACATCCATCCGGACGTAATTCACTGCGAGCACGGCTGGTGGTTCCCGGAACGCGAAGGACCGGACCACGGCATCTGGGAATCGAACGCGAACGTGCTGACCAACCAGTCGCCGCCCTACGACCCGGCGATGGGGACCTACCAACTGCGCGGGCTGCTGTGCAGCATTGCGCGGGCCTGAACCGCAGTCTGCTGCAGGGTTCAGCGCGAAGCACGGCCGTATCGGATCTCCCCAACACGCGCGGCCATGCCCGTCCGCGGCTAAGGACGCCGTTCGCAACTTTGTCCGTTCACCTGGCCCAGGACTCTCCGTACGCCGCGACGGTCGCGGCGGGAATTTCGACAATCGCCCCGGTTTTCGATATGCTTCGCGATATATAGCGAAACCGATTGCATGGCCAGGGACAGGGCAAGAATAGCAAAACCCAGGTTGCGCATTCTCATGGGATCCGAAATTGCCATCGGCCCAGGGAAAGCCGACCTGCTGGAGGCCATTGCTGGCAGCGGGTCGATTTCCGCGGCCGCCCGCCAGATGGGGATGTCCTATCGCCGGGCGTGGACCCTGGTCGAAGTGATGAACCGCTCGTTTCGCGGCCCTTTGGTGGACACGCTCACCGGCGGCACGGGAGGCGGGGGCGCCCGGGTTACCGAACTGGGCGCGGATGTGCTGGCACGCTACCGGGCCATGGAAACCAGGGCAGCCGTCGCGGTGGCCCCGGAGATGCGGGCCTTTGCGCGCCTGTTGGCAAGCCCCGGCAAGCCATAGCACCTTTTTTTTCGATCCCGTTATATACAGAGAAATATCACGTGGCGCACCCATCCGGAGTGATGAAATGACCCGGGCCATGATGCTCGTCCTGGCCATGCTGGCGCTGTCGACATGCGCACGGGCAGCAGAGGTCCAAGCGGCCGTGGCCGCCAACTTCGCCGCGCCGATGAAAGCCATCGTCGCCGAATTCGAACAGGCCACGGGCCACAAGGTGCACCTGTCGTTCGGCGCCTCGGGAAGGTTCTACGCCCAGATCAGGAACGGCGCGCCGTTCCATGTGCTTCTGTCTGCCGACGAGGACATCCCGGCGAGGCTGGAGCGGGAAGGCCTGAGCGTGCCCGCGAGCCGCTTCACTTATGCCGTGGGAACGCTGGTGTTGTGGTCGGCGCGGACGGATTTCGTGGACGCCAGAGGAGCGGTGCTGTCGCGGGGCGCGTTTGCCCATCTGGCGGTGGCGAATCCCAAATTGGCCCCTTACGGTGCCGCGGCGATGGAAACACTGGACAAGCTGGGGTTTGCCGCCGCGCTGCGGTCGAAGCTCGTCTTCGGGGAGAACATCGCGCAAGCCCATCAGTTCGTCGCTTCCGGCAATGCCGAACTGGGCTTCGTGGCCCTGTCGCAAGTGATGAAGGACGGCCGCATTGCCGGCGGTTCGGCATGGGTCGTCCCGGCCAGCATGCATAGTCCGATCCGGCAGGATGCCGTGATCCTTGCCCGCGGTCGCGGGAACGCCGCCGCCGCCGCGCTGTTGCGCTTCCTGCACCAGGCCGGTGCGGTGGCGATCATCCGGTCCTACGGTTACAGGGTGTAAGCCGTGTTCAGTGCCGCCAATCTCGCCGCTATCGTGCTGACGCTGAAGCTTGCCTCGGTCGTTACTTTGCTGCTGCTGCTCATCGGTACGCCGATTGCCTGGTGGCTGGCCAACACGCGCTCCTGGCTGAAACCGCCGGTGGAGGCCGTCGTCGCGCTGCCCTTCGTTCTGCCCCCATCCGTGCTGGGTTTCTATCTGCTGGTTTCGATGGGGCCCAATGGCCCGGTCGGCCATGTCACGCAGGCGCTTGGGCTGGGCACATTGCCGTTCACTTTCGCCGGATTGGTCGTGGGGTCGGTGTTCTATTCCCTGCCCTTTGTGGTCCAGCCGATTCAGAACGCGTTCGCCGCCATCGGCCCCGGCCTGCTCGAAGCGGCCGCCACGCTGCGCGCCCGGCCCTGGGATCGCTTCGCCACGGTGGCCTTGCCCCTGGCGCGTCCCGGTTTCGTCACGGCGGCCGTCCTCGGATTCGCGCACACGGTGGGTGAATTCGGCGTGGTGCTGATGGTCGGCGGCAACATTCCGGGGCGCACGCAGGTCGTTTCGGTGCAAATCTACGACCACGTCGAGGCGCTGGAATATGCCCAGGCGCACGAGCTCGCCATCGTGCTGATGGCGTTCTCCTTCGCGACGCTGTTGCTGCTCTATGCCGTCAATCGCCGCGTGGCGGCGCTCGGAGCATGACGGCCCTGGTCGCCCGCTTCAGGCACTGCTACCCCGGCTTCGGCCTGGATGTCGATGTGCGCCTGCCTGCACGCGGGGTGACGGCCTTGTTCGGCCCCTCGGGCTCGGGCAAGACCACCTTGCTGCGCCTGATCGCCGGACTGGAAAAGGCGGCCGACGGATATCTGACGGTGGGGGGCGCGGTCTGGCAGGACGCGAACCACTTCGTTGCCACGCATGTGCGGCCGCTGGGGTATGTGTTCCAGGACGCGCGGCTGTTTCCGCATCTGGATGTACAGCGAAATCTCGAATATGGTCTGCGGCGCGTCCCGCCGGCGTCCCGGCGCGTCTCGCTGGACGGAGTCATCGACCTGCTGGGCATCGGCCCGTTGATGCACCGCAAGCCCGACCGCCTCTCTGGCGGTGAGCGCCAGCGCGTCGCCATTGCCCGCGCGTTGGCGGTCAGCCCGAGCCTGCTGCTGATGGACGAACCGCTGGCCGCGCTGGACCAGGCACGCAAGCAGGAAGTCCTGCCATATCTGGAACGGCTTCACGACGCGCTGGAAATTCCCGTGGTGTACGTCAGCCACTCGATCGACGAAGTCGCCCGCCTGGCGGATCATCTGCTGGTGCTGGACGCCGGCCGAGTATCGGCCCAGGGGACGCCCGCCGAATTGATGGCGCGCGATGACCTCCATCTGGCGCGGGGGGACGAGATCGGGTCGTTGATCGAGGCCACCGTGGCCAGTCACGACGACGCCTATCAGCTCACCGACGTTGTCTTCCCGGGCGGGCGAGTGAGTCTACCTCGCCAGGCGGCGGCAGTCGGTGAGCGGGTAAGGATACGGATCATGGCACGCGATGTGAGCCTCACGCTGGCAGCGCAAACGGGAACCAGCATCATCAATATTCTCCTCGCCAGGGTTACGCGCATCGCCGAAGCGGGCCCGAGCCAGAGCCTGGTTGCGCTCGATCTGGGTGGAACGGCGATTCTCGCCCGCGTAACGCGCAAGTCGGTCGATGCGCTCGGGTTGAATCCCGGGCTGGCCGTGCACGCGCAGATCAAAGGGGTCGCAATCCTGTGAAGGGCACCGCGCCGGGCGCACGGGCCGTTCATGCGGAAACGGTCACCCCTGCACCACCCGGCAATGCACCGTCACGATATGCCGCGCTACCGTCAGAGTCTCCTGTGATTTTTCGCCGAGAACCACCAGCGTGACCTTCGACTCGAGCAGTTCGGGCATGATGAAGCCTACGCGCACGCGCGTGCCTTTCGGTATCACCCGGTCTTCCGTGGTCGCCGGCTCTATGAACTCCAGTTCCTGCCCGATCTCGAGATTGAACATATCCGCCCTGGACAACTGGCTTCTGTAGAACAACATTAGACTTGTGGCGGCTCGTGCCGTTGACCTGGATCAACAGCAGACTCGCCCGCTGCACAATCACACCGACCCCGCAGCAGGCGGCGCGTGCAGCAGAACCAGCGGGGGCGGCTCGTGTTCCGCGACGTATTCGAACCGCTTGCGAAATTCTTCCGGTGACATGTCTATGGTCTTGGCGAGCCGTGCGAGCTGTTGCGGGTTGGCGAAATCGTCTCGACGCAGGCGGATCATGTAGCGGCGGGCGATCGCATAGCGCGTCGAGCCGATGTCCACCGTACGCACCCGGGTTCGGCCGGTTGCCGGGTCCAGCATCGAGGCGAAAGGCACGGGCACGAACTGTCCGCCCTGAATCGAGATCATGGCGTTCGATCCGCCCTCGAGCAGGAATTTCGCCGCGCAATAGCCGAGGTCGCGCGTGTATTCCATATCGAACGGGATGGGATCGGCGCAGCGCAGCTCGTAGCCGATGTCTTTCGATACGATGGTCGTCTTGATGCCCAGAGCGGCGAGCCGATTCTCCACCTGCTTCTTGATCCCTCGGCCCAGATCCAGTTCCGCGATCCGAATGTGGTCATGCTCGTCGCGTTCGATGTTGCCCAGGCGATCGAGTTCTTCTTCGGGGATGCTCTCGGCCAGACCTTCGGCCAGTATCGCAACGCCATCTTTGCGGCCTTCGGAGATGCGTTTGACAATCGCCCCGACCAGGATGTCGGCGATGGTGTCCAGCTTCGTCTTGGAACCGGGAAACTCCTCGGGAATCACCGCCAGCGTGGCGCCGGCTGCCTTGGCGATGCCGAGCGCCAGATGCCCGGCCTTGCGGCCCATGGCGACGACGAAATACCAGCGGCTCGTCGACTGGGCGTCCACCATCAGGTTCTTCACCAGACCGACACCGACATGGCGCGCGGTCTGGTAGCCGAACGTATCCACATGCGATGGAAGCGCGAGATCGTTGTCGATGGTCTTGGGGACATGGGCCACGCGTATGCGCCCGGCAGCCGTTTCGGCGACTTTCATTGCGGCGAACGCGGTATCGTCGCCCCCGATCGTAACCAGCATGGTGACCCCGAGATTCACTAGCGACCTGACAACGTGGTCAAGCTGCTCGGTCTTCTTGGTCGGATTCGCGCGCGCGGTGCCCAGTACGGATCCGCCAAGAAAGTGGATGCGGCTCACGTCCTCGATGGCAAGCGGTCTCGCGCCATCGGATTTGCCTTTCATCAGGTCGGAAAACCCGTCGCGTATCCCTGCTACCCCGACACCCTGTAGCCTTGCGCGGATGGTCGCGGCGCTGATTACGCTGTTGATACCTGGAGCCGGACCTCCGCCTACGAGAATGGCAAACGGGTATTGGTTTGGCATCATTCGCTCCTAAAGAGTGGTAGCTCGCATTGCGACGACCTTGGCCGCGCTTTGGCGCGCCTCTCAGTTAGCATAGCAAGGGCGGCGGGTTTCGGCTGAACGCTATGCCGCCTTGGACAGCAGTGCGACCAGCCACGCCGCGACCGAAAACAACGCCGCGTCCCGGTCGTGAAAGCCGATCGCCTGCAATCCCAGCGGCAGGCCATCGGCCGCCAGCAGCGGCAGGCTGAGGGCGGGAACGCCAAGCAGGGTGGCGGGAACGTTGAACACCGGATTCCCGGTCGATTCCAGGCCCACGGGTGCCGGTCCCGGTGCCGAGAGCGTCAGCACCGCGTCACAGTCCGCCGAGTAGCTCGCATACCTCGCGCGGATGCGGTCGCGCTCGGTTAGCAGCGCCCGGTAAGCATCCAGGCTCATCGCTTCGCCTTCGGCCAGGCGGTCCAGCGTGACCTTGCTGAGCTTGGCCGGATCGACGGCACGATAGGTATTCAGCGGCCAGATCCATTCCCAGGCGTTGATCTGTCGCGAGATCTCCATCACCCGAACGATCGAGGACTCGACCTCCGCGGTCCCGCGGTGCCCGATGCGCCGGATCACCGCGACACCCGCCGCCTCGATGCGCGCCACGCACGCTTCGAATGCCGCTTTGGCGGCCGGCTCGGCCACCGCCCAGCCCGCGGTTTCCAGCACCGCGAGCCGCGTCGGCACACGGGCCGCAGGCACCTCCGACGGGCCGTGCAGGCCCGCGAACCCCGGATCGCCGCCGACCCGGTCGGCGATTTCCCGCGCGACCATCCAGGCGTCTTCGAGGCTGGCCGCGAGCGGACCATGCGCGCTCTGGCTCAGCCAGTCATGACTGCCGCCGCGATTGATGGCGCCGAGTGTCGGTTTGAATCCCACGCATCCGCAAAAGCTGGACGGGCGCAGTATCGAGCCGATGACCTGGGTTCCGAGCGCTGCCGAGACCATGCCCGATGCCACCGCGGCCGCGGACCCGCTGCTCGAGCCGCCCGGCGTGCGCCGCGCGTCCCACGGATTGCGCGTGCCGCGCGGCACCGTCGCGGCAAATTCGGTTGTCACCGTCTTGCCCAGAATCACCGCTCCCGCCTCGCGCAGCGCGGCCACGCTGGCCGCATCCCGCCCCGAGCGCCAGCCCTCGTACACTGGCGAGCCCATCTGCGTGGGCATGTCGACGGTCTCGATGATGTCCTTCACCCCGATCGGCATGCCGTCGATGCGCGACAGCGGCCTGCCGCTGCGCCAGCGCTCGGTCGAGCGCTCTGCTGCCGCGATCGCGGCGGCAGCGTCGATATGCACGAACGCGCCAATGGCGGGCTCGAACTCGTCGACGGCCCGCAGGCAGCGATCGAGAAATGCTCTGGGCGTGTCGCTGCCGGATTTGAAACCGGCAGTCGCCGGGAAAAACGGTCGAACTTCAGGTCTGGCCACGGCGAACTCTCCTCGGGAACATTTCCGCCTCATCAGGCTCCATCGGCCGCCAATCCGGCCGCGTCCGCGACCGTGCGTGGGCGCAAAGTCGATATCGGACTTTACCGAATTTGCGTCGCGGCGGCCATGCGCACGGAAGAAAAGGGCGATGCCCGCATGGCGATCCTCGATGAGAGGACGCCGACCTGTTATCGATTCAAGATTCCGCAATGTGCCGGGTGCCAATCTCCTTGCGCGCGCGTTGCCGTCGACCTATCGGATGTTGACACCCAATGGCATTGCGTATAGTTTCGTCCCGGTAGCGGGTCCAATCCGGTAATGGAGATCATCCTCATGAAATCGACGGCAAATCGGAATCTGATCTTTGTGGCAGCGCTTCTGGGCGCTTTTTACTTTCAGGCTGTTCATGCCCAGCCAGCAAAAGCAGGCGGCGTGAAATCCCTGCAGATCGCCTCTGCCGCCCAGGGCGGCGGATTCCACGCGCTGGCGACGCCCCTGGCTCCGATATGGGAGAAAGACCTGGGCGTTCCGGTGGTGGTTTCCACCTCCAGGGGCAGCAACGAGAACGTCGCTCTGATCGAGCGTGGCGAAGTGACCCTGGCCATGGTCACCGGCGCCTCCCAGGCAGAGGCCTGGAACGGCGAGGGCAGTTTCAAGAAACCGTACCGCAACGGCAGATTGATGTTCGCCTTCTATCCCTCGAACGCTTTCTTTTTCACCAAGGCCGACAGCGGCATGAACAGCGTGAAGGACCTGAAGGGCAAGCGGGTGGGGCTGGGCCCGAGCGCCGCCGTATGGGATTTCTATATGGGCCGCATCCTTTCGGCCCATGGCCTGGAAAAAGGCAAGGACTATACAGCGGTGTACGCCGACTGGACGGATATGGCCACCCAGGTGGGTGACGGCACCCTGGATGCATCGGCCGCCCTGGAGACTACCCCGGCGGCGTACCAGTTGGGCGAGGAAAGAGGCGCGAAGGCGCTGACGATGGACCCGGCGGCAGTGAACAAGGCCGTTGCAGACTACTGGTACTATTTCAAGGGCAATATCAAGGCGGGCTCCATGCCGAAAGGCCACAAGGGCGGCAATTTCCAGACCGTGGGTTGGATGGGGCCCTACATGATCGCGAAGAAGGATCTGCCTGACGACCTGGTCTATGCCCTCACCAAGTCGTTTCATAAACACATCAAGGAACTGAACAAGAGCATGAACCTGTATCGCTGGCTCGCCGATGACGAGAAGATCGCCACCATGCCGTTGCGCAATGTGGAGTGGCACGCCGGCGCCGTCAAGTACTGGAAGGAAGCAGGTCTCTGGCAGGGCAAGTAAAGAGAGCGCCCGAATCCGGCCCGCATACCCCGCTGCTCCCGGCGATTGATTATTCGCCGACGAGTGCCGGGCCGGGCCGGTTCTTATTTTCGCAGGATCTATCGGCAACTCACGGGCGCTAGCCAATGATGGCACGGCTTTCGATCCTTATCCCGGACCTGGTTTTTCGCGCCGCCGGCCTGTTCCTGACCGCATTCGCGCTCTGGAACGTGGTCAACCCCCTGGATCCCCTGATCGAACGCCCCCTGTTTGTGGGCCTTCTGATCGTCATCGTATTTCTGCAATCGCTGATGAATCCCGGCCGTTCCGTCTTGCTGCGGCTTCTGGATTTCGTGCTGGTCCTCGCGACCGTGGCGTCCTACGGATACATCATCTGGAACGTTGACCTGATGGAGGATCTGAGCCTGTACATGCCGACGCACGCGCAGGTGCTGGGGTTCGTGGCCATCGCGGTCATACTCGAGGCCACCCGGCGTTCGATGGGCTGGGCGCTGACGCTGCTGGTGGCCGTCTTCATCGTGTACATTTATTTCGGCGAGCATCTGCCCTTCTGGCTCGGCGGCCACATGGGCTTCGGTGACGAACGCATCATGGGGAACCTGTACCTGTCTTCCAACGGCATGTTCGGGGTCATCGCGTACGTCATGCTCAAGTACGTCTTTCTGTTTTACTTGTTCGGCAAGTTCCTGGAGTGGACCGGCGCGCTGGAATTCATCATGAACCTGGCGCTGGCGCTGGTGGGCCGCTACCGGGGCGGTCCGGCCATGGTGGCCGTCGTGTCCAGCGGCCTGGTGGGGAGCATCAGCGGCAGCGCCGTGGCCAACGTGATGATCACGGGTACCGTCACCATTCCGCTGATGAAGCGCGTGGGCTTCCAGCCGCACGTGGCCGGAGGCATAGAGGCTGCCGCGTCTTCGGGCGGCCAGTTCATGCCGCCGGTGATGGGCGCGACGGCCTTCCTCATCGCCCAGTTCCTGGGGATTTCCTACTTCGAGGTGTGCAAGGCGGCGCTGATTCCTGCGGTGCTCTATTTCATCGCCGTGCTGGTGGGCGTCTACACCTATGCCGTGCGCATGAAAATGAACCCGGTTCCAGCCGATGAGATCCCTTCCTGGCGCGAGGTGTTCAGCGGCAGTTCGGGCTTCACGTTTCTGATTTCGTTTTCCATGCTGGTGGCGCTGCTGCTGCTGCGGTATTCGGCCGGTTTCGCGGTGCTGTACGCGATAGCCGCAACTCTGGGGTGCTATGCCGCGATCAGGCTGTTCCAGCGACGACCCCTGAAGATCCGTTCCTTTGTGGACATGGTCTGCACCGCGCCGGCCGGATTCGCCGGCATGGGGGCCTCCGCCGCGGGCGTGGGCATCATCGTGGCCGTGCTGCTGCTCACCGGGTTGTCGGGCCGGTTCGCGACCCTGATCCTGGACTTCTCCGGCAACAACGTGATCCTGATCCTGGTCCTCACCATGATCACTGCCGTGGCCATGGGTGCCGGCATGCCCACGACCGTGATTTACATCCTGCTGGCGCTGGTCCTGGGCCCGGCGCTGGAAGCGCTGGGCATCCTGCCGCTGGCGGCCCACCTGTTCATCTTCTACGGCGGGTTGATGTCCATGGTCACACCGCCGGTCGCACTGGCCGCATACGCCGGCGCAACGATCGCCGGCACCGACTTCTGGCGCACCGGCGTTCAGGCGTTCATCTTCTCCCTCTCCGCCTATTTCCTGCCGTTCATATTCGTGCTGGACCACGGGATGCTGATGATGGGCCCGATAGAGGGCATTCTGTTTGCGATCTTCAACGGGCTGCTGGGAGTGACGCTGCTCAGTATTTCGCTGGTGGGTCCGGTGACCAAACGGATCGAGTATCTCGAGCGATTCGTGCTGTTCGCGGCCGCGGTGACCTTGCTGCTGCCCATTCCGGGCAGCACGCCGCTGGGCCTGCTGTTGGGATTCCTGGGGCTCGCCCGGCCCATCCGCCTCTGGCTGATCGGCAGACGAAATGCGGGTGCGGCACGTATAGTCGGCTGATTTGTCCCGCGCGCAAGCGATGAGCGATCCGGTCCTGCTCGTACCGCGCGTCTGGCCGGATGGCGACGACCCGGGCTGATTCAGCGCACGCGGCCGGCGAACCGTCCCATGAGGCTGTTCGATCCGACTGCCAGAACGAAGACCAGGATCAGCACCGCGTACAGGTCGGGCACGCGGAAATTGCTGTAGTGCTCGTTGGCGAGGAAGCCCAGGCCGGCATTCGAGAGCTTGGTCTCGGCGAGCAGCACGCCGATCACCGCGAGGCCGAAGCCGAGCCGCATGCTGGTGACCAGCGAATGCCGCAGCGCAGGCAGATAGACGCGCGTCGCCATCTGCCAGGCGCGCAAATGGAAGCTGCGTCCCACCAGCGCGAAGACCGGGTTCATCTGGCGTACGCCCGCCGCGGTGTTGATCGCCACCGGAAAGAAGGCGGAAAGGGCGCCCAGAGCCAGCTTCGAGCCGATGCCGGTGCCGACGAGCAGCATGACGATGGGCAGAAAGATGATTTTCGGCGCGGTGGCGATGCCGTCCACGTAGGGCGCCACGGCGTCGCCGAAGCTGCGCCGTGCCCCGGCGATGAGCCCGAACGCGACGCCGGCGGCGTAGCCCAGGGCGAGTCCGGCGAGCACTTCCCACGCGGTCACGCCGAGGTGCCGGTAGGTCGCGGTATCGAGCGCGAGGCGCGCGAGCGCGGCGCCGACCTTGCCCAGCGGCGGCACGACCTCCTGGTAGAGCCAGCCCGAGCGCGCGACCAGTTCCCACAGCACGAGGATCACGGCGAGTGTCACGCAGCGGATGCGCAGCGCCGAGCGAGCGCTGCGCGCGTCCGGCGCTTTCCTCAGCGCGGCCGCAGCCATGTTTCCAGGCGCCCAAGCGCCGCGAGGAACATCCAACTCACCGCGACGATCAGCAGGATGGCGGCGTACATTCCCGGTATCTCGTAGCGGAAGTACATTTCCGAGACGATGCGCCCCAGGCCGCCGAAGTCGATGAGGAATTCCATGCCGATGATGTTCACCAGCGCGTAGATCAGCGCGAGCCGCAGGCCCGTGAAGATGCCGGGCACCGCCGCGGGAAATGCGATGCGCCGCACCAGGCCCGCTTCGCTCAGGCGAAAACTGCGGCCGACATCGAACAGCACGCGCGGCACGGCGAGAAAAGCCTCGCGCGTCTTGAGTACGATCGGCACCACCGCCGCGATGAAACCGACGAAGATCGTCGTCGCATAGCCGCGGCCGAACAGCACCAGGAAAAGCGGAAACAGCAGGATCGTCGGCGCGGCGAACGCCGCGCCGATCCAGGGCTCGTAGGCCTGCCCCAGCACCGGAACGCGCCACAGCCAGTAGCCCGACGGGATGCCGACCAGCGCGGCGGCGGCAGTCGCGGCGAAGGCCTGTCCGAGGGTCAGCGCGAAGGGCTGCGCGACGAAGCCCTCGCGCCACAGCATGCCGAACGCCTCAGGCAGCGCAGAGGGCGGCGCAACGACGAGCGCGGAGAGCCAGTCCAGGCGCACCGCCCCCTCGAGCAGCGCCGCGAGCACCGCGACGCCCGCGAGCCCCGCAAGCACCGCGCCGCGGCGACGTTTCATCGCGCCTCGTAGACGAAATCGTAGAGCAGTGCCTGCGCCTCGCTCTCGGCGAGCGGCTTGGTGAGCTGCTTGTGCTCGATCGCTTCTTCGATGTTCTTCTTCAGCCCCTTCACCGGCCATCCCGCGACCGCCGACTTCGGAAAGCTCTCCAGCGTCTGGCGCGCGACCTGCGGGGTCACCTTGTTGAACGCGGCGTAGAAGGCATTCGCCTTGTCGGGGTTCGCGTACACCCACTCGATCGAGTCGTGATACGCCTTCATGAAGCGGCGTGCGACATCGCGCCGTTCGGTGAGGAACTTCTGGCCCGCGACGTTGACGCGCACCGTCTGCTCGGCGAGCGAGGCCAGCTCGGTGCCGCGCGCGATGATGCGGATCTTGCCTTCGTTCAGCAGGTCGAAGTTGAAGTGCGGCACCGACCATCCGGCCTCGATCTGGCCCGACATGACCTGCGTGCGGGTGTCAGGGATTCCGCCGGTCGAGACGAACTTGGGCTTCACCCCGAAATGATCGGCCAGCGCGTGGCCGATCAAATCGGTGGACGAGCCGGGACGCGAGTAGCCCATGCTGCGCCCGGTCATGTCCTTCATCGACTTCACCGGGCTGTCGGCCTTGACGTACCAGAAAAGGTCGGGCGCGCCCGTCATCTGCGCGCTCACGATCTTGAGCGGCGCGCCCTTGGAGACCGCCCCGATCACGCCGAGGATGCCGTTCGCGATCGCCACGTCGGCGCTGTTGGTGATCACCGCCTGCAGTGTCTCGGCGCCGCCGCGCGTCCAGGTGATTTCGATCTGCAGACCTTCGCGCTTGAAGATTCCGGCATCCACGCCCTGCGAGATGAACAGGGTGTCGAAGTTGCCGCGCTGGCCCACTGCGGCACGAACCGTGTCCTGCGCGAGCGCCCCGCCGGCGCAAGCCGCGAGCGCCAGTCCCATTCCATAAGCGAGTCCGTTCAGTCTCTTGCTCAATCCCGTTTTCGTCTTCATTGCTCCTCCTACGTTGTTGTCCATCCAGACGTTTCCCCAAGCCGGACAAGCCGGAACCAACTGGGCTGCCTTTGACGCCCCTACTCTCTCGATTGTGGACCGTTGCAACTGCGCAACGGTCCAAAATCGCGAGACGTATAAAAATCCAGATTCTTCTCCAGAATTGTCAACAGTAAACTCGCAAGTGACGAAAACCGCGCCGCCGCGCCCCGTTCCCGCTCAGCGGCCGGCGAGCGCGCTCGTCTCCAGGTCCTGCATGCCGCGCGAGGCTTCCTCGCGCAGGTCGCTCCATATCGAGGCCACCAGCCGGCCGAACTCCGGGCTGGAGACGATTTCCGAGCTGCGCGGGCGCGGCAGATCGATCGTCACAACGCGTTTCACGCGGCCCGGCCGGTAGCTCATCACCACCACCTGGTCCGCGAGCTGGACCGCCTCGGTGATGCTGTGCGTGATCAGCAGCGTCGTCTGCCCGAGTTCGCGGTGGATGCGCAGCACCTGGTCGCCGAGCAACAGCCGGGTCTGCTCGTCCAGCGCACCGAAGGGCTCATCCATGAGCAGCAGCTTGGGTTCGAAGGCGAGCGTGCGCGCGATCGCGGTGCGCTGGCGCATCCCGCCCGAGAGCTCGGCCGGATAGCGCTGCTCGAATCCGTCCAGGCCGACAAGACGCAGCAGCGCGCGCGCGCGCTCGAGTCGCTCGGGCTTCGCCATCCCGGCGGCGTCGAGCGGAAAAGCGACGTTCTCGATCGTGGTGAGCCACGGAAATGTCGATTCCTCCTGGAACACCATGCCGACGTCGTGGTGCGTGCCGTCGATCGCGTGCCCATCGATCAGAACCCGCCCCTGGTAGTCGTCGACGAGTCCGCCGATGATGTTGAACAGCGTCGACTTGCCGCATCCGCTCGGGCCGATGACGGCGACGAAATGCCCCTTGGGCACCGCGAGCGACAGGCCTTCCAGCGCGCTGATCGCGCCGTCGGAGATGATGAAGCGCTTCGTGACGTTCTCGACCGCAAGCATCCTCGCCCTCAGAATGACAGGAAAATCATGAATCCGCCCGTTGCCGTTATCCTGCGTGGATGCAGCGCGGCGATTTCCATTCGGCGATCTGTGCGCCCCTTGCTCGACCAGGGGCGAGCGGCGCGCGTTCGGCTGCCCGATGCGCGCTTCGCGGATGCCGCGCAACGGGCGAGTGAGCCGATCATGCACTGGACGCGCGAAGCGAGTCAAGCGCCGGCACCCCCGTCTCGCGCGGGCCGTTCCGGGCCGCGTTCGACGAGCCGTGCCGTGCATGCTGGGAAAATAATCCATCCTGACGTAAGCTACACGGGTAAGCTGGACTGGATTATGCTCCAGGCGGGTTTGAGGGGGCGGCGGCGCGGGCATCCCGACCGCGTCCTCTCGTTTCGCAACAGACTCCAAGAAAGGATCTAGTTCTATGCTGATTCGCAGCATCGTTACCGGGCTCTGCCTCGCGGCAGCGGCGAACGCGTTCGCGCAGGGCTATCCGAGCCGGCCGATCAACATGGTCATCGGCTTCGCGCCGGGCGGCGGCACGGACACCGCCGCGCGCATCATCGCCAAGAAGCTCGCCGAGGAAATGGGCCAGACGGTGGTGGTGGAGAATAAGCCCGGTGCCGGCGGCAACATCGCCACCGACTACGTGGCGAAGTCGGCGCCGGACGGCTATACGATCCTGCTCGGATCGATCGGTTCGCTGACCGTGGCGCCGCACATCGTCGCCAAACTCCCGTACGATCCGCGGCGCGACCTCGCGCCGATCACCATGGCCGTCGTGTTTCCGAACGTGCTGGTGGTCAACCCTTCGCTCAACGTGAAGACGCTCGCCGAGTACGTCAAGCTGGCGAAGGAGAAGCCGGGCTCGATCACCTACGGCTCCTCTGGCATCGGCGGCGCCGCCCATCTCGCAGGCGCGCTTTTCGGCAGCATGGCGAAGATCGACATCGTGCACGTACCGTACAAAGGCGGCGGACCGGCGGTCAAGGACCTGCTGGGCGGCCAGATTCCGTCGGCCTTCGCCACGCCTGCATCGGCCGGCGCGTTCGTCAAGGCGGGCAGGCTGGTCGCGATCGCGGTCACGGGGGCGCAGCGCACGGCCTATCTGCCGGAGGTGCCGACGATCGCCGAATTGGGCTACCCGGGCTACGAGGCGACCAACTGGTATGCGTACATGGCGCCCGCAAAGACGCCCGAGGACATCCTCGGCCGCCTGCACCGCGACCTGGTCAAGGTGCTCGGGGACAAGGGCATTCGTGAACAGTTGAGCGGACACGGCCTGGACCCCATGCCCGGAACGAGAGCAGAGCTCGCCGCCTACATCGAGCGCGAGTACGTCACCTGGGGCAGGGTGGTCAAGGAAGCCAAGATCACGGCGAACTGAGCGCTGAACCGCGACTTCGGCGCGAATCCCTGCGGACTATCTCAGGACGCAATCAGGGTATATGCGTACGGGGTCCGACGGTTTGTGCCGCGATCGCAGCGCGGCCAGCCGCGCGGACGCGCGCCCGGAGTCCTGAGGCCATATCCAAACGTTAGCCACGAGCGTAGAATCGAACGGTTTTCGATCTTGAGGAGGAGATGACAATGCTGAAAGCCCGTACCTTGCTTGCCACAGCCGTGCTCGCCGTGCTGACCGCGCCGGCGCTGGCTGGTTTCGACGACAAGAACGCGATCACGGCCACCGTGACCGGCGCCACGCCGACCGGCTATCCGCGCGCCATG
>MEQZ01000225.1:5769-19168 GCA_001770425.1 Betaproteobacteria bacterium RIFCSPLOWO2_02_FULL_65_20 | reverse complement strand
GACAAGAACGCGATCACGGCCACCGTGACCGGCGCCACGCCGACCGGCTATCCGCGCGCCATGGTCGAGGGGCTGAATGCCGTGGTGCGCGACATCTATCCCGGCTCGGCGGTGTCGTTCAAGCCGAACTCCCCTGGCGGCGGCGTGCTCGCGATCGCCGAGGGCCAGGCGGACTTCACCGCGACCGCGACCGGCACCGAAGTGCGTCTCGCCAACGAGGGCAAGTTCCCATTCAAGGCGCCGCTGAAGGGCAAGTTCAGCCTGGCGATGATGCTCTACGACGTGCAGTACATCCACGTGCTCATGACCAAGTCCTGGGCCGACGCGAACGGCATCAAGAGCTTTGCGGACATCGCGGCGAAGAAGCCGCGGATACGGCTCGCGATCAACCGCCCGGACAACCCGCAGACGACCATAGGCGGGCCCTACGAGATGATGAAGGCGCACGGCTTCACCATTGACGACATCCAGAAGTGGGGCGGCAGCTACGTGCTGGGCAACAGCTCCATCGGCCTGAACGCGATTCTGGACGACAAGGCCGACGTGTTCATGAACGTGCGCAACCTGGGCGATTCGCTGATCAAGGACGTGTCGAGCAAGCGCCCGCTCATCTGGATCGACGATGATCCGGCCAAGACCAGGCAGGCCGCGGCGGTGTTCGACTTCACCGTGGGCATGGTGGGCAAGAACGACTACCCCTTCCTGGAGAAGGAGTACCCGACCGTGAGGCAGTGGGTCTCGCTCCTGGTCGGCGCGCACACCCCCGACGAGGTGGTGTACAAGTACGTGAAGGCGGTCGCGGAGAACCAGGACCGGGTCCAGAAAATCGGCGGCTCGCTGAAGACCTTCACGACCGCGGCCATGATCAAGAACCCGGCCAAGCTGCCTTTCCATCCGGGCGCGCTGCGCTACTACAAGGAAAAGGGGTTGCTGAAGTAAGTCCGCGGCAGTTGCGCGCCTGATGTCGCAGGAGCATGTGCCGGCGACGGGATCCGACCCGGCAGCGCACCCGTTCTGGCGTCTGATTCGGGAAGGCAGCAGGCACCGCCCGGGCGGCGCCTGGTCGGTGCTCATCTCCGCTGGATCGGTGGCCGCGGCGCTGTACGTGCTGTGGATCAGTGCGCTCGCCACGGTCATCGGCGACGTCGCGCTGCACGCTGTCGCGGAGCTCAAGCTCCTCGGTCTTCCGTACGCGGCGCTCGAGGCGTTCGCGATCTCGGCGCGCGCTTTCACCGCCAATTACCACCTCGACATCTCGATTTTCATCGCGATCACGTTCCCGATCGCGTTCCTGACCACGACCGCGAACCGAAACCGCGACAAGCTCGCCTGGGCCGACATCGCACTCGCTGCGATCTCGTTCGCGGTCGCCCTGTATTACATCGTTCTCGACGACAAGTTCCTCAACTGGAGCCGC
Organism: Betaproteobacteria bacterium RIFCSPLOWO2_02_FULL_65_20; assembly: GCA_001770425.1. GTDB lineage: Bacteria > Pseudomonadota > Gammaproteobacteria > Burkholderiales > SG8-39 > JACQTO01. The sequence continues at coordinate 17,751 of MEQZ01000225.1, read as the reverse complement.
GGCTTCTCGCAGCCGACCGCAGCGGACATCGTGGTGGGTTTCACGCTGCTGGTGCTGGTGATCGAGCTGTGCCGGCGCTGCACCGGCTGGGGCCTCACCTCGGTGGTGCTGGTGCTGCTCGCGTTCACTTTCTTCGGCCACCTGATGCCGGGACCGCTCAAACACGAGAATTTCAGCGTTGCGTACTTCATCGAAGAGATGACGGTGATGACCAGCGGCATCTTTGGCTCGCCGCTCGAGGTTGCCGCGACCTATGCCTTCCTGTTCGTGCTGTTCGGAAACTTCTTCGACAAGGCGGGCGGAGGCAAGCTGTTCTTCGAGCTGGCGGGCGCGCTCACCGGACGCATGGTCGGCGGCGCGGCGAAGGCCTGCGTGACCGCGAGCGGGCTCTACGGCTCGGTCTCCGGCAGCCCGACGGCCGACGTTGCGACCACCGGGCCGCTCACCATTCCGATCATGAAGAAAATGGGCATTTCGGCCGTGCGCGCCGGCGCGATCGAAGCCACCGCCTCGAGCGGCGGCGCGATGCTGCCGCCGGTGATGGGGGCGGTGGCCTTCATCATGTCCGACCTCACCGGCATCGCCTACGCGACCATCGCGCTCGCGTCGCTGCTGCCGGCGCTGCTGTATTACACCTCGATCTACATCCTGGTGCACAACGAGGCGGTGCGCAACAACGAGGCGCGCATGCCCGAGGACCAGATCGTGCCCCTGCATCGCGCGATCACGCGCGGCTGGCGCCATCTGCTGCCGCTCGGTGCGCTGGTCGGGCTGCTGATGATGGGCTACACGCCGGTCTATGTGGCCGCCGGTTCGACCGCCGCGGTGATCGTGCTCTCCTGGTTCTGGCGCGAGTCAGCGATCGGGCCGCGCCGTTTCGTGCAGTGCTGCACCGACACCATCACCCAGCTGGTTCCGCTGGTGGGCGCGGTGGCCGGGGCGGGCGTAGTGATAGGCGCGATCGAGATCAGCGCGCTCGCCGGCAAGTTCACGCTGCTGATCACCTATCTGTCCGGCGGGCTGCTCGTTCCCACGCTCATCCTCGCCGCGGTGTTCCTGATCCTGCTCGGCATGGGCATGCCCACGCCTGCGGTGTACATCATGGGCGCCGCCCTGCTCGTGCCCGTGCTGCGCCAGCACTTCAACCTGCCCGAGATGCAGGTGCACCTGTTCGTGCTGTACTTCTCCTGCCTCTCGGCGATCACGCCGCCGGTGGCGGTGGCAAACTTCGCGGCGAGCGCGATCGCGGGGGTGAACCCGATGGCGCTGGGCGGCCAGGCGATGAAACTGGCAGTGGGCGGCTTCGTGCTGCCGTTCTTCTTCCTGTTCAATCCCGGCCTCAACATGGAGGGCGGATCCGTCAGCGTCGTCACGGCCTTGATCTTCGGCGCGGCCATGGTCACGTTCGCGTCGCTCGCGCTGCATGGATACCTCGGGCGCAGGACCATTGTCTGGCCGCTGCGGCTGGTGCTGGTCGCGTGCATCGTGGGCACGATCGTTCCGCGCGTGGAGATTCAGGCGGGTGCCGCACTGCTCGGCGCGCTGCTGCTCATAGGCGTGTGGCGCCTGTCGCCCGCGACCCAGCGCGCCGCGGTGCGATAGCCGCGAGCGCGCCGCCCTTCAGTCGGTCACCACGGTTCAGGCACGCGTCGCGCGGCGGCGGGTTGCGCTAAGATGGAACCGGTTGCAGCCGGCGCTGCGGCGCCGAGACCAGATGGGGAGCGAGATGGAACGCGCAGGAACGGGTTATGTACTCGAAGTCAATCCCAAGATACCAAAGCGGCTGAACCGCCTCGAAGAGCTCGCCAACGACCTGTGGTACGGCTGGGACCGGCACGCGCGGTCGCTGTTCGCGCGGCTGCACCCGGCGCTGTGGGACGCCACGGGCCACAGTCCCAAGGTCCTGCTCAAGCGCGTCGGCGAAGAACGGCTCGAGCAGGCCGCGCAGGACCCCGAGTACCTGTACAGCTACAACCGGGTGCTCTCGGTCCACGACACCGAGCACGACGCGACGCCGGGCGCGAACGGCTCCGCGCTGCTCGGTGCGGACGAGCTGGTGGCGTATTTTTGTTTCGAATTCGGCTTCCACGAGAGCCTGCCGATCTATTCCGGCGGCCTGGGCATTCTCGCCGGCGACCACTGCAAGGCGGCCAGCGACGCGAAGCTGCCGTTCGTCGGCGTCGGGCTGCTTTACCGGCAGGGGTATTTCTCGCAGACCATCGATGGCGAGGGTAACCAGCACGCCGTCCACGTCGATTCGGAGTTCGACGACCTCCCGGTGACGCCGGTGATGCGCGACGGCGCCGAGGTACGGGTCCAGGTCGAGGTGGACGGGCGCGACGTGTCGGTGAAATTGTGGCAGGTACAGGTCGGTCACGTCCGGATCTACCTGCTGGACACCGATCTCCCGGAGAACGGCGAACGCGACCGGCACATTACGCACCGGCTCTACGGAGGGGACCGCGAGACGCGCATCATGCAGGAGATCGTGCTCGGCATCGGCGGCGCGCGCGCGCTCGACGCGCTGGGCATCAAGCCCACCATCTGGCACATGAACGAGGGCCACGCGGCGTTCCTGGTGCTGGAGCGGATCCGCCGGTTCATGCGCGAGGACGGGCTGGATTTCGAGGGCGCGCTCGAAGCAGTCGCGGCGAACACGGTTTTCACGACGCACACCGCCGTGCCGGCCGGACACGACCGGTTTTCCGAGGACATGGTCGCCGGTTGTTTCGACCATTACTGCCGCGAGCTGCACCTGGACAGGGAGACCCTGCTCGCGCTGGGGCGCGCGCCGGGCAGCCACGAGTTCAACATGACCGCGCTGGCGGCGCGCGGATCGCGCTTCCAGAACGGTGTGTCGCGCATCCACCGCGGGGTGAGCGCGCGGATGCTGAAGGACCTCTGGCCGCAGGTTCCGCCGGAGGAGAATCCGTTGGGCTATGTGACCAACGGCGTTCACGTGCCGACATTCATGTCGCCGGACTGGGCGGAGATCTTCGACCGGTTCCTCGGCTTCGGATGGATGCAGCGTTTCGACGATCCTGCCTGTGCGGAGCGCATCGCCGCCATTCCCGACCATATCCTGTGGAGCAGGCACCAGTACCTGAAGGCGCAGATGCTGCACCTGGTGCGCTTTCGCCTGAAAACGCAGCATTTCCGCAACCGGGGCAGCGAAGCGCACCTCGACCGCCTGCTGCGGCTCGCCGACCCGGACAATCCCAACGTGCTCACGATCGGATTCGCGCGCCGGTTCGCCACCTACAAGCGCGCCACGCTGCTGTTCGAGAATATCGACTGGCTGCGCCAGATCACCTCGGACCTGAAGCGGCCGGTGCTGTTCATCTTCGCCGGCAAGGCGCATCCGGCGGATGAGCCCGGGCGGGAACTGATCAGGCGGGTGGCCAAGGTGGCGCACACGCCGGAATTCGAAGGCAAGATCCTGCTGGTGGAAGGCTTCGACATGCGGCTCGCGCGCCGGCTCGTGTCGGGGGTCGACGTGTGGCTGAACAACCCGATCTATCCGCTGGAGGCGTCCGGCACCTCGGGAATGAAGGCCGGCATCAACGGCGTGATCAACCTGTCGGTGCTTGACGGCTGGTGGGGCGAGGGCTACCAGGAAGACAACGGCTGGGCGATCAAGCCCGCGTCGGAGGCGCTCGACCAGTACACGCGCGACGCAGAGGAGGCGCGGACGCTGTACGAAGTCCTGCAGGATCAAGTCATTCCGCTTTATTACGGACGCGGCGACATGGGCTACTCGCCGGGCTGGGTGAAGCTTGCCAAGCGGTCGATGGCGAGCATCCTGGCGCACTTCAGCGCGGCGCGCATGTTGAACGAATACGTGTCGAAATTCTATCTGCCGGCGGCGCGGCAGGGACGGATCTACCTGGAGCGCGGACACGAGACCGCCAGGGCGGTGGCGAAATGGAAGGCGCGGGTGCGCAGCGCCTGGCCCGGCGTGACCGTGCGCCGCCTCGATGCGCCGACGCGGCGGGTGCGTTACGGTGACAGCCTGCGCATCGAAATCGGCGTCAGGCTGAACGGACTCGCGCCGGAGGACATCACCGCGGAGATGCTGGTCACGACCGTCGACGGCGTGCAAGGCGAGGACTACACGCGCCGGCACGGGCTGGCGAGCGCGGGACCGATCGCCGAAACCGGCGAGCACCGCTACGCGATCGATTTCGCCTCCGAACTGTGCGGCAAGTTCGACTACCGCATCCGCATCTATCCCTGCCACCTGCTGCTGACGCACCCCCTGGAAACGGGGCTCATGACATGGGTCTAACCCCGGCGGCGGGCCCGGCGAGGCGGCGGTAGATCTCCAGGTACCGGGCTGCGCTCGCGCCCCAGCCGAAATCCCGCGCCATGCCGTTGCGCTGCAATGCCGTCCAGGTGGCAGGGTCGCGCCACGCGGCCACGGCGCGCTCGACCGCACCCAGGAAATCCACCGCGCCCGCAGACCTGAACACGAAACCGGCTGCGGTGCCGCCGGCGAGTGTGCGCGGATTGCAGTCGACCACCGAATCGGCCAGGCCACCCGTCGCGTGCACCACCGGGGGTGTGCCATAGCGCTGGCTGTACATCTGGTTCATGCCGCAGGGCTCGAACCGCGACGGCATCAGGAACATGTCCGCGCCGGCTTCGATCAGGTGCGCGAGGGCCTCGTCGAATCCGATGCTGACCGCGATCTTCCCCGGATGCCGCTGCGCGAGCGAGGCGAACGCGCTCTGGATATCGCCGTCGCCGACGCCCTGGATCGCCAGTTGCGCCGGCAGCGCCGCCAGCCGGTGCGCGATCTGCAGCAACAGGTCCAGGCCCTTCTGGTGCGCGAAGCGGCTCACCACGCCCAGCACGGGGATCGAATCGTCCTCGGCGAGGCCCATCCTGTGCTGCAGCGCGCGCGTGTTCACGCGCTTTGCGGCGAGCGAGTTCGCGTCGTAACGCTGCGGGATCAGCGCGTCGGTCGAGGGATCCCACAGCTCGGTGTCGATGCCGTTCAGGATCCCGGTCAGCGCATCGCTGCGCGCCGCAAGCAGGCCGTGAAATCCGAATCCCAGCGGCTCGCTCTGGATCTCGCGCGCGTAGTTCGGGCTCACGGTGGTGATCGCGTCGGCGTAGCGCAGCGCGGCCTTTAGAAACGAAATCTTCCCGTGGTATTCCAGGCCGTCGGCGGAAAAGCTGGAGGGCGGCAGGCCGAGCGCCGGCAGGTACTCGGGTGCGAAAAGGCCCTGGAACGCGAGATTGTGAATCGTGATCACACTCGCGGCCCGCGCGCCCGGCGCGTAATGCAAATAGGCGGGAGCCAGACCCGTCTCCCATTCGTTGCAGTGGACGACGTCCGCGCGCCAGTCGAGCGGGCCGGCATCAGTTCCCAGATCCGCGGCCACGCGCGCGAGCAGGCCGAAGCGCAGCGCATTGTCGGCCCAGTCGCGCCCCTCGGAGTCCAGATACGGGCCGCCGCGACGCCGGTACAGCGCAGGGCAGTCGAGGACCAGCAGCGGCACGCCGTGCGGACCCTGTGCCGCGAGCAGCGCGGCAGGCGGAAACGCATCGCGCGCCGGGATGCTCGCGAGTTCGCGCGCATCGGGGAGCGCCTCCAGCACCTGGCTGTAACCCGGGAGCAGCAAGCGCACGTCGACGCCCAGGCGCGCGAGCGCCGCGGGAAGCGAGGCGCTGACATCGCCCAGGCCGCCTGTCTTGACCAGCGGTGCGCATTCAGAGGTGGCGAAAAGGAGGCGGATGGGCGGGGCGTTCAATTGCGGGGCAGCATGCTGGGTGCAGCGCAAGCAGGTTAGCATATTATTCCCGGTGGGTCGCGCGGCGGTCCATCGCTGCACCCGGGTAGTGAGAGGACGATCATGATCATCGCGGCAGACGTCGGCGGCACGAAGACGCTGCTCCAGCTTCTCGAGCGCACGGACGGCGGCGCGCGGGCCCTGTTCGAGCGGCGCTATGCCGACGCGGCATTCGGAGGGTTCGACGAGCTGCTCACGCGCTTTCTCGCCGATGCGCGCGCTCAAGCGATCGGGCCGGGAGACATCGAGACCGCCGTGCTCGGCGTGGCAGGCCCGGTCGATGGCGACCGCGTGCGCCTGACCAACCGGCCGTGGGAGATCGACGGCACCGCGCTCGCCGCGCGATTCGGCATCGGGCGGGTGCGGCTGGTAAACGATTTCGTCGCGGCCGCAAGCGGGATCGCGCAGCTCGCGCCGTCGGACCTCGCCGCGCTGCAGCCCGGGGAGCCGGTCGCGCGCGCGCCGCAGGTGGTGCTGGGTGCCGGAACCGGACTGGGGGTCGCGTTTCGTCTATGGCAGGGCGGGCGCTACGAAGTGGTCGCCGGCGAGGGCGGCAACACCGGGTTCGCGCCATCCACGCCCGAGCAGTGCGAGTTGTGGCGCCATATTCATGCGGCAGCGGGACGCGTCGGCATCGAGCAGGTGGTGTCAGGACCGGGACTGGCGAACATTTACGCATTCGTGCGCGAACGCGGTGCGGCGCCGGAGTCGCCCGAGTTGGCCGGGGCGCTGGCTCGCGAGGACAAGGCCGCTGCCATCGCGCGTTTCGCGCTCGAGCGCGGCGACCCGCTCGCCGGTCGTGCGCTCGACCTGTTCATCGAAGCCTACGGCGCGGTCGCCGGAGACTTTGCGCTGTCCGTGCTCGCGCACGGCGGCGTGTTCGTCGCCGGCGGAATCGCGCCGCGCATCCTTCCCGCGCTCCAGCGCGGTGCGTTCGTCGCCGCCTTCAACGCGAAGGGGCGGTTCGCCGCCCGCATGGCACGCATTCCCGTTCACGTGGTCACCAACGCCGCGCTGGGCATGCTGGGCGCGCGCGCGATTGCCCTTCGGTGAGCGCTGGTTCTGTCTTGATCCAAGTCAATCCAGGTAGTACCGTAAGGGCAAATACTGAGTTCAGTGGGTCGTATTCGCGGCATCCTCGCAGGAGGGGAAAATGGCTACGAAGCAACCAGCGGCAAAGACCAAGCGTCAGTCTGCGCCAGGTGCGGCGAAAAAAACCTCGCCGTCCTCCCGGGGTGCGGCTGCACCCCGGCGTCACGCGGCACCGCGGCGGCCCGCGGCGGGTTCACCGGCGGCAGTCACGCCGGAGGAACGGTACCGGATGATTGCGGAAGCGGCGTACAACCGCGCCCAGTCGCGGGGTTTCGCGGCGGGCGGCGAGGTGCAGGACTGGCTGGAGGCCGAAGCCGAGGTCGATGCGAAGCTGAGGAAATCCTGATGTCCGGGTGAACGCGGGGACCGCAGCGCGCCCTGGGCGGTGATTGGCAGCGCATCGCGGCAACGAGCTGCAGTCCCGAGGATAGAAGCAAAGGACGGTAGCGAGGGGTAATCGTGAACCAGGCGACGCAAACCGACGACGAGCGCGAGCAGCGCGGCAGGATCATGCCGGGTTCGCAGTTCGTTACCCACCTCAACCGGGCCACGCTCGCGATCATCCTGGCCGGTGGCAGGGGGACGCGGCTCGGGCGCCTGACCGACTGGCGCGCGAAGCCCGCGGTGCCGTTCGGCGGCAAGTTCCGGATCATCGATTTTCCGCTTTCCAACTGCGTCAATTCCGGGATCAGGCGCATCGGCATCTGCACGCAGTACAAGGCGCAGAGCCTGATCCGGCATGTCCTGCAGGGATGGTCGTTCCTGGACGGGCGCTTCGGCGAGTTCATCGAACTGCTGCCGGCACAGCAGCGGGTCACGGCGGAGTGGTACAAGGGCACCGCGGACGCGGTGCACCAGAACCTGGACATCCTGCGCCGCCATGACGCGCAGTTCGTCCTGATCCTCGCCGGGGACCACGTCTACAAGATGGACTACGGTAAGCTGGTCGCGGACCACGTGGCGAAAGATGCCGACATGACCGTCGGCTGCGTCGAGGTGCCGCTCGCGGAGGCGAGCAGCTTCGGCGTGATGACGGTGGACGATGCGTTGCGGGTCAGGGCGTTCCACGAGAAGCCCAAGCAGCCCGTGGCCGAGCCGGGCCGGCCGGACAGCGCGCTTGCCAGCATGGGCATCTACGTTTTCAACGCGCGGTTCCTGTACGAGCAGCTCATGCGCGACGCCGACGACCCCCGCTCCAGCCACGATTTCGGCAAGGACATCATTCCGCATCTGATCCAGCGCGGCTACCGGGTGGTCGCGCACCGGCTCGGCGACAGTTGCATCATGCGGGGAGGCGGCGAGCCCTACTGGCGCGACGTGGGCACCATCGACGCGTACTGGGAAGCGAACATGGAACTGACCAAGGTCGTGCCCGATCTGGACATTTACGACCAGGGCTGGCCGATCTGGACCCACCAGGAACAGCTGCCGCCGGCGAAGTTCGTGTTCGACGACGACGGCCGCCGTGGCCAGGCCATCGACTCGATGGTGTCCGGGGGCTGCATCATCAGCGGCGCCACGGTGCGCCGCTCGCTGCTGTTTTCGAGCGTCCGCGTGCACAGCTACGCCAACGTCGAGGACTCGGTGATCATGCCCGGCGCCGACATCGGGCGCAACGTGGTGCTCAAGCGCGTCGTCGTCGAGAAGTATTGCCGCCTGCCCGCAGGCCTGGTGGCGGGCGTCGATCCCGACGAGGACCGCAAGCACTTCGACGTCACCGAGCGGGGCGTGACGCTGATCGTGCCAGAGATGCTCGGCCAGCAGGTCCACTACCTGCGCTAGCAGCGGACTTCATGGGCCAGCCGCTCGACCTCGTCCTGGCATGGCACATGCATCAGCCGGACTATCGCGACCATGCAACAGGGGAGTTCACGCTGCCCTGGGTGTATCTGCATGCGATCAAGGACTACACCGACATGGCCTGGCACCTGGAGCACCATCCGGGGATGCATGCGGTGGTCAATCTCGTGCCGGTGCTGCTCGACCAGATCGAGGACTACTGCGCGCAGTTCGCCAGCGGCGAGCTGCGCGATCCGCTGCTGCGGCTGCTCGCCCACGGCGATGCAGCGCCGCTCACCGAAGCCGAGCGCACACTGGCGTTGGAGCGCTGCCTCGCGGCGGACCAACGCAAGCTGATCGAGCCGTTTCCGCCGTACAAGCGCTTGCACGACCTGTTCCTGTCGCTCCAGTCCCCGGGTGGGGAGGCATACGCCTACCTCTCGGACCAGTACATCTACGATCTGCTCACCTGGTATCACCTGTCCTGGACGGGCGAAAGCGTGCGGCGCGGGTCCGAAGTGGTTGCGAGGCTGATGGCCGCCGGCGGCAGATTCAGGCGCGACGACCGGACGAGCCTGCTGAACGCCATCGCGGACCTGATGCGCGAACTGATTCCGCGCTACCGGCGCCTGGCCGAATCGGGCCGCATCGAGCTGTCGACGACTCCGCACCACCATCCCCTTGCGCCGCTGCTGCTCGATTTTCGCAGCGCGCTCGACGCCCGGCCAGGCATGAAGCTGCCCGAGGCGGCGGGCTACGCCGGCGGCCGCGGACGCGTCAACGCGCAACTCGAAGCGGCGCTGCAGGGGCACGTGCGCCGGTTCGCCGTGCCTGCGCGCGGCGTGTGGCCGGCCGAAGGCGCGCTATCGCCGGCGTATCTGGCGCTGCTCGGCGCGCAGGGCGTGGCCTGGACCGCGAGCGGCGAGGCGGTGCTCGCGAACAGCCTGCGCAAAGGCGGCGCGTTGCCGGCGCAGCGCGGCGAGTACCTTTATCGGCCTTACCGGATGCCGGGTGCGGGCCTCGCCTGCTTTTTTCGCGACGACCGGCTGTCTGACCTCATCGGCTTCGAGTATTCAAAATGGCACGGCCGCGACGCGGCGGCGAATTTCATCGGCGAGCTCGAGTCGATCGCGCGCAGCGCGCCCGCGGGGCGGCGACCGCTGGTGAGCGTGATCCTGGACGGCGAGAACGCATGGGAGCACTACCCGTACAACGGCTACTACTTTCTGTCCGACCTGTACGAGTCGCTCGAGGCGCATGCGGGTATGCGCACCACGACCTTCAGCGCCTGGCTGGAGGAAACCGCGCGGGGGGCGCCTGCGCCGCCCGCGTTCGGCGAGCTTGCAACGCTGGTCTCCGGAAGCTGGGTCTACGGCGACTTCTCGACCTGGATCGGGTCGCCGGACAAGAACCGCGCCTGGGACCTGTTGTGCGCGGCCAAGACGAGCTTCGATCACGTCCTCACCAGCGGCCGGCTGAGCGCCGAGCAGCAGGCTGCCGCGCTGAGGCAGCTGGCCGACTGCGAGGGCTCGGACTGGTTCTGGTGGCCGGGCGACTACAACCCGGACGAAACGGTTTCGGCGTTCGAGCGGCTGTTCCGCGCCAAGCTCGCCAACCTGTACCGGATACTCGGACTGCCGGCACCGCCGAGGCTATCGGTTCCATTCAGTCGCGGCGCAGGCCACCCGGAAGCCGGGGGCGCCATGCGCCGCGCGAATTGAAGTCGGCCGCGAATGCGCGGCCGATATGCGCTGACTCGAACTGTCGCTCAGTTCCCGCCTGGCTTGGCAGCCGACATCGCCTCGACCAGGGGTTTGAGAATATCCATCGGCACCGGAAACACGATGGTGGAACTCTTGTCCCCGGCGATCGCCGTGAGCGTCTGCAGGTAGCGCAGCTGCATCGCCTGCGGGCTCGCGGCGAGCACCTCGCCGGCCTGCAGCAGCTTCTCGGAGGCCTGCAGTTCGCCCTCGGCGTGGATCACCTTGGCGCGCCGCTCGCGCTCGGCCTCGGCCTGGCGGGCGATCGCGCGCACCATGGTCTCGTTGATGTCCACATGCTTGATCTCGACGTTCGCGACCTTGATGCCCCAGGCATCGGTCTGGATATCGAGCGCCTGCTGGATGTCCAGGTTCAGGCGCTCGCGCTCGGCGAGCATCTCGTCCAGTTCGTGCTTGCCGAGCACCGAGCGCAGGGTCGTCTGCGCGAACTGGCTGGTGGCCTGGATGAAGTCCTCCACCTGGATGATGGCCTTCTCCGGGTCGACCACGCGCAGGTACACCACGGCGTTGACCTTCACCGACACGTTGTCGCGCGAGATCACGTCCTGGCTCGGTACGTCCATCACCCGCGTGCGCAGGTCGACGCGCACCATCTGCTGGATGCCGGGAATGATGACGATCAGGCCGGGGCCCTTCACCTTCCAGAAGCGACCGAGCGTGAACACGACGCCGCGCTCGTACTCGCGCAGAATGCGGAACATCGAGAAGACCAGCGCGATGACTATGAACGCGACGGCAAACCAGCCAAATTCCCAGATCATGATTCACCTCCTTCGGGTTTCACCGCCAGCACGAGGCCGCGAACGCCCGTCACGCGGACGCTCTGTCCCGCCTTCAGCGGCGCGGCGCTGGATACGCGCCAGGTCTCGCTGTGCACGCGCGCCCAGCCTTCGCCGGTGAAGTCCTCCAGCACTTCTCCGGATGCGCCTATCATTTCGTCGCGCCCGCTCACCACCGGCCGCCGTCCCGCCTTCAGCGGCGCGGCGCTGGATACGCGCCAGGTCTCGCTGTGCACGCGCGCCCAGCCTTCGCCGGTGAAGTCCTCCAGCACTTCTCCGGATGCGCCTATCATTTCGTCGCGCCCGCTCACCACCGGCCGCCGCCTGGCCTTCAGCGCCATGGTGACGACGAAGAACAGCGCGGCGGCGCTGAAGGCGGAAAGCGGCACGACCAGGCCAAGCGGGACGCCGTATCCGGGGATGTCGGCGTCGATCAGGATCACCGCGCCGATGACGAATGCGGCGATGCCGCCGATGCCGAGCACGCCGAAGCTGGGAACGAACGCTTCGCCCACCATCAGTGCGATGCCCAGCAGGATCAGCCCGAGACCCGCGTAATTGATCGGCAGCAGCTGAAACGCGTACAGCGCGAGCAGCAGGCAGATCCCGCCGAGGATGCCGGGGAGCGCGAATCCCGGATGGGAAAATTCGAACAGCAGGCCGTAGATTCCGATCATCATCAGGATCAGCGCGATGCTCGGGTCGGTGATCACCGCGAGCAGCCGCGTGCGCCAGTTCGGCTCGACGGCGACG
>MEQZ01000225.1:0-5742 GCA_001770425.1 Betaproteobacteria bacterium RIFCSPLOWO2_02_FULL_65_20 | reverse complement strand
CGCTCGATCCCCGCCGCTTTGACGCTGCGGCCGTGCAGCTTCTCGAGCAGGTCCGGCACGTCGGTAGCGACGAGGTCGATGACGTTCAGCTTCAAAGCCTCGGACGCGGACAGGCTCACCGCCTCGCGCACGGCGCGCTCGGCCCACTGCGCATTCCTTCCGCGCAATTGCGCCAGGCCGCGGATGTACGCGGAGGCGTCGTGAACCTGCTTCTTGGCCATCGCGCCGCCTGTGGACTGCTTAGCGCTTTCGCGCGGCTCTTTCGCGCGATCATCCTTCTTCTTCGTTTCAGGCTCGGATGCCGGTTCGCCCCCGATGCCGCCGAGGCCGATCTGGACCGGCGTCGCCGCCCCGAGGTTGGTCGCGGGCGCCATCGCGGCGATGTGGCTCGCGTAGAGGATGTAGGTGCCGGCGCTTGCCGCGCGCGCGCCGCTCGGATAGACGAATGCAGCGACCGGAACGGGGGAGGCGAGAATCTCCTTGATGATGCGGCGCATGGAGGTGTCCAGGCCGCCGGGCGTATCCATTTCCAGCACCACCAGGCCGGATTGCCCCTGCGCGGCCTGGGCAAGCCCGCCCAGCACGTATTCGACCGTAGCGGGCGTGATCGCGCCCTCTATTCGCAGCAGCGTGACCTGAGGTGCCGCCACCGCGAGCGGCAGCAAGAGCACGGTCAGCCAAACGGACAACCACAGGCGGATGATGCGCACGGCTTAAGCCTCCTCGCCAGCTGCTGGGTGGCCAATTCCCAGACCGTAGACCGGCAATCGCTTACCGACCCTATCGTTATTCTGCGCCCCGCAGCGCCATGTTGCTTGACTTGCATCAAGGGCGCGCCGCGGAGCGATTCAGCGCGGCCGGAGCGCGAAGGCCGCGCCGCCGCCGCGCGCGGCATCCAGGGCCATGAGGAAGGCCGCGGCATTCCAGGATTGGCCGCGCATGCCGCCGGGGGCGAGCGTGCGGCCATGCAGCCACTCGTTGAACGACCAGCCATCCAGCGCGTTGGCGAGCGCGAGCTTCGCGAGTTCCGCATTCGCCCGGTCCCGCTCGCCCGCCAGCGCCAGCGCGCAGACCCAGAAACCGCCGACGAGCGGCCAGACGCCGCCGTTGTGGTATTGCCATTCCAGGTTCTGCAGGTGACGCGACATGTAGGCCCGCCAGAGGAAGCTGCTTGCGGGAATCGGCTCGCAGACCACGCGCACCGGCCAGGGCTCGGCGACGCCCGCGCGATCGAGGGCGCGCAGCGTGCGCCGGGTCGCCTCGCCGTCGGCCAGACCGCACAGCAGCGCGAGCAGGTTGCCGAACACGTCGCCCTCCTCGCCGAAGAAGGAGAAGTTGACGAAAGACAGGTAGAGGTCGCGGTCTCTCGCCTTGCGCTTCACGTAGTGCGTCAGCAGCCGGGCGCGGCGGTAATCGGCCAGCACGGCGCTGAACGGATGGAACAGCTGGTTGAAATTCGCATGCGTCTCTTCGGCGCGCGCGAGCCCGTAGAGGCGCTTGACGCAATACCAGAGCGCATTGGTGTACAGCACGAAACCCGAGCGCGGCATGATGTCGGCCCAGTCGCTCGCCTCGTTTTGCTGCAGCAGGAAGAAGCGCTGATGCTCCTGCGCTTCCAGCCACTGAATGGCCTTCGCGATTCCCGGGGCGAGCCGCTGCCGCAACCCGCCCGCCTGGTCGCGGCGGTCGAGAAAGTCCAGAGCCACCAGCCACCAGAGCGTGGCGTCGATGCAGCCGAGGTACCAGAAGTCGGCCTCCTGCCTGCGCAGGTCGACGAATTTCGGAATCTGGCCGTTTGCCGCCTGAAGTCGGCCGAGCGTGACGAGGCCGGTCGCTGCCTCGCGCTCGAGCACGAGATCCCCCGAGAGCGCCATGCCGATCGCGCACACCGCAGCGTCACGCCCGAATATTGCAGCATAGCCGCGCGATTCCGCTTCCGCGCCGGGCGTGGCGGCGAGGATGCCATGGGGGGAAAGGTTGGTTCGCAGCAGCTCGACCGCCTTCGCGCGGCAGGTCTCGACCAGTTCCTCGCCGCGGGCCTGCGTCGAAGCGTTCGGTGGCGGCCCTTGCATGGGGCGGCTCAGTTGCGCTCGCGCTTCGCCGTACCGGTCGCGTCATGCATCCGGAACGGCGGGGCAGTGCCGTCCCTGGCCACGCCCGCATAGATTGTCAGGTGCGGGAACGGGATCTCGATGCCGCGCGCATCGAACGCCTTCTTCAGGCGGCGCAGGAATTCGCGCCGGACGTTCCACTGCTCGAGCGGCCGCACCTTGAAGCGGCAGCGCAGAATCACGGCCGAGTCGGCCCACTTGTCCACGCCCGCGACGTCCAGATCGTCGAGGATCTTCGGGCCGAACAGCGGGTCGGCGCGCATCTCCGCGCCGACTTCGCGCATCACGCCTATCGCCTCATCGGTGTCCTCGCGGTACGCGACGCCGACGTCCGCGACCGATTGCGCGAAGCCGCGGCTCATGTTGGTGACCGTGGTGATCAGCCCGTTCGACACGATATGCACGTTGCCGTCGTAGTCGCGCAGCCTCACGTAGCGCAGCGTGACCTCCTCGACCAGGCCTGACTTGTCCGCGATGGCGACCACGTCGCCCTGGCGGATCTGGTTCTCCAGCAGGATGAAGAACCCCGCGAAGTAGTCCTTCACCAGGCTTTGCGCGCCGAAGCCCACCGCCAGGCCGATCACGCCGGCGGCGCCGAGTATGGGCGCCACGGCGATGCCCAGCTCGCTCAAGATCAGGGTGATGGCGATGACCAGGATGACCACCGCGGCGATATAGCGGAACACGCGGCCGAGGGTCTCGACGCGCTTCACCTGCTCGGGGTCGTCCATGGCGCGGGTGATGCGCGTGCGGAAGATCCGTATCAGGCGCCGCGTCACGCCCAGTGCGATCCATGCCACGACGGCGATCAGGACCACCCGCGCGAGCGTCACTGCCGCGTAATCCCATTGGGCGACGTTGAGAAACTCGATGCTATGAAGAAGTTTTTCCACGGATTTCTCCTGTCTGATCGGGATTGGGCCGGCCGGCCGGGTTGCCGTAGGCGAGCAGCGCAGCGGGGAAGTCCGCCATGGCCTGCGAAAGCCGAAGGTGGCGGGATGCGTCGGTCGCCACGGACTCGCCTGTCAGGACGTTCACCAGGGGCGTGCGCTCGGGCAGGAACGACAGGTCGAGCATCGTGTCGCCCCACGCCGATTCGCCCACGGGAAGGGTTCCGGGCGCCAGTCCCATCGACGCGAACAGCCTTCCCGCAGCGACCACGATCCCGTTGTCGCCCAGGCGGCGCGCGTAGGCCGCCAGGTGGCCGGAGCGTTCGCCGGAGGCGGCGATCGGATAATAGTCGCCCTTGAGGAACAGTTCGTCGCGTTCGCGGCGGAACTGCAGCGCGCGCCACACCAGCCAGAGCTTCGCGCGGCCGTCATGCAAAGACTCGAAGAAGGTGCGTACGCCGCGCGCCAGTTCCTGCGCGGGGCTGGCCGCGATCCTGCCCAGTTCATCGAGCAGGGCGCGCCGGCGCGCGTAGTTCACCGGCCGGCGGTTGTCCGGATCGACCAGGCTCAGGTCGAAGATCTCGTTGCCCTGGTAGAAATCCGGAACGCCGGGCGAGGTGAGCTTCACCAGCGCCATCGACAGGCTGTTCAGCATGCCGAACCAGGCAATGGGACGGGCCTGGAGGCGAAGGTCGTCCAGGAAAGGATTCGATTCCAGCCGGCCGAGCAGCCCGCGCACGAATCCGGCCACGGCCGCCTCGTATTCCGCGTTGACGTTGATCCAGCTCGTCTGCGCTTTGGCCTCGCGCACGGCCTTCAGCATGTAACGCTCGATCCGGTCCCGGTAGGCGTCGAGCGCGGCGGCGTCCATCGGCTCATCCGGAAAGGTGCCGAGCAGCGTCTGATACAGCAGGTACTCGTCGTTGCGCGAGGGCGCAGTGTCGCCGTCGATGCCGCGCTGGTGGCTGGCGTTCATGCGGCTCCAGCGGCGCAGCGCCAGGCGCCATGCGGCGGGCATCTCGGAGATCACGTCGATGCGGCAGCGCACGTCCTCGGCGCGCTTGTTGTCGTGGGTCGAGGTGGCCAGGAGCGTGTGCGGCCAGCGCGCGGCGCGATCGGCGCTCGCGCCGTGGAATGCCGCGAGCGTGATGCCGACCATGTCCGGATCGCCGCCCACCTCGTTCAGAGAGACCAGCCGGTTGAACCGGTAAAACGCCGTGTCCTCCACGCCCTTGGCCGCCACCGGCGAGGTGAACTGCTGGAACTTCATCGCGAACGTGCGGTAGCGTTCGCGGAGCGCAGGCGGCGCCTCTTTCGGCGGGCTTGCGAGCAGCGCCAGGCGCAGGAATTCGAACACGGTGGTGTCGGCTGAGCGCATTCTCTTGCGCGCATGGGCGACTGCCCAGTCTATGTAGCGCCGGTCCTGCGGCGTCAGGCGGTCACCGACGTAGGTGCGGTAGACGGGCAGGCAGGACGCGACCTCGGCGATCGCCTGGCGCAGCGTGTTGAACGTATAGTCGCGCGTGCGCCGGTCGGCGCGCGCGATGCGCAGCAGCTCGGTCGCGAGCACGGTCAGTTCGGAGGCGAGCGCCGAGCGCGTGATGTCGCGCTTGCCGCTGTACGCGGCCTCGTCGAAATCGACGCTCTCCCCGGAGAACGTCCGCCAGACGCGGCCCAGCTTCCCGCGCGCCGAGCGGTCGACGAACAGCGCGTTCACCACGGTGGCGAAGCGGTAGCCGGTGGTGCCGTGCACCGCCCAGGTCTCGGGCACGTGTTCGTGCCGTGCGGCAATCTTCTCCACCACCACGTACAGCGGCCGCGCAGGCCGCCCGTCAGCGTCGACCCCCGGGGCGTCGAGCCCGGCGAGGCACGCGTGGTGCTCCTGCAGTCTGCGGAAATACTGCGCCGGATCGTACAGGCCGTCGGAGTGGTCGATGCGCAGGCCGTCCACTTTGCCCTCTGCGACCAGACCGAGCACGAAACCGTGCGTGGCGTTGAACACCGCCTCGTTTTCCATGCGCAGCGCGGCCAGATCGTTGATGTCGAAAAAGCGCCGGTAGTTGATCTCGTCGGAGGCCACGCGCCAGAACGCGAGCCGGTAGGCCTGCGCCTCCAGCAGCGCGTCCAGCGCGTCGAAGCTCGCGCGCCGTCCCGGCGTGCCGTTGAGCGCGCGCACCGCGTGTTCGATCGCCTCGGCCAGTGCGGGATGCTCGCGCGCGAGCTGCGCGAGGCGGCGCTTGTGCAGTTCCTTGTCGCGGTTGCGCTCTGCGGTCTTTTCCGCGGCGGTCTGGTCGCGCGAGGGCAGGTGAGCGAACGCTGCGGCCAGACTCGCCGCCTCGGCCAGCGCTGCCTCGGTCATGCGCGTTCCCTCCAGCGACTGCAGCGCGCGATCGAGCATGCGCGGGTAGTCGCGCGGATCGACCGGGAACCGGTTCTCGTAATAGAACACGCTGAACGATCCCCGCTCGGCTTCGAACGCGAGCTTGAGCTCGCCCGCCTCGAGGACCGCCCCGTAGTGGTTGCCAAGCACCGGAACCAGCACCCGGTTCACCAGTTCCGGGTTGACCGGCTGCCAGTCGATGTCGAAGAAGTCCCCGAACGCGGAGGCCGGGCCGTTCTCCAGCACGTCCATCCACCAGGCGTTGTCCGCGCCCATGACGCCCATGTGGTTCGGCACCATGTCCAGGATCTGCCCCATGCCGCGCGCGCGCAGCGCTGCGCACAGGCGCTCGAAGCCTTCG
>MEQZ01000224.1:31452-35566 GCA_001770425.1 Betaproteobacteria bacterium RIFCSPLOWO2_02_FULL_65_20 | reverse complement strand
CGCCAGGAATCGAGCAGCCTTCCACCGTGGAACCCCGCGTCCGCATGGGGCGCCGACGAGCGCGGCGCGAGCCGCCCAAGACGCTTGAGGACGCACACGCGAACGTCCAAGCGATTGCCAAACGGCAGGTCGAGAATGACAGCCGGGTCAAGACGTGGCGGTTTGTCGAGCGGGTCGTCTATCTGGTCGTGTTGGTAGGCAGCTACCTGTTGTACTACTTGATCGGAAAGTTGAATGAGGCATTGTCCTTGCGCAGCCTCTTCTGAACTAATGCCAAACCTCGGTCCAGCGGCATCCGGGACCGTCCAGAAATCCCCGCCGGTAGAGCAGCTCACGATATTCGAGTCGGTGATCAATCTGAAGACTGCCGTGCTGCCGTTCATCCTGATGCTCGCCTGCGTGAGCGGGTGCGCACAGGTGACAGTCAATGAAAGCAGACCGCAGGTCCTCGACGCGCAGACGGCACACCGGTTGTATCAGCGGAACTGGGACCTGAAAGGACTGACGGTCGAGGGACGCGATATCGTAATGGACGTGGATACGAGAATATCGATCCGCTTCGCTCCGGACGGACAGGTCGCGGGTTTCGCCGCCGTCAACCGGCTCAGCGGAACCTACAGCGTGAGCGCGGAAGGCAAGCTGAGTTGGGGCGAAGCTGGATTCGCCACCACTCGCAACACGGGCCCACCCGAGCTCATGGAAAAAGAGCGCGCCTACCTGAGAGCGCTCGGCAAGACCAACGCCGCAATTCTCGCCGGACACGCTCTCGTGCTTCAGAGCGACGATGCCTCGACCGTTCTCACGTTCAGCGAAGCCGGATATTGACCCGACACCGGGTCCGCCGCCGGGCGGACGTTCGCCGTCATTGCAGCTTGCAGGCACCGCGATAACGATTGGCGGTGAGCATTTCCAGGTCGCCGATACCGTGGCCGACGTAGATTTCGATGCCCGCCGGCAATGCCTGCCCCCGGCCTACTTCGCCTTCGGCACCACGGGCAGGATGAGGCGCGACGGACAGTCCCTGCTGTGATGAAACGTGTCCTCGCCGACCTTGTAGTACATGTACTGGTGGGTGAAGATCGCATCGGTCAGGGGTGAGTCGCCGTTGACTATCTCCAGGCGTATACGGTGGCCTTTCTGGAACAGGTAGGACGCCGGATTCACTTCGATGTCGTAGCGGTAGACCCGCCCCGGCTCGATCGGCTGCGGATTGCCGTGCGTGTAGTAAGGACGCCAGTCGGTCGAGCGCGCTGCGTCTTTTTCGCGGTGCGACGCGCGCAGCCAGCCCTTGCTGACATTGACGGCCATCGGCTGGCGGCCGGCGCTGCGCTCCTCGCGCGCCTGCGGGAATTGGTCGGCCAGCTTGACGAAGAAATCGGTATCGGTCGCACTCGACGCGCCGTACAGCTGCAGCACGATCGGGCCGCTTATCTCCAGATCGTCTTCGAGCGGCGCAGTCGTGAAAGTGAGAACTCGCGCCACCGGATCGGGGCCGAATTGGCCGACGCTCACCACGCCTAACTTCCATTTCGGATCCGGGTAGGCGTAGCTCGACGTTGCATCGCCGGGCGCACCGTCCTTCGGTGCCGCGGTGGACAACGTGCCGTCGTTCAGCGAAGTCACGCTGCCGCTCGGGCCCTTGTGCAGGTACCAGGACGTGCTCCGGGCTTCCTTGAGCGGCCAGTCATTCGACTCGCGCACCCGGTTGGCCTGGCGCACGTGCAGCCGCACGTTCGGCCGTCTTTCCCAGCCGGTGTCGATGCCCTTGAGGTAGTGATCGTAAAAGGGCTTGAGTTCCTGCTCGTGGAACGCGATCGTGTCGAACAGCTCATGCGCCTCGAACACGTCTTTCGCGCCGGTGACGTAGAGCTTCTTCGGGCTCTTCACCTCTTCGTAGCCGACGATATTGCCCGACAGGTGCAGGCCCACCTTGCCCCAGTGGCCGATGGAATACACCGGCACCCTGATTTCAGCGAGGCGCTCGAACGGCGTGCGCTCGCGCCACCAGTCGTCGTAGGTCTGGTGGCGGATGAATTCCCAGGCGTGATCCGGCAGCATCTCCCTGCCGGCCGGCGCGTTGGCGGCGCGATGCAGATTGTTGGCGCGCACCATGGTGTACCACCAGGGCAGGAACTCGCAGTAGATGCCGCCGTGATAGGTCACGCCGCGATACAGATCGACCGCGCCGTCATATGGCGCGATGCAGGCGAGGTGCGGCGGGTTGACGATGCCCATGTACCACTGCGACCAGGCGTAGTAAGACTGGCCGATGCCGCCGACCTTGCCGGTGCACCAGGGCTGGCGCGCGATCCATTCGACCAGCTCGTAGTAATCCTGCTGCTCGGCGCGGTCGAGAAATCCGTAGCTGCCCCCGGAATTGCCGGTGCCGCGCACGTCGGCATGGACGTAGCAGTAGCCGTGGCCGACATACCACGCCACCGGGCCCACTTCGCGCCACAGGAACAGCGAGCTGTGCGGCAGGTCGTCGGTTTCGTACTGGTACGGCGAGGCGGCGAACAGCGCCGGGAATTCACCCTCGGCATCGGGGCGGTAAATGCGCAGCGCGATGCGGGTGCCGTCGCGCATGGTGGCGTAGATGCCAGTTTCGGTTTTCATTGGCAGCGCGCCGGCGGCCGCGCCTGATTTGCCTGTTGCCATGGCAATCTCCCGTGAAAGGACTCGGATCAGTCTAGAGCAGCGCGAGCACAAGCCGCGCAATCGCGACCACCGGCATCAACACCGGCAACTTGTACCGGACGCGGTGCGTTGCTCGATCGAAGGCTTGTGCAAGGCAGTCGGATTTTATCCCCAAACCTCGCGAGACATGCCCAGCGCCGGACGAACCGCCGTCCCGCTGCGGCGAGGACCGCGGGAATCGGCCCGAGACCGTTGATCATCCTGCCCTCTGTGCTTGACGCCCATTGGGGGGTCTGGTAGCGTCTAATCGAACATCGAAGGGTAGTGCGTGCGCTGCAGGCCGCGCCAGCCTCGTCGACCGCGCCAATGAGGTCGTTCCTAACCAGTTCATCGCCCGCCGCACCTGCGGCGGGGGCCGCGTGCAATTCTCTTGTCGGCTAAACGCCAAGCCACACGTTCATAAGGGGAGGAAGGGAACATGCGAAATTCGACCAAATCCATTGCCGTCGCTCTGGCCGCTTTGCTGCTCGTTTCGTCGGCAGTTGCACAACAAAAGATCAGTCTTACCGTCGCCGCCGGTCAACCGCCGCGCGCACTGGCCTCGCTGGCGCTGGTCAGCTCGCTGTTCATCCCCGAAGTGGACAAGCGCATCAAGGCGGCGGGACTCAATGTCCAGATCGAGTGGAAGGAGGCCTATGCCGGTTCGCTGCTGAAGCCGATCCAGATGCTCGACGGGATCAAGGACGGTCTGGCGGACATCGGCTTCGTCCCGATCGTCTTCTATCCGGACAAGCTGCCGCTCGCGAACATGTCCTTCGTCGTGCCGTTCCTGACTTCGGACGTGGTGCTGATGGGCCGCGTGATGAACCGGCTCTACGAGACGCTTCCGGCGTTCAGCGCGGAGTACGAGAGGTTCAACCAGATCCGGATCGCAAGCAGCGGCGTCGACTCGTTCGAGCTCGTGACCACTTTCCCGGTGCGAAGAGTCGAGGATCTCAAAGGCCGGAAGATCGGCACGGGGGGCGCGGCCCTCGCCTGGCTGCGCGGCACGGGCGCCACGCCGGTCCAAAGCAATATGATGGAAGCCTATAATTCCATGAAGACGGGCGTGTACGATGGTTACATCATCTTTGCGTCGACTTTCCCCGGCCTGAAGTTCCCCGAAGCCGCGCCCTACGTGACAAAAGTCGGCTTCGGCGCACAGCACCCTTCGGTGCTCACCGTGAACAAGGATACCTGGCGCAAGCTGCCCGAGCCGGTGCGAAAGATCATGCTCGACGTCGGGGCAATCTGGGGCATCGCGAGCGACAGGGAATACATGGATGAGGGCGATGCCGGCTACAAGTCGCTGCCGAGGTTCAAGGCGCATTTGTACGAACTGCCGCGCGCGGAGCAGGTGAAATGGGCCAAGGGAATGCCCAATATCGCCAAGGAGTGGGCGCAGACGATGGACAAGCAGGGCCTTCCCGGAAGCAAG
>MEQZ01000224.1:6517-31423 GCA_001770425.1 Betaproteobacteria bacterium RIFCSPLOWO2_02_FULL_65_20 | reverse complement strand
CGGCCGGCGCCTCCGCTCGCTCCTGGTTCGGCGCGTTGACCGCGGTGCTCAACGTGGCCGGCACGCTCCTGATCATCGTCATGGCGCTGGCGGTCAACGCCGACATCATCGGGCGCGAACTGTTCAGCCGGCCGATCGCCGGCGTCACCGAATTCCTCGGTCTGTCGATCGTCGCGGTGGTGTTCCTGCAGATGTCCAATACGCTGCGCGAAGGCCGCCACGTGAAGAACGATCTCATCATGGCCTGGGTCGCCATACGCTGGCCGAGGGTCGCGCGCTTCTTCTACGGGCTGTTTCATCTCATCGGGGCGCTGCTGATGTCGCTGATCGTCTGGTACGTGGTGCCGATTTTCCGCGAGAACTACGCCGGCAACTTCTACAAGGGCACGCAGGGCGTGGTGGAAATTCCCGTGTGGCCGTTCATGCTCGTTGTGCTGGTCGGGGGTGCTGCGGTGGCAATCCAGTATCTTCTGCTCGCGCAGGGGGAATTCAGGCAGCTTGCCGGCAGGGAACGGTAGGTGAGCGACATTGCCGTCGGCGCGCTGTGCCTGGCGGCCAGCTTGCTGTTCATCCAGAGCGGTATGCAGATCGGCGTCGCGCTGATGCTGCTCTCGTTCCTGGGAGTCTGGACGATCAAGGGGCTGCCCATCGCGGGAAAGCTGCTCGCCAGTTCCGCTGCGACCTCAATTGCGAACGAGATGTTCGGCGTGATCCCGCTGTTCGTCATCATGGGACTGCTGGTCTCCGCGACCAGCATGGGGCGCGATACGTTCGACGTTGCCGCGCGCCTCATGCGGCGCTTGCGCGGGGGACTGGCAATCTCCACCGTGGCCGCAAACGCGGCCTTTGCGGCCTGCACCGGAACATCGATCGCCTCGGCTTCGGTCTTCACCAAGGTCGCCGTGCCCGAAATGGTCCGGCACGGGTACACGACACAGTTCGCGGTCGGCGTGGTGGCGGGCAGTTCCGTGCTCGGCATGCTCATCCCGCCCAGCCTGTTGATGATCATGTTCGGAGTGATCGCCAACACCTCGATCGGCGACCTGTTCATTGCCGGCATCGTTCCCGGCCTCCTGCTCGCGGTTGCCTTCAGCATCTGCATCCGGCTGCTCGTCCATATCGGCCCGGAATTCATGTACGCCCAGCCCTCGGAGACCCGGCGCGCGTACGCGGATCGGCTCGACGAAGCGCCGCTCTACGTGTTCGTTTTGAAGTTTCTCCCGGTGTGTTTCCTGATTGCCTCCGTGCTGGGCGGAATTTACGGCGGATTGTTCACGCCCACCGAGGCGGGCGGCGCCGGCGCGCTGGTCGCCTTCCTCATCGCGCTGGCCAAGCGCGAGCTTTCGCTGAGGTTGTTCTGGCAGGTGGTGCTCGAGACCGGCCGCGTGACCTGCTCGATCTGCTTCCTGCTGATGGCGGCGCAGCTTTACGCGCAGATGCTGACCATGTCCGGCCTGCCCTACGCCGTCGGTCACTGGCTGCAAACTGCCGGACTGCCGTTCGGCACGGTACTCGCCGGATACCTGGTCGTGGTGGTACTGATGGGGTGCTTCCTCGACGCCCTGTCGGTCATGCTGATCGTTCTGCCGTTCGTGCTGCCGGCGATCGACGGCTTCGGCGTCAACATGGTCTGGTTCGGCCTGATCACCATCGTCGCGATCGAGATCGGGCTTCTGACGCCGCCGCTCGGGCTCTCGGTGTTCGTGGTCAAGGCCAATCTCGCCGATCAGAGCATCACGGCCTGGCAGATTTTCAAGGGCACCATGCCGATGACCGTCACGATGATGCTGTTCCTCGTGGTCGTGGTGCTGTTTCCCTGGCTGTCGCTGGTCTTGGTAGGCAACCAGAACTGGAACTGGTGGTGACGCCGCCGCAGGGTCAATACTGACGCGGGTGCGAAGGAGGGGAAGACATGACGCACGCAGGGAGTGGGCCGAATGTGAAGCGCTGGAACGAACAGCGCTGGGTTCTGGATGCGGTGATCCAGACGATCGGGGTGGAATGGGACCAGCCGCGCCTCGCCTATACGATGTATCCGGCCGGTATCGACGCGATCGCCGATTTCCGCGCGGTCGGCGCGAAGGTGAGGAAATTCGCCGACGTGCACGGCGAGTTCGCCGCGGCCGCGCGCCGGCGGGAGATCCACGCCGGGCAGTTCGAAAAGCAGGGCCGCCGCGTCGCCGCGCGCGAGAGCTATTTCATCGCCGCATTGCTGTACTCGGCGGCGCGCTGGCCCATATTCGAGAACAACGAAAAGTCGATCCGCTACAACGCGCGCATGGTCGCCTGTTACGACCGCTTCGCCGCGCTCATGAACCGGCCGATCGAGCGCGTGGAGATCCCCTTCGGGACCAGGGGCCGGTCGCTGCCCGGCTATCTTCACCTGCCGCGCGAGCCCAGGCCGGGGGAGAAGTTCCCCTGCGCCATCAGCATCGACGGCATGGACGCGTCCAAGGAAATCATGTGCTCGATGTACGGGGACAAGTTTCTCGAGCGCGGCATGGCCAATTTCATCTACGACGGTCCGGGCCAGGGCGAGTGCACGATCCGCGAGATCTTCGTCACCGAGAACAATCATATGGACGCAGCCCTCTCGGTCTACGGCTGGCTCTCCAGGCACCCGCATATCGACAAGGACCGGATCGTGGTTCGCGGCGTGAGCTTCGGGACCTATTTCGGGCTGCAGGCGGCCGCCGCGCTGGGCAACAGGATCCGCGGCGCCGCGGTGAGCTTCGTGTGCCACGAGCCCGGCATGCATGCGCTGATGGAAATGTCCTCGCCGACGTTCAAGATGCGTTTCATGTACATGGCGGGCTACACCGACGAGAAGCTGTTCGACCGGTTCCGGAAGAAGTTCACGCTGCAGCGCCAGGCAGCGAAGATCCAATGCCCGGTGCTGATCCAGGCCGGCGAGGACGACGAGTTGTCGCCGCTGGAGGCGACCGACGAGTTGCTGAAGAAGGTCAAGGCGCCCAAGATGTTCGTGGTGTACGAGGGCGAACGCCACGCGATCGGCGGCAACAACCTTTCGTCCTACCTGGGCGAGAACTGGTTTACCATGCACGCCGATTGGTGCCTGGATCGCATCGATGGCAAGCCCGCGCCGAATGAGCGCGTCTTCATCAACGCGCTGGGGCAGGCGGTTGCCGTGCCGTACCGGTAGCGATTTGCCGCACAGCCACGACCAAGGGGGAATATCCATGCCCAGCTACGGCCCAAAGCCGGACCTGAAGCTAGCGCCGCGCCTCGCCGGCATCGTTGACCAGGACTACCCGAAGTTCAGCGCCGGCGAAATCGCGCGCCGGCGCGCGCTCGTGGCCCAGGCGATGGACAAGGCCGGCGTCGACCACCTGGTCGCCTACGCGTCGTTCTTCGCAGGCGGCCCGGTGCACTGGCTGTCGGACTGGTCCACCACCTACGAGGCGGTGCTGATCTTCACCCCGGAACGGCAGGACACGATCTTCGTCCAGTTCTACAACCACCTGCCGCAGGCCAGGGCGGTGATGACCGACGCCGATATGCGCTGGGGCGGCGCCTCGACCATCCAGAGCGTCATCGGCGAACTCAAGCAGCGCGGCGCCGGCGTCCGGCGCGTCGGCGCCGTGGGCATGCTGCCGATGGGCTATTTCAAGGCGCTGGCCGCCGTCTACGAGGACGTCGTCGATCTCAACCCGGCGTATTTCGGCCTGCGCCTGGTCAAGTCGGCCGAGGAAGTCGACTGGTATCGCATCGCCGCCCGGCTCAGCGACCTGTCGATCGAGGCCTTGCGGCGCGAACTGCGGCCGGGGCTGGACGAGGGCGATCTGGGCGCGATCACCGAAGGCGCGTATCTGCCTTGGCGCGGCAGCAACGTCATTCATTTCTTCGGCGCGACCTCGATGCATGCGCCGCAGGCTTTCGTGCCGCGACAGCACCTGACGCGGCGCAAGCTCGCCAACGGCGACGTGATCTCGTGCGAGATCACCGCCAACTTCTGGAACCACGGGGGCCAGGTGCTGCGCACATTCACGATCGGCGAGCCGTTCACGCCGCTGTATCAGAAGCTGCACGACACGGCGGACTCGGCCTTTGACGCGATCTTCCAGATGCTGCGAGCGGGCCGCCACGTGCGCGAGCTCGCGGTCGGAGCGAAAATCATCGAGGATGCCGGATTCACCTTCTACGACGATCTCGTGCACGGATTCGGCGGCGGCTATCTGCTGCCGATAGTCGGCTCGCCGACCAGAGGGCATGAACCGTTACCGGACAGGACACTCGAGGCGGGCATGATGATGGTGATTCAGCCGAACGTCATCACCACGGATCAGACCGCCGGCGTGCAAACCGGGGAACTCGTTCTGGTGACCGATACCGGCGCGGAGAGTCTGCACACGGCCCCCCGCGGTCCGTTCCACATCGGCGCGTAGCGCGCCGATGCATGGCGCCTCGCTCCTCAGCGCGTCTTCAAGGCGCGCTCGTAGCAGCCGAGATCGTCGTACCTGCGCGGGTCGGCGAGCGATTTCTGCGGCTGGCCGTATTCGCTGCGCAGCGCCAGCACCGTCTTGACGCCCTCGACATCCAGCCGCGCCAGGGGATCGAACCCCCCCTCGCCCGCGAGGAAGATGTCGCAGGTGGTGGACGCCAGATCCGGGCTCATGTTCGGCACCTTCTCCACCAGCAGGGCGGCCGCCGCCGCGCGGTTCGCCGGCTGGAACAGCCAATCGAGCGCATCGAGATAGGCCCGGATAAAGGCGACCAGCGTTTCTGAGTTCCGCTCGGCCCAGCCGCGGCGCGCGGCACCGACCACGCCCTGGTATCGAGGAAACACGTCGGACGCGCTCTGCAGCAGGCGCAATCCGATTTTCTGCGCGATCAGCTCGAAGGGCGTGAGCAGCAGCGTGCCCGCGTGCTTTCCCGCCTTGAGCGCCTCCCAGCGCTGCATCACGCCGCCGCCGCGTTCGAAACTCACGTCCTGCTCGGCGACACCGTTGAGCGCCAGCATCTTGCGCAGGACGAAGGCGAAGCCGGTGGTCAGCGCGTCCACCGAGAGCGTCCTGCCGCGCAGATCGGCGTAGCCGCGGATTTCCGGCTGAACCACCAGGCGCAGAAAGCCGTTGTCTCCGCCCATGAAGGCGAACAGATCGGGTTCGCGGTCGATCGCCGCTTCGCCCTGGCCTTCCTGGTAGGCGATCACGTTGTCGACGGCGGTGAACCCGATTTCCCAATCGCCGCGGATGAGACCGGCAAGCTGCTGCATCGAGTTGGTGGTGAAATGCAGCTCCAGCGAAAGCCCGCGACGGGCGAAAAACCCCTGCTTCAGCCCGGTCCAGAGCGGCAGATTGAACCCGCCCGGAAAGACGATGACCTTCAACGTAGCTTCGGCCACAGTCCCCTCCATCGTTCACGGTCGGGAAAGACGATTCCGCCCGCAGGCCGTTTGCCAAAACCCTGCAGCGCGCCGAATCCGGAGGCCGAAAAAACCTGTTTGTCTTGCTGTGTCAGATATTGGTTCCAAATGGGTTCATGCATATTGCCTCCAGATAGCTTGGCCGGACAGCATGCCAAACTATGCTCGATGCATTACCCTGTCAAGGCAGTCTGCCGGTGCCCGATATTGCCGTAGCTTTGGTCTGGGAAAAATGGGAGGAGACAGGATGGAACACTCGGACTTTCGCGCGCTTTTCGGTTTGTCCGCATTCAGCGAAGAGGAGGCGTTGCGGATCTACGTGCAGCGCCAGTTCTCGCGCATTGTCGCCCATGGGGTCGATTATGACGTGGCCCAGAGGGTCGTCGGCCGGATCACCGCGTTCGACAAATGGGCGCCCGAGTGGGCAGGAGAAGGGGGGTACTGGGAGGCGATTGCAGTCAAAGCCCGCCGTCGCGGGCACCGAACCACCGCCATGAACGCATTCTTTCTGGCCTCCAGTTGCTACCGGGTTGCGCAGCACATTCTCCACGACGACGCGGCGAAGATGGCCTGCTACCCCAAGGTGGTCAGTCTGTTCGAGACGGCCGGCAAGCTCATGAGCCCTCCGTTGGAGAGAGTCTCGATCCGCTCCTCCTATGGCCCCCTGCACGCTTATCTTTCTGTTCCCGCGGGGCGAGGCAGGTTGCCCGCAGTGATTCTGGCAGGGGGGGCCGACGGCTGGCGTGAAGAATATCTGCCCATCACGCTGATTTTTCTGGAGCGCGGATTCGCGGTCCTCAATGTGGATGCTCCCGGTCAGGGGGCGGCCCGGCTGTTTCGCAAGACAGCCATGCCAGTCGATGTGGAGCGATTCTTTTCCGCAGCAGTCGATTTTCTTCTCAAGACGCCACGCATACACCCGCAGCAGATCTTCATGCTAGGCCACAGCGTTGGGGGCTATCTTACTTTGCGGACGGCGGCGGCCGATCGGCGCCTGGCGGCGTGCGCAGCGCTGGGGGCTCCGTTCGAACTTCTCTCGATCTTCGATGCGTCGCCCCCTGCCCGGCGAATCAATTTCTCCCTCTTATGCGGAGCTCGGGAACCGGAGCAGGGCAGGGAAATCCTCCGCCAGTTCACGCTCGAAGGACTTCTGAACAGAATCTCGTGCCCGGTTCTCATAATCCACGGCATGAAAGACAGCGTCGTTCCCTTCAGTCATGTGGAACGGATCTGCTCGGAGGTAAGGAGTTCAGTCGACCTGCGTACCTTCGAGCATGGCATCCACACCTGTGACAACTACGTCGGGGAAGTCTATCCACTCATCGCGGACCGGTTTCTGGATTACGCCGGAGGCTCCCGCAGAAGAATGACGAGACGCATTGCAAACGAAGTCCCGGCATGACGGGGCTTTGTCCTGGAAACGGCTCTAAGGTAGACTGGGTTCGCTTGATTTCATCGGTCGCAATCACGACGCGTGCTTGGCGGGAGAAGACGAGTTCGGCGCCGGGGACAAGAAAATATTGAGGAGTGATCAATGGTGAGTTACATGAAGACCATCGCCGGAGCTTCACCGGCGCCTTCGGTCGCCGGACCGGCGACTGATCCTGCGGCACAGGACTCGGGTTCGGTACACGCTCAACCGGCGGCGGGAGGCCAGTATGGCGCGCGTCCTTGAAGGCACCCGCGTCCTGGAGTTCGGCACCTTCATCAGCGGACCCTGCGCAGGCATGCTGCTCGCGGATCTGGGTGCGGACGTGGTCAAGATCGAACAGCCGGGCAAGGGCGATCCGTTCCGCGGCTACGAGGGCAAACTCTACAGCCCGCAGTTTCGCTCGTACAACGCCCGCAAGCGCAGCCTCACCCTCGACCTGAAGGCGCCTCAGGCGCGCGAGGTGCTGGAGCGCCTCGTGCCGCAGACCGACGTACTGGTCGAAAACTACCGCCCGGGCGTGCTCGACGGCCTGGGCTACGGCTGGGACCGCCTGCACGAACTCAATCCGCGGCTCGTCTACTGCTCGATTGCCGGTTTTGGAAGTGCGGGGCCCTACGTGGACCGTCCCTGCTATGACACGGTGGCCCAGGCGCTGAGCGGCTATCTCAGCCAGTGCGTCGATCCGGGCAATCCGCGCGTGGTCGGACCGGCGCTGGCCGACGCCGTGAGCGGCATGTATGCGGCCTACGGCGTCCTCGGCGCGTTGCTGGAGCGGGGGCGCACCGGCAAGGGGCGTCACGTGGAAGTGGCGATGCTCGACAGCCTCATCGCGTTCGGGACCACGTCGTTCGCGGGTTATTTTGCGACCGGAAAGATCCCCGGGCCGCTTTCGCGACCCAGCGTTTCCCAGTCCTACGCGCTCACATGCGCGGACGGTAAGCTCATCGCGCTGCACCTTGCGGCCGTCGACAAGTTCTTCCAGTCGCTGACCGCTGCCATCGGGCGGCCGGAACTCGCCTCCGACGAGCGGTTCACCTCGCCAAGATCGCGTACCGCGAACTACGAGGCCCTGACAGCGGAGTTGCAGAGCGTCTTCCGGCAGCAGCCGCGCGCGCACTGGCTTGCGCGGCTCACCGAGCACGACGTGCCGCATGCGCCGGTCGCGACCCTCGACGAGGTGTGCGCCGATCCGCAGGTGCAGCACAACGCGGTATTCCAGAAGCTGTTCCATCCGACCCAGGGAGAAGTCATGAACGTGCGCCGGCCCGTACTCTACGACGGCGATCGCGATGCCGGCGCCGTGCCCCCGCCCATGCTCGGCGAGCACAGCGAATCGATACTGAGCGAGCTGGGTTACAGCAAGGAAACCATAGAGGCCATGACACGCGACGGCGTCATTTGATCGCGTCCTCATTACAGCAACCGATTGCGAAGGAGCCAGCGATGCAGACCGAGAAGCCCACGACGTTGATCTCGACGTTCGACGAAAAAGGATCCACGATCCGCGGCAAGAATCTCGTCGACGATCTGATCGGCGAGGTGTCATTCACCGATATGATCTACTTCTACATCCTGGGGCGCATGCCTACACCGGCGCAGACGAAGATCCTCGATGCGGTGCTCGTGACCCTCGTCGATCACGGCATGCTGGGCGCCCTTGGCGCGCGGCTGGTTTACAGAAACTCGCCCGATTCCATCCAGGGCGCGGTCGCCGCCGGCATGCTCGGCGTGGGCAGCCAGTTCGGCGGCGTGATGGAGCAGGTCGGACGCCACCTCGACGAGCTGATCGCGGCGACTGACCCCGATGCGAAGGCGCGCGAAATCGTCACGGCGTACCGCACGACCAAACGGCCATTGCCCGGATTCGGCCATAACGACTTTCGCCCCGAAGACCCCCGGACGCCGAAGCTGCTCGCGGTCGCGGAGGCCGCCGGCGTGCCGGGCAAGCACATTGCCGCATTGCGCACGCTGTCCAGTGCCGTCGATGCGGTGATCGGCAAGCACATCACGATCAACGCGACCGCAGGGATGGCAGCGTTGCTCGGAGAACTCGGCGTCCCCTGGAAGATCATGCGCGGTTTTGCGCTGATTTCCCGCGCGCCCGGGCTGGTCGGCCACATCTACGAGGAGCAGCAGCGGCCTGCGGCGGGCTACATCGGCCGGCTGGCGCAGGAGTCCGTGGCGTACGCAGGCGAAGGATCATAGTGGACCCCGTTTAGCAAGGATGCGGGAAGAAGGATGAAGCCGGTACATTT
Organism: Betaproteobacteria bacterium RIFCSPLOWO2_02_FULL_65_20; assembly: GCA_001770425.1. Lineage (GTDB taxonomy): Bacteria > Pseudomonadota > Gammaproteobacteria > Burkholderiales > SG8-39 > JACQTO01. Next base: position 22,350 of record MEQZ01000224.1, on the reverse strand, counting down.
TGTCGATACCACGCTGCGCGACGGAAATGCGAGTCTGTGGGCGATGGGCATGCGTACCGATATGATCCTTCCTGTCGCCGCCCGGATCGACCGGGCGGGGTTCCAGTCGATCGAAATCACCACCGCCAGTTTCTTCAAGAAAATGGTGCGCGAGCACCGAAACGACCCATGGGAGCGGTTGCGGCTCGTCGCCAAGCTCGCGCCGCGAACGCCCCTGCGGGCGATCATAGGGCGGGCCACGGCCACTTTCGAGCACACCCCCGCGTCAGTCTCCAATCTCTATCTGGAACGCTTGGTGGCGAACGGTGTACGCGAAGTCCGAATATCGGACAGCTCCAATACCGTATCGGTCTGGGAGCGACGCGTGCGCGATTCCCGTCGCGCCGGCTTGAAGACCATCCTCAACCTGGTCTACTCCATCTCGCCCGTGCACACCGACGACTACTACAAGAAGCTCACCCGGGAAGCGGTCAAGCTTGGCGTCGATCGCATTTGCCTCAAGGACCCCGGGGGACTGCTGAAGCCGGAGCGCACGCGCGTGCTGGCGCAAGTCGTGGTGCGCGAGGCCAAGGAAGTTCCCGTCGAGTTCCACACGCACTGCAACACCGGTCTGGGCCCGCTCTGCGCGCTGGAGGCGGTCAAGGCGGGGATCGACATCATCAACCCCGCCATCCCGCCGCTGGCCAACGGATCATCGAATCCGTCGGTGTTCAATGTGGCTGAGAACGCGGCCGCGTTGGGATTTGCCCCGACCATCGACCTGGATGCCCTGCGGCCGGTTTCGGATCACTTCACCCAGGTCGCCAGGCGCGAGGGGTTGCCGGTGGGAACGCCGCTCGAGTACAAAGAGGCGCACTTCATGCATCAGGTGCCCGGCGGCATGATCTCCAATCTGCGCCATCAGCTCGCGCAGATGAAGATGCTGGACCGGCTGCCCGAAGTGCTCCAGGAAATCGTCCGCGTCCGTCGGGACTTCGGCTATCCGATCATGGTGACGCCGTACTCCCAATTCGTCGGCGTTCAGGCGACGTTGAATGTGTTCGCCGGCGAGCGGTATAAGCAGCTCAGCGACCAGATGATTCATTATGCGCTGGGGTTCTGGGGGCAGGCGGAAAGCGCGGCCATGGACCCGGATCTGCGCGACCGGATCCTCGCCAGCCCGCGGGCCAAGGAACTGGCCGGGTGGCAGCCGCCAGAGCCGTCGCTCGCGGAGGTGCGAGAACACTTCGGCGGCCCGGGGGTCGGCGACGACGAACTGCTGACTCGCTACCTTGCCGGAAACGATGCGGTCGCGGCAATGCGCGCTGCTCCCCCGAAATCCGAGCACGGGATGGACGGTCGGCTGCCGCTGGTCGCCCTGATCGATGAACTGGCCAGGAAGTCCAGCCTTTCGCAGATCAGGGTCGAAAAGAAGGATTTCCTGTTCCATATGGCCAGAGTTGAACACAGCGGCGGTTAGTTGCCGATACGCGGCAGGACGCCGGCGTTGCCCGAAAACGGGGTGCGAGCCGGAAAACAACTGGAGGGAGGGGATATGAAATACTGGATGCACGTTGGCGTGGCGCTATTGGCGTGGATGCTGGGACTGGTCCAGGTCGCGCAGGCGCAGAACCCGGTGGCCGACTGGCCGAACAGACAGGGCCGAATAATAGTGGGCTATCCGCCAGGCAGCGGCATGGATTTCACCGTCCGTCTGGTGGCCGAGAGCCTGCGGCAAAAGACGGGCCAGCCGTTCATCGTGGAGCACCGGCCGGGCGCATCGGGCCACATCGCTACCGAATTGGTGTACAACGCACCACCTGACGGGTACACCCTCTTGTGCGTTCCGCCGGCATTTGCAACTACGCCGTCCCTGTTTTCCAGCGTACCGTTCGATCCGGATGCCATGCTGCCGATCACCATCATGGCGACGCAAGCGAACCTGTTGCTGGTCAATGTCGAGCGGTTGCCAAACGTGCGCACGCTGCAGGATCTCATTGCGCGCGCCAAAGCGAATCCAGGCAAGCTGAACTTCGGCAGTTCCGGAAACGGCGGCTCCCAGCATCTGGCCACCGAAATGCTGAAGATGCGCGCCGGTAATCTGCAAATGGTGCATGTGCCCTACAAGGGATTTGCGGTTCTGACCGGCCTGGTCGGAGGCGAGGTCGACATGACCTTCTTTACCTTGGGTTCAGCGATGCCGCATGTACGCGCCGGCAAGATCCGCGTGCTTGCAGTGGGAAGCGAGCGCCGCGATGCCCGCATTCCGGAGGTTCCCACGCTCGCGGAAACCTTTCCGGGCATGACCTCGGCGACCTGGTTCGCGATGCTGGCACCGCCACGCACGCCGCCCGAACTGGTGGCGAAGATCAATGCCGCGTGGGTTGAGGCGTTGCGTGATCCGGCCGCGGTAAAGCGGTTGGCGGACATCACGGTCGACGTGGTCGCAAACTCGCCCGCTGAGGCGACGGCGTTCATCGCCGAGGAAAAGAAGCGTTGGGGTGAGGTCATACGCGCCGCAAGTATCCGCGCGGACTGAACTCTTGGCGTGAGCGGCCGATTGCGGCCTGCCCGGCGCTTGATATAGGTCACACACTGCCCAAGGCGAGGGTATAACGTAGCCGTTTCCTGCCGGGCACGGTCATGCCGCTCGTTTCTGCTCCGCTACTGTCGTTGCGCTCGAAGAGCGCTGGCGGCGCCAGCGGCCGGGAGGGGACATCACAAGCCAAAGGAGACAATGATGCATGAGGAAACGAGGCGTCGTCCGAGTGCCGCGGCCCAGACCGCGTCCTGCCCGGGGAACGCCGCGCGGAGTCGGCGGGACATGCGGAAATGGACGAAGCGCGTCGGGGTTGCGTTGTTGGTGTCGGCGCTGGCGCCGAGCGCGGCATTGGCTCAAGTTCCGCGCAGCGCGTCAGTGGCCACCCATGCCATGGGAAGCCTGTACAACGCGATCGGAACCGGGATTGCCACCGTCGTGAGCCGGCACTCGCCAATCACGGTGCGCGTGCAGCCCTTTGCCGGCCCGCCCGCGTGGCTCCCCTCCATGGACAAGGGGGACACCGACATGGGGGTCCTGACCAGCGCCGATGCGGTGACGTCCTACAAGGGGATCAACCCTTACAAGAGGCCGTTCAAGAACACCCGGATCCTGCTTGTCGGTGGCGCCATACAGCTCTCGTTCTACGTCCGCAAGGATTCGTCTATTCAAACTATCGCGGATCTGAAGGGAAAGCGCGTTCCGACCGACTTTCCGGGAATTCCCATCGTGAAGCTGAGCACCACTGCGGGCCTGGCCTCCGCCGGACTGTCGTACAAGGACATCGTCCAGGTGCCTGTTTCCGATTTGCAGGCCGCCAACCAGGCCTTCATGGAGGGGAGAACCGATACCAACTGGCTCGGGCTGAGAAGCCCTCTGGTCGAAGAGGCGAACGCGCGCGTCGGCGGGGTGAAGTGGATTTCAGTGATCGATACCCCGGAAGGGGCCGAGAAAATGGCCTCGGTCTATCCGGGCAGCTACCCGGCCACGGCCAAAGCCGGGTCTGCGACGGGGCTGGTGAAGGATACCGCGATGCTGACCAACGACATCTACCTGGTGGGCACCAAGGATCTGAGCGACGACGGGGCCTACGCCATCGTCAAGGCCTTGTGGGACAACACGAAGGAGCTGGCGGCAGCCTATGCCGCACTTGCATCGTGGCGGCAGGACCGCATGGTCAGCACCAAGGCATTCATTCCCTATCATCCCGGCGCGATCAAGTTCTACAAGGAAAAGGGGATGTGGAGCGCGCAAATGGATGATCTGCAGGCCAAGCTCCTCGCCCAGTAGAAGGGATCGCGACCTGACCCGAGACTCGGCCCCCTCGGGGGCCGCGGCGGGAATCCGCGCTGCGCTCGCGCGGGTACCATTTCTTTTGCAAGGACAAGCCTGCCATGGATGTGCGCTTCATCGATACCACGTTTCGCGACGGATCCCAGAGTCTGTGGGCGGCGAGCATCCGCATCGGCATGATCGACGCGGTAGCCGCGGTCATGGACCGGGCAGGATTCGAAGCGGTCGAGGTGCCCCTCAGCGGCAACCACCTGAAGAAGCTGGTCCGTGACCTGAGGGAAAATCCCTGGGACATGGCGCGGATGGTGGCAAGATCGATGCCCAACACGGTCAAAGGCACGATGGCCGGCGGCTACATCATGCCGTTCGAAGCCCCGCCGCCGAGGGCGCTCATCAAGCTCTATTGGGGGCATTTGGCGAAGCTTGGGGCGCTGAACCGCGTTCAGATGACCGCCAACGTGACCGATCAAAGCAAGCGCGTTTTTCCGTGGCTGATCCCGATATTCAGGAGCATGGGCCTGCAGATCGTCCTCAACCTGTCGTACACGGTTTCTCCCCGCCATAGCGACGAGTACTACGCGCACAAGACACGCGAGCTCGTGGCGTTCGAACCCGACATCATCTACCTCAAAGACCAGGGTGGCCTGCTGACGGTGGATCGCGCGCGCACGCTGCTTCCGGTCATGGTGAAGAACGCGAACCGGGTGCCGGTGGAGTTGCACTCGCACTGTACGACCGGGCTCGCTCCGCTGGTCTATCTGGAGGCGCTGAAGCTGGGAATCCAGAGGCTGCACACGGCCGTCCCCCCGCTGGCCAACGGCTCAGGGCAACCGTCGGTGTTCAACGTAGCCGGGAATGCCCGGCTGATGGGATACACGCCGCACGTCGATCTGGCGTTGCTCGGGCCGGTCTCGGCGCGGCTCACGGCGATTGCGAAGCAGGACAAATTGCCGATCGGCGTGCCGCTGGAGTACGACCACGCGCAATACATTCATCAGGTCCCGGGCGGGGTGATCTCGAATTTGAGGCACCAGCTGGCCGGACTGCGCGTCCTGGACCGGCTGGACGAAGTGCTGGAAGAGGCCGTGCAGGTACGCAAGGAACTGGGCTACCCGATCATGATCACCCCGCTTTCACAGTTCGTGGTCAGCCAGTCCGCGATCAACGTGATGACGGGAGAAAGATACAAACACGTGATCGACGAGGTGATCCTGTTCGCCCAAGGTGTCTACGGGGAGGATTCGGGCTTTACCTGGATGGACCAGAACCTGAAGGACAGGCTGCTCGGCATGCGCAGGGCGCAGGAACTGGCAGCAGTGCAAAAAAGCCCCGATGTTTCCGTGCAGGACATCCGGGAGAAATTCGGCGGACCCGGCGTTTCGGACGAGGAGTTCCTGCTGCGCTACATCATGAAGGGCGACGAGGAGATTCGCACCATGCGCGCGGCCGGCCCGCACAGGCAATATTTCACCTCTTCGATGCCGCTGCTCAGCCTGATTCAGGAACTGGGCAAGCACAAGCAGGTGCGTTACGTCCGGGTACAACGGGGCAGCGACTCGGTGCTGGTGCAAAACCAGTCGGCGTGAGCAGCACCGGGCCGCCTGCAGGCGCGGCCCGGGGCAACGGCCCTACTCGATGCGGATGCGCAGGTCGTCCCTGATCACCCTGGTCCATTTCTCGATGTCATCCTGCTGCGCCTTGGCGAATTCCGCGGGCGTCATGGCAAGTGACTCATAGCCCAGGGAATCGAAGCGCTTCCTGACCAAGTCCGACTTGAGGACCACGGACATCTCCTTGGCGAGCTTGTCGACGACCGGGGCCGGCGTGGCGGCCGGGGCGAACAGGCCGGTCCACATGGGCACCTCGAAATTCTCCAGCCCGGCTTCCTTCATGGTCGGAAGATCAGGCAGCACATGGTCTCGTTTGAAACCGGTGACCGCCAGCGCGCGGAGCTTCCCGGCTTTGATTTGCCCCAGTCCCGACGCGATGGACACCACGGTCATCTGTGTCTGCCCGCCGACGGTGGCCGCGACTGCCCCGGCGGCGCCCTTGAAGGGAACGTGAGTGATGTTCACGCCGGCCAGTTTGTTGAAGTATTCGCCAGCCACCTGAAACGGCGCCGCACCCGAGGCGTAGAAGATCTTGCCGGGGTTGGCCTTGGCGAATGCGATCAGTTCCTTGATCGAGTTTGCCGGAACCGACGGGTGAACCGCGAACACCAGCGCATCCCCGGAGACAATCTGGGCGATGGGAACGAAATCCTTGAGCGGATCGAAGGGGAGGCGCTGATACAGGCCGGAGCTGAGGGCCATCGACGCGCTCCCGCCCACCAGCAGCGTGTACCCGTCGGGGGCCGACTTCGCCACGTAGTCGGTGCCGATGTTGGAATTGGCGCCGGGCCTGTTTTCCACCGTCACCGGCACCTTCAGGCGCTCGCTCAGCTGCTGGGCGACGAGGCGGCCGAGAATATCGGTGCCGCCGCCCGGCCCGAATCCCACCACCAGCTTTATCGGCTTGTCGGGATAGCTTTGCGCACCGGACCCGCTCGAAGCCGCGGCAAGCGCGAACGCCAGGAACAGGCCAAGGACTTTGCATGCTGTGTTCATGTCGTCTCCTCCGTGTCGTCGTCCCCTTGAGGGGAAAGGCTGCCGAGCAGGTTATTCCATTCGCAAGCCAGGGACAAGGCCATAGCCTGTCAGGCGGGCTCGCGCTCGCGCGCAAATGCCGATGAGGACATACAATGCGCCGATCCATTATGAGGGATAAGCGATGTTCGACGATTTGAGGGAGTTCATAGAAAAAGCTCAACGCTTGGGCGAATGCAGAATCGTCGAAGGTGCCCACTGGGACGTGGAAATCGGGCGTATCGCCGAGTTGTCGCTCTCGGTCCCCGATTCGCCGCTGCTGATATTCGACAACGTGCAGGGGTATCCGCGGGGATATCGGATTGCCACCAATCCGTTCACATCGACCCGGCGGGTCGCGCTGGGTCTGGGCTTGCCTCTGGAAGTAAAAGGGCTGGCCCTGATAAGAGCGTGGAGGGACAAGATTGCAGGCGTGAAGCCGATCCCTCCCGTCCATGTGCAGACGGGCCCGGTAAGAGAGAATGTTCTGCTCGGGGACGATGTCGACGTATTGAAATTTCCCACGCCCAAGTGGCATGAGCTGGATGGAGGGCGCTACATCGGCACCGGGTGCATGGTCATCCAGAAGGATCCCGACAGCGGTTGGATCAACATAGGGACCTACCGCTCGCAAATCGTGGACAGGAACACGGTGACCTTCCACAGCGTTCCCGGCCGTCACGGCGCGATCATCGCGAAGAAGTATTGGGATCGGGGGTTGAGTTGTCCGATCGCCCTCGTATGCGGGCAGGGGCCGCAACTGTGGATTTCTTCGGTCTCCCCGGTTCCCATCGGTGTAAGTGAATACGATTGGGCGGGAGGTTTGAGGGGACGGCCGGTCGAAGTCGTCAGGGGAGAAACCGTCGATTTGCCCATCCCGGCGGAGGCGGAGATCGTGCTTGAAGGTGAGATGCCGCCCCCACAGACGCAAAGCGCGAGCGAAGGCCCATTCGGAGAGTGGGAGGGCTACTATTCCGGCGGCAAGACCCCGCACCCGGTGGTCAAGGTAAAGGCGATCCTGCACCGGAACGACCCGATCCAGTTCGGGGTACCCATGCTGGTCGGCACGCACGACGACAACCTGATCATGGCCGTGGATCTTTCCGCGCAGCTGTGGGCCGAATTCGACAGGCAGATCGCAGGGGTGAAAGGGGTCTCTTTCGTCTACGAGGCCAGAAGACGGCCCATGGTGGTGGTTTCCCTGAAGCAGATGTACCCGGGCCACGTCAAACAGGCCGCCTTGATTGCGGCCGGCTCCTATCGGGGCGCAACGCTGGTGGGCAGGTTCGTGATCATCGTGGACGACGACATCGACCCGACCAATATCACCGAGGTCCTGTGGGCCCTGGGCACGAGGTGCGATCCCAAGAGTCAAATCGACTTTCTCAGCGACCGCCTGTCGATGGCTTCGGACCCCAGGCTGGAACCCGAAAAAAGAAAAATGGGAGACTTGACCTGTAGCACGGCGATCATCGACGCATGCAAGCCCTGGGCCTGGAGGGACCAATTCCCCAAGTCAACCAAGACCCCGCCGGAGGTCATGGCACAGATCAGGCAGAAGTGGGGCAAGGTGCTTTTCGGAACAAGCGACGGGTGACCGGCGGACATCCCGCAGTCCCGTGATCGCCGTCCCCGGCCTTAAGCCGGAGCGAATGGTGATACCCTGAAGCGAATCCGTTTCGCCAGGCAGCGCGAAATGGCGACGAATGGAGGAGATAAAATGAAAAACGCGTACACGGTGCTTGGCCTGTTTCTGGCATTCGCGCTCGTCTTCGGTTCCGGCCAATCAACGGCGCAAAGCTTCCCGAGCAAACCGATAAGGATCATCGTCGGATATCCGCCCGGCGGCACCAACGACCTGCTTCCGCGGATCGTCAGTCCGCAGCTGGCAGAGCGCCTGGGTCAGCCCGTGGTGGTGGAGAACAAGCCCGGCGCCGATGCCATGATCGCCTCGGAATACGTCGCCAGAGCGTCGCCCGACGGGTATACGCTGTTGGTCGGGGCGAGCGGGCAGATGGTCTACAACCCCGCACTGGGGGCGCGCCTGACCTACGATCCGCTGAAGGATTTCGTACCGATCACCATGTTCGCGTCGGACCCGCTGGTGTTTGTCGTCAATCCGTCGGTTCAGGCGACAAACATCAAGGAACTGATCGCGCTGGCCAAGGCCAAGCCGGGGGCGCTGTTCTACGCCGCGGGCGCGCCGCCTTTCTTCGTGGCGATGGAGACGTTCAAGAAGGTGGCCGGGGTGAACATCGTGCACGTTCCCTACAAGGGCAGCGGCGCGTCGATCAACGCCGCCATGGCCGGCGAGGTGCCGATGGTCGTGGTGTCGGTCGGGCCGGTGCTGACGCATTTGCGTTCCGGGAAGCTGCGCGCCCTGGCGGTCACCAGCGACAACAGAGATCCCGTACTGCCGGAAATTCCGACCGTGCGGGAATCGGGGCTGGATTTCGAGGGCGGCATGTGGTCGGCCCTGTACGCCCCTGCCGGAACGCCGAGTGCCGTCATCGACAGGCTCTACGGCGAGTTGTCCGCCATCCTCAAGTCCGAAAGCATGAAGAAGCAGTTCGCGACCCTCGGCTACGATACGGGCGCGATGGGGATGTCGCCGGCGGAACTGGGCACCTTCCACAGGGCCCAGCTCGAGAAGTGGACAAGGGTGGTGAAGGAATACGACATCCGCGTCGCCAAGTAGGCGACGCCCGACGCTGCGGGCAGCGACGCCGAACCTGCGTCGGGCGTTGCAGTCCTGGAACGCGGTTTACCCGCCGGCGATTTTTTGAAACAGCAATACCTCGCTATCGCCGGCGATGGGCTGGAGCAGCGCGTCCTGATAGACCTCGCCGTCGATGGCGACCGCGAGGCTCGATTCCAGATGCGGCCGCAGGTCCGGATGGCGCTCGCCCAGCGCCTGGAACAGCTGGCGAACGTTGGCGACTTCGAGTTCGAACTGCGTCTGGCCGCCGGTGTACGCCGTCAGATTGCTGGATAGCAGGATCTTGGCCAAAGCGTCTCAGGCCTTTGCGCCCGCCGCATCGTCGATCGCCTTCAGTACCCGCGGCGGCGACATCGGCTGCTCACACAGCCGGATGCCGATCGCATTCTCCACCGCATTGGCGATGGCCGCCATGGGCGCGATGATCGGCACTTCGCCGCAACCGCGCACCCCGTAGGGGTGGTTGGGATTGGGCACTTCGACGATGACCGTGTCGATGAAGGGCACGTCGGAGGCGACGGGGACACGGTAATCCAGGAAACCGGGGTTCTGCAGCACGCCGTCATCGCCGTAGACGTATTCCTCGTTCAAAGCCCAGCCTATGCCCTGGACGGCGCCGCCCTGAAGCTGGCCTTCCACGTAAGCGGGGTGGATCGCCTTGCCCACGTCCTGCACCACCGTGTAACGCAGGATCTTGATCAGGCCGGTCTGCTTGTCCACTTCGACATCGACGATGTGGGTGCCGAATCCTGGTCCGGCGCCCTGCGCATTGATCTCCGCGTGGCCGGCGATGGTGCCGCCGGTCCTGCCGGCGACCTTAGCGACGTCGGCGAGCGACATCGGCGCAAATTGTCCGGCCTCGCCGCCGGCCGGCACGGCATGGCCGTCTTTCCACAGCACCGCCTCGACCGGAACTTCGCGTATCTGCGCGACGCGCTGCCGCAGTTTGTCGATCGCCTGCCGGGTCGCCGCGACGCACGCCATCCCGCTGGCGAAGGTGCCGCGGCTGCCCGCGGTGATGAAATTGAAACCCATCGAGGAGGTATCGCCGATGATGGGCCTGACCTTGTCGACATCGATGCCCAGTTCCTCGGCCACCATCATGGCCATTGCAGCGCGCGAGCCCCCGGCGACGTCGACCGTTCCGATCATCAGCGTCACCGTTCCGTCCTCGTTGACATTGATCGTAGAGGAAGTCTCGCTGCCGATGTTGAACCAGAAGCCGGTGGCGACGCCGCGACCCTGATTCGGTCCGAGCGGGGCACTGTAGTGCGGGTGCGCCCTGGCCTGCTCCAGCGTCTGCACGTACCCGATCGGTCCGAACTTGGGGCCGTAATAGGTCTGTGTTCCTTCCCTGGCGGCATTCCTGAGCCGGAATTCGATCGGATCGATGCCCAGTTTCTTGGCCATCTCGTCGATCACGCTCTCCACGCCGAAGACCGCGATCGGCGCGCCCGGGGCGCGGTAGGCGGCCACCTTCGGGCGGTTCACCGTGACATCGTTGGCGACGACCCGTGCGTGTTCCAGATCGTAGCGCGTGAAGGTGCACATGGCCGCCATCGCCACCGAGGACCCGGGAAAGGCGCCGGCCTGGAAATTCAGTTCCGCATGCGCCGCGGTGATGCGGCCGTCCCTGGTGCAGCCCATCTTGATCCTGACGTTGGCGCCGGAGGTCGGGCCAGTGGCGCGGAATACCTCCTCGCGGGTCATCACCATTTTCACCGGACGGTGAGACTTGCGCGACAACGCGATCGCCAGCGGCTCGTTATAGATGTTGTTCTTGCCGCCGAAGCCGCCGCCGAGCTCCGTCGGCATCACGCGGAGTTTCGAGACCTCCATCTGCAGGACCTTGGCGCACTGGGAACGTATGACGAAGTGCCCCTGGGACGCAGTCCAGAGATCGGCCTGGCCGTCCTCGGTGTAGCTCGCGAGGCAGGCCTGCGGCTCGATATAGCCCTGGTGCACCGGCTTGGTGTTGAACTCGCGCTCGATGATCACATCGGCCTGCCTGAAACCCGCCTCGACGTCGCCGCGGCTGAATACCATGCGCTTGGCCAGGTTGGAGGGCTTGTCCGGCCTGGGGGTGACGCCTTCTGTGTACTGTTCCTCGTGCAGCAGCGGGGCGTCCGGTTTCATCGCCTCGAGGACATCGATCACGTGCGGCAGGACCTCGTACTCGACCTCGATCAGGCCGAGCGCCTTGCGTGCGATCGATTCGCTCGTCGCCGCGACCGCCGCCACCGGATGTCCGTCGTAGTACACCTTCTCGCGCGCCATCATGTTCCGTGTGACGTCGTGGAAATTGACCGTCAGTTCGCCTGACAACGCGAATTCCACCGGCATCTCGGCAAAATCATCGCGGGTGACGACGGCTTTTACGCCGGGGAGCGCCTCCGCCTTCGAGGTGTCGATGGACTTGATGCGCGCATGCGCATGCGGGCTGCGCAGTACTTTGCCGATCAATTGGCCGGGCAGGCTGTAGTCGGCGCCGAATCGGGCGCGGCCAGTCACCTTGTCCACGCCGTCCGGTCGAAGCGGACGGGTGCCGACGACTTTGAGGTCCTTTTCCTCGTACTTGATCATGGTCGACATGCTCAGTTGCCTCGCAATTCGCGCGCCGCATCGAGCACCGCCTCGACGATCTTGTGATATCCGGTGCAGCGGCACAGGTTGCCGGCCAGCCAGTAACGCACCTCGGACGCCGTCGGATCGGGGTTGCGTTCCAGCAGCGACCGTGCCGCGACAAGTATCCCGGGCGTGCAGATACCGCATTGCAGCGCTGCGTGTTCCAGGAACTTCTGCTGCAGGGGATGCAGGTCGCGGCCGACGGCCATGCCCTCGATCGTCTGTATCGCCTTGCCTTCGGCCTCGACGCCGAGGACCAGGCAGGAGCACACCATGCGCCCGTCCAGCGTGACCGTGCAGGCGCCGCAGTCGCCCGTGCCGCAGCCTTCCTTGGTGCCGGTGAGGCGCAGTTCGTCGCGCAGCACTTCCAGCAGGGTCTGGTGCGTTTCGCAAAGAAATTCCACGGCGTCGCCGTTGACCGTCGCCGTTACATGATGCCTCGCCATCAGTTCTTCCTCCCCGCCCTCTGGAGCGCAATTTCAGCGGCGCGCCGCGCCAGCACGCCGGCAACCTTGAACCTGAATTCCTTGGTCCCTCGCTTGTCGTCAATCGGCCGGCAGGCCGCGCTTGCGGCGGCGGCAAGCTGCCGGAGCGCGGCATCGTCGACCTTGGTGCCGACGAGCGCGGCCGCCGCTTCGGAAACCAGCAACGCGCGCTCGGCGACCGCACCGAGGCTGACGCGTGCGAGGGTGCAAAACCCCCTCCTGTCCAGCGTGAGGTTGACCCCTGCGCCGACGACCGCTATATCCATCTCGGTGCGCGGGATGAAGCGCAGATAGGCGTCGCCGGACCGCGGCAAGCGCTTCGGCAATATGAACGAGACGACGATTTCGCCGCTGGCGAGCGAGGTCTTGCCCGGGCCGGTCGGGATGTCCTCGACGGGCACGTCTCGTTTGCCGTCCGGCCCGACGATCCGGGCAAGCGCTCCTGCGGCGATCAGCGCGGGAACGCTGTCCGCAGCCGGGGACGCATTGCACACATTGCCGCCCACGGTCGCACGCCCCTTCACCTGGATCGAACCGATCAGCTTGACCCCGTCTATGACGCCGGGCCAGGCCCTGGCGAAGGCCTCGTGCTCGATCAGCTCCATACAGGTGACCGCCGAGCCGAATTGAAAACCGCCGCGTTTTAAGGCGATGGCTCGCAGATCGGGAATATGCTTGATATCCACCAGGAGTTCCGGTTCGATGCGGCCCGAGCGCATCTGGATCAGCAGGTCGGTGCCGCCCGCCATTACCCTGGCCTTGCCGTTCGCACCGGACAGCAGCGCGAGCGCCGCCCGCAGCGTCCCGGGTGCTTCATAAAGCATGTCGCTCATCGGGTTTCCCTAATAGTCGTACCCCTGTGGATTTTCGCCGACTCGGGCGTCGTTGTCACGCACGTTGCGTCCGAATGCACGGATCAGGATATATCGCGCATTCGTGCTTGACACGGGTTTCTCCCCGCGGTTAAGTTCGGCGGGCTCCAAACCAACAGGAGACGGGCATGAATGCCAGCACCCAGGTCAGCATCGATACGAGTTTCCGCGCTGCCCTGCGCCGCATGCAGCAGGCGGGCCGCATCCGCAGCTACACGCGTGAAGCCGATCCGCAGTTCCAGATCGCGGGCATGATGAAACAGCTCGACGGCGGTCCGGCGCTGCTGTTTTCCAGCGTGAAGGGTCACGCGTTGCCGGTGATCGGGAACGTCCTCGCATGCAAGGAGAACTGTGAAGCCGCCTTCGGGATGGGTTACGTCGGCATCCGCCAGTGCATCGCGCGGGGGTTCGGCAACCCGATTGCGCCTGAGCGTGTGGCGAATGCGCCGGTGCACGAGCATGTCTACCGCGACGGCTTCGACATCGGACGCATGCTGCCGGTGCTCACACATTCGGACGCCGACAGCGGCCGATTCATCACCGCAGGCATCGTCGTCGTGCAGGATCCGGAGACCGGGGTCTACAACGCCTCCTACCACCGCCTGCAGCTGATCGGTCCGCGGCACACCGCGATCAAGCTCGACTTGGGGCGGCACCTGCGCGCCGCCTACGAGCGCGCGCAGCGCATGGGCAAGCCGCTGCCGATCGCGGTCTGCATCGGCACCGACATTGCGGTGCAGTACGCCGCCGCGACCATGGGTTCGCAGATGCCGGAGTCTGCGGACGAACTCGCGATCGCAGGCGGCCTGCGCGGCGAGCCCATACCCGTGGTCAAGGCGCTGAGCCAGGACATCTACTACCCGGTGCAGACCGAAATCGTGCTTGAAGGCGTGCTGCTGCCCGACCGGACGGTACGCGAAGGACCGTTCGGCGAGTTCGTCGGCTATCTCTCGCCCGAGGGCGACGCGCCGGTCTTCGAGGTCAGTGCGCTCGCCCACCGCTCGCAGCCCGTCTACCACGCGATCAACGGCGTCGGCCGCGAAACCGTGATGCTGCGCAAGTACGTGATGGAGGCGAGCCTGCTCAAGGTGCTGCAGGCGGCGACGCCGATCGTGCACGACGTGGAGATGACAGCGGGAGGACTGCACCGCTTCCACGCGGTGATCAGCGTGAAGAAGGCGAACGCGCAGCAGGAAGGTTTCCAGAGGAACGCGATTCTCGCCGCGTTTGCGACGCTGAAGGACCTGGATCTGGTGATCGCGGTGGACGACGACATCGACATTCAGGACCCGAACGACGTCGAATACGCGCTTGCGATGCGCATGGAAGCGAGCAAGGACCTGTTCATCGTTCCCGGCGCCCGGACGCACGAGTACGTGCGGGTGAGCGACAACGGCATACGCGCCAAGGTCGGCATCGACGCCACGGTGCCGTTCGAGGACAAGGCGCGCTTTGCGCGCGCACCGTTCAGGACGGCAGCGGTCGACGAGAGCGCCTTTACGCAGGAGGCCCCCGGATCGATCGACTGGCTCGAATAGGCGATTTGGAGCGGGGGAGACGATTCTATTTTGAAAGGGTGTGAATAATGACCAAGCTGAACCATCCGGCACAGACGCTGCTGGAAATGCTCGACGGCTATCGCGTCGAAATCGATGAGCAGCGCGAACGCGCAGACATCGTTCTCGAGCGCCCGCCGCTGAATGTCATCGCGATGCCGCAGCGCGACCAGCTGCGGCTCACCTTCGAGGCGCTGGACGAGGATCCGCGCGTGCGCATCATCGTGCTGCGCGCCGCGGGCGAGCATTTCTCCAGCGGCGGCGACATCGCCGGCTTCCTCGCCGCCTCGCCCGAGCACCTGTCCAGGCTCGCCTGGAACATCGCCGCGCCCGCGCGCTGCGGCAAGCCCGTCATCGCGGCCAATCGCGGCTATTGTTTCGGCGTCGGTTTCGAAATTTCGCTCGCCTGCGACTTCCGGATCGCCTCCGAGACGGCGCTGTACGCGCTGCCGGAACAGAAACTGGGCCAGATACCCGGCTCGGGCGGCTCGGCGCGGCTGCAGAAAATGGTCGGACTGCAGCGCACCAAGGACGTGGTGATGCGTTCGCGCCGCATTTCCGGGCGGCAGGCCTACGACTGGGGCATCGTGGTCGAATGCGTGCCGGACGGGGAGCTGGAGCGGGCCACCGACGCCCTCGCGGAGGAACTGCGCGGGTTCTCCCCGCTGGCGCAGCGCACCGCCAAGAAGCTGCTCAACGATTCCGAGGACGCGACGCTTTCAACCGGCATCGAGCTCGAAGGGCATTGCTACAGCCGCCTGCGTACGTCGGACGACTTCGCCGAAGGCGTGAAGGCCTTCGGCGAGAAGCGCAAGCCCCAGTTCAAGGGCAGCTAGCGGCGTTTGTACGCGGCGGCTTGAATCGCACTCGCCAGAGTTGCGATATTGCGCGGACTGCGTGCCGTCCGGGCGCAATCGGCGATCTCGTATGAAACCCAAAACCGCGCTTGTTGTTAATCATAACCGCGGTTTCCGCACGGATGCCTTTTATCCGTGCGGAAAGCGCGGTTGGCGCGCGCAGCGCGCAAGAGCGCCGGCCGCAATGATCCGAGCGTATGCACGGGGAATAGCGCGGACGGCGTCCCGTCCGCGCGGCGATCTCGTAAAAAACGGAAGAACTGTCTTTGCAGTCAACCGAAACC
>MEQZ01000224.1:0-6475 GCA_001770425.1 Betaproteobacteria bacterium RIFCSPLOWO2_02_FULL_65_20 | reverse complement strand
GTTGGCGCGCGCAGCGCGCAACGCCACCGCGGCATGGGACATGTATTCATGGCTTCTTATATAGTTCCGGTGCAAGCTGCCGCTCCGGGTCAGGTTTTACTCGGACGCCTGTGCGGCGCGCGACGCAATCATTTCCAGCGCCGCTTCCACCGCCGCGTACAGACTCCTGGAATCGGCGCGGCCTGTGCCCGCAATATCGAGCGCGGTGCCGTGATCGACCGAGGTGCGGATGATAGGCAGGCCCAGGGTGACATTGATTCCCTGGCCGAAACTCGCGTACTTGAGCACCGGCAGCCCCTGGTCGTGGTACATCGCAAGAACGCAGTCGGCCGCCTCGAGATTCGCCGGGGTGAACAGCGTGTCCGCGGGCAACGGCCCGCTCAGCCGGAATCCCTCCCGGCGCAGGCGATCGAGCACCGGCACGATGACCTCGATTTCCTCGCGCCCCAGATGTCCGCCCTCGCCGCTGTGCGGATTGAGACCTGCCACCAGGACATGCGGCCTCGCGATGCCGTAGAAGCGCGCAAACGAGTCGCACAGCACGCGCAGGATGCGCTCCAGCCTCTCTTGCGTGATGGCCCCGGGCACATCCTTGAGCGCCAGGTGAGTGCTTGCCAGCGCGACGCGCAGGCCGCCGCCGGCCAACATCATCACCACCTGCACCGCCTGCGTGCGCTCGGCCAGAAACTCCGTGTGTCCGGTAAACGGAATTCCCGCGTCGTTGATCACGCCCTTGTGCACGGGCGCGGTGACCATGGCGGCAAACTCGCCGCTCATGCATCCGTCTGCGGCGCGCTCCAGCAGTGAAAGCACGTAGGGGCCGTTCGCAGGGTCGAGCACGCCGGCGCGGCAGGCCCGCGCAAGCGGCAGGTGCAGCACCTCGAGCACGCCGGGCGCAGGCGGACGCGCGGGGTCGTAGTCCGCGACCATCCCGTGCGCGCGCAGCATGCGCCCGCGCTCCCCGAGCAGCGCACGGTCGCAAAGAATCGCCAGACGCGCGGAAAACGCGTGCCCCGCCAGCGCGAGACAGATGTCCGGACCGACTCCCGCGGGCTCCCCCGAGGTAACGGCGATGACCGGGCGAGGCGCTGCGCCGGGATCCGACGCGGCTGCCCCCTCACGGCTCACGCGTCACCTTTCCTCGATCCGGTACTCGACCCAGGCGCGGTCGCGCAGCTGGCGCAGCCATTCCTGGAAGGCCTCGTCGCTCTTGCGCTCTCGCAGCGCCTTGCGCGCCTCCAGGCGCTTGCGATCCGACGAAGCATCGGTCGTGCGCCGCTCCAGCACCTGGATCAGGTGCCAGCCGAACTGCGTCTTCACGGGCTTGCTCACCTCCAGCGGCTTCAATTCCTTCATCGCGCGCTCGAAATCGGGGACCGTGTCGCCGGGATAGATCCAGCCGAGGTCTCCACCGCGACCGGCGGACGCGTCGTCGGAATTCAGCCGCGCCAGCTCGGCGAAATTCGAGCCGTTGACGATGCGCTCCCGCAGCGCAAGCAGTTTGCGTGTCGCCTCATCCTGGGACACCGATTCGCTGGTGCGGACCAGGATGTGTCTCACGTGGTTCTGCTCCACCATGTACGGCGCACCCGCGCCGCGCCGCTCGTTGAGCCTCAGGATGTGAAACCCGGCAGGACTGCGCAGAACCTCGCTGATTTCGCCGGTCCGCAGGCCCGCGGCCGCCCCGGCGTACAACTCAGGCAATCGGTCCTGGGTGCGCCAGTCCATATTGCCGCCTTCGAGCGCGTCTCTCGCGTCCGAATACGCCGCCGCCACCTGCGCGAAATCCGCGCCCGCCTTGACCCTTCTCACCGCCTCATCGGCGCGCGATCGCCGCTGCGCGATCTGCTCGGGACGTGCCTGCTCCGGCACCAGGATGACAATGTGCGACAGCTTGTATTCGACCGACGGGTTCTTTGCCTCCTTCTGGTCGACGATGAAGTTGTCGATCTCGGACTCGGCCACGCTGATCCTGTTGTCCACCTCCCGCTCGCGCAGCCGGGAAAGGACGACCTCCACCCTCACCTCCTCGCGGAATTTGTCGAACGGGACTGCGTCGCGCTCCAGCGTGCGGCGGAACTCCGTGAGCGGCATGTTGTTGCTCTCGGCTATGCGGGCAATGGTCGCGTCGAGTTGCAGGTCGTCGATCTGCAGTCCGGTCTCACGCGCCAGCTGAAGCTGCACGCGCTCGACAATCATGCGCTCGAGCACCTGCCGTTGCAGTTCGTTCTGGTCCGGCTCAGGTATGCCGCGGCTGCGCAACTCGCGCCGCGCCCGCGTGACCCGCTCGGTCAGGTCGAACTGGGTGATCACCTCGCTGTTGACCACCGCGACGATGCGATCGATCAGCGACGTGCGCTCCGGGGCGCTGCGCCCGGACTGCGCCGCGGCGATCCCATACATGAGTGCAAGCGCGGCTGCGAACAGGAGTCGAAACATTCTAGTCATCAAAGTTATAAGGCCGGCTTAGCGGCACGGCCTGGTTGAGCCGTGTATACCCTGGAATATTGCGCCTGAGGGCCTCCAGCGGATTGGACCCGATGCGCGAAAAGCCGTTCAGCTCGAGTTGCAAAAAAACGGTCTGGGTGACGTTGCCAGGCGCCACCGCGAACCGTTGCAGCACCAACCGGCCGATCCAGCAGTCGCCATTGTATTCGAAACCAGCCAGTCCCTCGACGATGCGTCCGTCCATCATGGAATAGTTGAACCGTCCCAGCCCGTACCAGCCGCGGCCCAGCGGCCATTGACTCGACACGTCGACCTGGTTCACCTGGTCACGCAGATAACGATAACTCATGTTCAGAGTCTTGAGCAATTCTGGCTGATACCGTACACCGACGGTGACGCGCTCGGCCCGGCTTTCTCTTGCGTTGTACTCGAGCGCGGTCTCTGCGGTCCATCTTTGAGACAACCTTCCGGACAGCGCAGCCAGCCAATCGGAGCTGCGATAGGTCCGTGGCGCCGCCGTCGGGACCAATGTCACCTGCTGGTCTTTGAAGTAATAGCGCTGACCGATCGTCGCGCGAGCCGCCTCCTGACCGGTGGACGTGAACAGCAGCCGCGAGGTGACCGCCAGCGTGAGCTGGCTGGCATCGTTGATGCGATCGCCGCCGACAAAGCTGTTCTCGGAAAATATCTGCGCATAGTTGAAGTCGGCGACGGCCGTGTCGAACAGAGGAATCCCGCTCTGGTCGCGGCGCGGCACCAGCAGGTAATACGCCCTGGGCTCGAGGGTCTGGATCAGGCCTTGTCCCTGCCAGTTCGCCGCGCGCTCGTAAATGAGGCCGCCGTCGACACTGAATATCGGCAACGTGCGCGTCAGCGTTCCCGAGTTGGCCGGCACGCCCGGGACGCGCGCCGGGACGTTGCCGTTGGGGTCGAGCGAATAGTATGTCGAGTGGATGCCGATCTTCGGGGTGAGGAAGCTGCCGGCTGTAATGATGGGCAGGCTGAGAGAAGGATAGACGGTGCTGCGCAGGCCGGTCACGCTGGTCGGGTGCCGGAAGTCTACGACTTCACCGTCGAGATTGAAGTCAAGGCCGGCCCCCGCGTCCTGCTTTACCGCATTGAGCGCGAACTGAGGAGCGCGCCAGTACGGTACCGGAACACTGCGGGTGGCATCCTGCAGCACCTGGAACGTCTGCACGCGCCCTGTTGCGTTCCAATAGCCTCCGTTCCACCAGTTCCCGAAATAGGTCAGGTACCCCTCGCGCGGCAGAATTGTCTGGGCTGCGATGTTGACTCGGCTCGACAGATCGCGGAAATAATTGTCGTCCGACACGCGGTTGAAGTTCAGCGCTCCCGCCATGAACCCCGGCCGGCTGTAGTTCGCGATCAGCGATGCGGCCGAGCGACTGCGCCCCAGGATCAAGTCCTTGGGCAGCACCTCGGCCTTGGCCTCACCCCAGAAATAGGGCTCCAGAAAGCGCAGGTCGCCGCCCAGTTGCGCGCCCCGCTTCCCCATGAGTCGCGGAGAAAGGGTCAGATCGCGGTTCGGTGCGAGGTTGAAGTAGTAAGGCAGGGTAACTTCCGGTCCGTTCTTGCCGCTGGTACCGATCAGCGGAGGCAGGAACCCGGACTTGCGTTGGTTATTCAGCCCGAAATCCATATAGGGCATCTTCATGATCGGCACGTTCTTGAAATAGATCGTGGCGCCGCGTGCGGTGCCGATATCGCGCGCGTAATCCAGATCGAGTTCGCCCACATCCAGGTGCCAGTCGCTGTTTCCCGGCTTGCAGGTGGTGAAGAATGCGTCGAACAGGCGGTACCTGTCTTCACCCTCGAAACGAACCGTCCGGGCGCTGCCGCGCCCTGTGACCGGCTGGGCGAACTGTCGCTTGCGCGGCGCCAGCGTGAACACGGGCTGCTCGAGCGTTCCGGTGGCATCGTTGACGCGGTACTTGAGCGACGGGCCGGCGATCACGTCGCCCTCGCGCTCGATTCTCACCCGGCCATGGGCCTCGACTTCCTCGGTCTGCTCGACGTACTTCAGCCAGTCGGCATAGACGGCGGTCGTTCCCTTGTGCAGTTCGGCATTGCCGTCGGCGACGGATTCGCGCCCGGTGACCCCCTCGACGCGGTCAGCCATCAGAAACACCGGAAGCTGGGTACCGCTCGCGCGCGGAGGGCCGACCGGGATGCGCTGCAGCTTCAGCCCCAGCTCGTCGGCGAGCGCCGCCTGAGCGCAGGCAAGCGCGACAGCGAACGCCAGCCGGCGCGTACAAGAGACAGGCATTGATTGCGGGAGAATCCGGAATGTAGGCGCTGGGTTGACTGCTAAAATGTCACAAATCCAGAGAGAAGGCAATCAGCGAGTGGAACGTATGGCATCGCTTCGGCACTGGCTCGAGTCCGTCCTGGGCCCGGCCGCGTTCGGGCTGTCGCCCGCATCGAACGACGCGAGCTTTCGCCGCTATTTTCGCGTGCGTTTCGAGGACGGTCGGCCCAGCCTCATCGCCATGGACGCCCCGCCCGGGCGCGAGGACTGCCGGCCTTATGTGAATGTAGCCGCGCTGTTCGCCGCCGCAGGCGTACATGTCCCGGCCGTGCAAGCGAGCAACCTCGACCAGGGCTTCTTGCTGCTTTCTGACCTGGGCAACACCACCTATCTCGCGGCGCTGGGGGAGGCCGAGGACAGCGCGGACCGCCTGTACGGCGATGCGCTGGATGCGCTGGTGCGCATCCAGCTGGCCAGCCGGCCGGGCGCGCTGCCCGAATACAGCCGCGAACTGCTCGCGCGCGAGCTCGCCCTGTTTCCGGACTGGTATGTCGCCAGGCAACTGGGCCGCGAACTCACCGCCGCCCAGCGACAGGCGATCGAGGAAAGCTTCGCCCTTCTGCTTGCGAACAACCTCGCGCAGCCTCGCGTATTCGTGCATCGCGACTATCACTCACGCAACCTGATGCTGGCCGAGCCCAATCCGGGGATCCTGGATTTCCAGGACGCCGTCTACGGGCCCCTCACCTATGACCTGGTGTCGCTGCTGCGCGACGCTTATATTTCCTGGCCGGAAGAGCGCATCATCGACTGGTGCGTACGCTACTGGGAGAAGGCCCGTAGTGCGGGCCTGCCGGTCGCGGCCGATTTTTCGGCGTTCTACCGCGATTTCGAGTGGATGGGCGCCCAGCGCCAGATCAAGGTTCTGGGCATATTCGCGCGCCTGTGTTACCGCGATGGCAAGGAAGGCTATCTGGGCGACCAGCCCCTGGTGATGCGCTACCTCCGAGGCGCATGCGGGCGCTACCGGGAACTCGGACCGCTCGCCCGGCTGCTCGAGCAACTGGAGCCGGCCGAACGCACGGTGGGCCACACATTCTGACCATGAAGGCGATGATCCTGGCCGCCGGGCGCGGCGAGCGCATGCGACCGCTCACCGACGCGACCCCGAAGCCTTTGCTCAGGTTGGGCGGCCGGCCGATCATCGAATGGACGATCCAGCGCCTGGCGCGGGCCGGTTTCGTCGATCTGGTGATCAACCACGCGCATCTTGGCCATCTCGTCGAAGCGGCGCTCGGAGACGGAAGCCGTCTCGGCGTGTCGATCCGCTATTCGCCTGAGAAAGAAGCGCTGGAAACGGCGGGGGGCATTGCCCAAGCATTGCCGCTGCTCGTCCCCGGGCCCTTCGTCGCAGTCAACGGCGACATACTCTGCGATTTCGATCTTGCGACCCTGCGCGGGCGCGAGCTGGGCGGCGATCTGGCTCACCTGGTGCTGGTCGCCAATCCGCCGCACCACCCGCAGGGCGATTTCCCGGTACGCGACGGACGTGTCCAGGATGGGGACGGGCCGCGCTGGACGTTCGCAGGAATCGGGCTGTACCGTCCCGAACTGTTCGCCTCGATACGCGCCGGCGGGAAGGCGAAGCTCGCGCCGCTGCTGCAAGCTGCGATGGCGCGCGGCCTGGTGAGCGGCGAGATCCACGGCGGGGCATGGCTGGACGTCGGCACGCCCGAGCGGCTCGAAGCCGCGAATCTC
>MEQZ01000223.1 GCA_001770425.1 Betaproteobacteria bacterium RIFCSPLOWO2_02_FULL_65_20 | reverse complement strand
CCGCTGACCTCTTGCATGCCATGCAAGCGCTCTCCCAGCTGAGCTATACCCCCACAACCGAGCGGCGAATTATAGCCGCGGGGGCTTATCCTTGTAAAGCCGAGCTGCACTAATTTCACGGCATATTTCAGCCACTTGGAAGCTCGATCCGGCACCTGGCGTTCATTGCGCGTACTGCCTTATCCGGCCGAGGACGCGCTGCCTGCCGGCCAGCGCCAGAACCGCGGACAAGGCGGGCGTGTGAGCAACGCCGAACACCAGCACCCGCAGCGGTATCGCAAGCCTGGGCATTTTCAGGCCGCGCGCCTTCGCAACCACCTGCACTTCGGCGTTGATCGCGTCGGCCGACCAGTCGCCCAGTCCTTCGAGCCGCGTGGCGAGCTCCGCAAGCGCCGGCTTCACTTCAGGCGTGAGGTGCTCGGCCAGCAGTTGCGCCGGCGGCTCCCGATTTCGGTAGAACATCATGGCCTCGTCGGCAAGCTGGGCGAGCGTCTCGGAGCGCTCCTTCAGCAGTGCCACGACGCGCTCCAGCGGCGGACCGCCCGCCAGCGTGCCGCCGTCGCGCTCGATGCGCGGCACGACGGCATGCGCAAGCCTGCCGTCGTCCGCAGCCTTGAGATACTGCTGGTTGAGCCATCGCAGCTTGTCCGGGTTGAACTGCGCCGGCGAGCGGCTGATGTGCCCCAGGTCGAACCAGTCGATGAATTTCTCCTTCGCAAACAGCTCCGCGTCGCCGTGCGACCAGCCCAGCCGCGCCAGGTAATTCAGCAGCGCCTCCGGCAGGAAGCCGTCATCCGCGTACTGCATCACGCTCACCGCCCCATGGCGCTTCGAAAGCCGTTCGCCGTCAGCGCCCAGGATCATCGGCGCGTGGGCGAAATGCGGCAGTTCGGCGCCGAGGGCGCGGAAAATGTTCACCTGGCGCGGCGTATTGTTGACATGATCGTCGCCGCGGATGACATGGGTGATTCTCATGTCCAGGTCGTCGACCACCACGCCGAAGTTGTAGGTCGGCACGCCGTCGGCGCGCAGGATGACCAGATCGTCGAGCTCGGCATTGGCGACGGTGATCGGTCCCTTCACCAGGTCGAGGAACGTCACCGCGCCTTCGAGCGGGTTGCGGAAACGCACGATCGGTCTTGCGCCGGGCGCAGGCGCGAGCCCGAGCGCTTTAGCGTTCTCGGGCCGCCAGCGGCCGTCGTAGCGCGGCTTCTCGCCCCGCGCCCGCTGCGCCTCTCGCATCGCATCCAGCTCCTCCTTCGAGCAGTAGCAGTGGTACGCGTTGCCTTCACGGATGAGCTGCTCGGCGACCTCGCGATAACGATCGAGGCGGTGCATCTGGTGGTACGGCCCCTCGTCCCAGTCCAGGCCGAGCCACCTCATTCCGTCCAGGATCGCCTGCACCGACGCGTCGGTCGAGCGGTCCAGATCGGTATCCTCGATGCGCAGGATGAATTTGCCGGCATGCTTTCTGGCGAACGCCCACGAAAACAGCGCCGTCCGGGCGCCGCCGACGTGCAGAAAACCGGTGGGACTGGGAGCGAAGCGGGTGCGTATCATCTGGGATTGCGCAGTGGGAAACGCGGATTTTACGCGATTGCCGCGTCCGGGTCGCTTCGCTCCATGCGCAGCGCGCCCCCGAGCGCCTCGGCGACCTCGCGGTTGGTGACGCGCCCGCGGCAGATGTTGAGCCCGTTGCGCAGGTGCCGGTCGCGCTGCAATGCGCTGCGCCAGCCCTGGTCGGCGAGCGCGAGCACGAAGGGCAGCGTGGCGTTGTTGAGCGCGTAGGTGGAGGTGCGAGGCACGGCGCCCGGCATGTTGGCGACGCAGTAATGCACGATGCCATCGACGACGTAGGTGGGCGCCGCATGCGTGGTCGGGCGCGAAGTCTCGAAACACCCGCCCTGGTCGATCGACACATCGACGAGCACCGCGCCCTCGCGCAGCGTTGCGAGCATCGCGCGCGTGACCAGCCGGGGTGCCAGCGCACCCGGTATGAGCGCCGCGCCGATCACGGCATCGGCGCCCCGCACGGCTTCCCCCACCGCCTCCGGCGTAAGCACCTTGGTTCGCACCCGCGAGCCCAGTCGGGCCACAAGCCGCCGGAGCTGCTCGAGCGACGGGTCGAGCACGGCCACCTCGGCGCCCATGCCCGCGGCAACCATCGCTGCATTGGAACCGACGATGCCCGCGCCGAGTACGGTCACGCTCGCCGGCGCAATGCCCGTCGCCCCCGACATCAGCACGCCCCTTCCCCCCTGCGGCCGCTCCAGGAAATGCGCGGCGACCTGCACCGACATGCGACCCGCCACCTCTGACATAGGCGCAAGCAGCGGCAGCCCGCCTTTCTCCGAGGTCACGGTCTCGTAGGCGATCGCGATGGCCCCGCTTGCGACCAGATCCTTCGCCTGTTCCGGATCGGGCGCCAGGTGCAGATACGCAAACAGCACCTGCCCGGCCCGCAGCTTCCTGCGTTCGGCCTGCTGCGGCTCCTTCACTTTCACGATGAGTTCGGCACGCGCGAAAACCTCCTCCGCCGTGTCCACCACCGCCGCGCCGGCCGAGCGGTACTCGCCGTCGGTCGCGGCGATGCCGGCACCGGCGTCCCGCTCGACGAGCACCGTATGCCCGCGAGCGGCCAGTTCGCGCACCGACTGCGGAGTCAGCCCGACCCGCGATTCGTGGTTCTTGATTTCCCTCGGCACGCCGACGAGCATCGCGCCCTCCACTGCACTTCGATCTTCTCGAACCTACGCGCAGCCGCCATCCGAGTCAATCGCGCCGCCGCGACATTGGGCCACCGCATCGTCAAGCCCGCTGCGATCGAACGCTGTGCAGCCGCCTGATGCGGCATAAAATGCGGTACCAGCCATCGACCTGCGCAATGCCGCCCATGAGCAAAACACGCCCCGAAGGTCTCGCCCGCGGCCTGACCGATTACGGCGACCCCGCCTTTTCGCTGTACCTGCGCCGCTCCTTCGCGCTGTCGACGGGATTGTCCGCCGAGTTGCTTTCCAGGCCGGTGGTCGGTATCGCGACCTCGTCCTCCGGATTCAACAACTGCCATCGACATTTCCCGGAACTGCTCGACGCCGTCAAGCGCGGCGTCCTCGCCGCGGGCGGTCTGCCGCTCGAGTTCCCGACCATTTCGCTCGGTGAAGTGTTCCTCCACCCCACGAGCCTGAAGTACCGCAATCTGATGTCGATGGATGTCGAGGAGATGATCCGGGCGCAACCCATGGATGCCGTGGTGCTGATGGGCGGATGCGACAAGACCGTGCCTGCGCAGCTGATGGGTGCCGCATCCGCGGGCGTACCCGCCGTTCAGCTGGTCGGCGGCCCGATGATGACCGCTCGCCATCGGGGCGAACGGCTGGGCGCCTGCACCGACTGCCGGCGCTACTGGGCGCAATACCGGGCGAACAAAGTGAGCGCAGTCGAGATCAATGAAGTGGAGAGCCGGCTTGCGACGACCGCCGGCACCTGCGCGGTCATGGGCACCGCGAGCACCATGGCCTGTCTGGCCGAAGCGCTGGGCATGTCGCTGCCCGGCACCGCCGCGATTCCCGCCGTGCACGCAGACCGTCTGCGCGCGGCCGAGGCCACCGGCCGGGCTGCCGTGCGGCTCATGGCGAACGGGATCGCGCCGCGCCAGGTCATGACGCCGTCCGCGATCGAGAACGCGCTGCGGGTTCTGCTCGCGATCGGCGGCTCCACCAACGCCATCATCCACCTTGCGGCCATAGCCGGCCGGATCGGAACCGAGGTGTCGCTCACCCGGTTGAACGAGTTGTCCGACACGACGCCGGTGCTGGTCAATCTCAAACCGAGCGGCGAGCACTATATGGAGGACTTTTACGCCGCAGGCGGGATGTCCGCGGTGCTGCGCGAACTCCGGCCCCTGCTGAACCTGGACTGCGTCTCGGTGACCGGCGAGGCGCTGGCGGCGCGGCTGGACGCCGAACAGGCACTTTACGTCGATCGCGCGGTGATCCGGCCGGCACACGATCCGGTCGCGCCGGTGGGAGGCCTGGTCGCGCTGTTCGGCTCGCTCGCCCCGCGGGGCGCAATCCTGAAGCGCTCGGCAGCGGACCAGTCCCTGTTCGAATCCGAAGGACGCGCGGTGGTGTTCGAATCGCTGCAGGATCTCGCCCTGCGCATCGACCGCGACGACCTGGAGGTGTCCCCCGGCGATTTCCTGGTACTGAAGCATGCGGGGCCGACCAGCGAAAGCGGCATGCCCGAAGCGGGATACCTTCCGATTCCAGGCAAGCTCGCGCGTTCGGGAGTGAAGGACATGGTGCGCATCTCGGACGCGCGCATGAGCGGCACGGCGTTCGGCACCGTCGTGCTGCACGTCACGCCCGAAGCCGCTGCCGGCGGACCTCTGGCCCTGGTCAAGAGCGGCGACCGGATCGCAATCAGCGTTTCGAAGCGGCGGATCGATCTGCTGGTGGACGAGCGTGAACTCGCGCGCCGGCGCCAGGCGCCGGGATCTCAGGCGTACCGCCCGGCGCGCGGCTATGCGAGGCTTTACGCCGAACACGTGCTCCAGGCAGACCAGGGCTGCGATTTCGATTTCCTGCAGGGATCGTGAGCGTGGGGCCAGCCGGGTGATGCAGTTGAAGGCGGTTCGCTGGCCCGGTTGCTTCTACGCCATCGTGTTCGCATTGTTCCTGGGCCTGAGCCTGCGTCAGCTCATCGACCACGACGTCTGGTTTCAATTGGTCGCGGGACGGGAAACCTTCGAACGGATGGCTGTTCCCAAAGCGGAGTTCTACATCTATTCCGCGCTGGGAGAGCCGTCGATCTTCGTCGGCTGGCTCTGGGGCCTGTTGCTCTATCTCGCCTGGCTCTGCGGCGGATATTCCGCGGTGTCGGTGTTCGGGGCGCTGGTCTGGGCCGCGGTATTCACGATCGCGGCAAAAGCGATTCTCGCAGGCAACGGGCACGAGCTGCCGGATGGCGACGCCTTGTACCGGAAAACGCAGGCTGCGGCCGTGCTGATCGCGACCAGCGTTGCTTACCAGTACCTGGCCGGACGGGCTGTCTTCAGGGCCGAAGCGTCGCTGTATCTCGCCTGGGTTCTCGCCGTTTGTCTGTCCGCGGGCATAGCCGACGACAGGCAGCGCCGGCGCCGGTTCCTGATCGCCGTGCCGCTGTTGTCCTGGATGCTGGGCTGGCTGCATACGACATCCATCTTCATGCTGCTCCTGCTGTTCGCGCATTTGCTGCAGGCCTGCGTCGATGCGGGCAAGGCTCCCGGTGCGGGCGGATTGCGAAGATTCGTCAAGACGGACTTGCGGGCATGGCTGGCCGCAATGCTCGCCGCTGCCGTGTTGCCGTGCCTGAATCCCAACGGGGTCGAACAGGCATTGCCGTTGATCACCGCACTGGCGCAGACCCTCTACAGCGTCGTGTACGGCCAGCACGGAACCATCGCCGGACCCGTCGTGCACGTCAACCTTGAATACCGAAGGCTCGTCGACGTTCCCTCCGTTTGGCCGGTCGCGGTCTTGTTTCTCGCTGCGTCGCTTGTCGTCGTTTGGCAGGACAGGTCTCGCCGGGTTGTGAATGCGCTGCTGCTGACGGTCGGAATGCTGCTTTCCCTATTCCATATCCGGGCCCTCGCCGTCTGGGCGATCTTCCTGATGATTCCCCTCGGCATCGCGATATCACCCTTTATGCAAAAGGCCGCGGCCGCGCTGGATTCCAGCCGAAGGGGGGCGCTCCTGGGCGGACTGATCGCCATGTGCTGCTTCTGGAATATCGGCACCGTGTTCAACAAGGTGGGCATACGCTGGGGAGCCGGGTACCGGCCTTCCCCGATGGAGCAGCAATTGCTGCAGACGCTCAAGGCTCGCGTGCCCGGTGGCGGCAACATATTCAATTGGCATCCCCTGGGCGCCTATCTGAGATGGAACCTCGGATCCGGTTATTTCGTCGCCATGGACGGCCATCTTGCCAACGACGCCTCGGCTGCATGGAAGGCGTACTTTGACATTGAAGACCGCGAGGATCGCGGGCTGTCGCTGATCGACCAGTGGAAAATTCAGGCGGTGTACCACCCGGTTGTCGTCCCCGGATATGGCGACATACACTGGCTCGGCCGTGCGCTGGCGTACAACGCAAACTGGCGGCTGGCGGACATGGACCAGACCGGTGTCTTGTTCGTGCGCACGGGCGAAGGCGATGTCGACGGACGCACTCGGGAACTCCTGAAGCTGGAATACTGGCGCAGAGTGATTGCCGAAGCCAAGTTCGTCGAAATGGTTTCAGGACAGCCCGACCGCAGGGATCGCGCAAGAAAATCCGCCGACTACGCCCAAGAGAAGATAGGCGAGATCCAGGCCCTGTTGAAGCAGTAGGCCCAGAGCGTCGAACGGCATCGGAGGCAAGCGCGTGACCCGCCTGCACCCGCCCGCCAGAACCGGTCTGGACGCATCAGGCCCGGGAGGGTAAAATTCAGACCCCGTCCCTCTACGGGCGCGTAGTTCAGCGGTATGAACGTCCGCCTCACACGCGGAAGGTCGCTGGTTCGATCCCAGCCGCGCCCACCAACGCCCCAGTGGCACGCTCCCGCCGGCCTAGGCAGGCTCGAACCTACGACCCGGTCTGGCCGATCACCTGCAAAGTGTGGCGGGCGATCATCAACTCCTCGTTGGTCGGAATCACCCAGGCCGACACGGGGCTGCCCTCGCGGCTGATGCGCGGGCCATCGCGCGCGTTGGCGGCAGGGTCGAATTCCAGCCCCAGCCAGGCAAGCCCCCTGCAGATCCGCTCGCGCACCGGCGCAGCATGTTCGCCGATCCCCGCGGTGAAGACCAGCGCATCCAGCCCATCCAGCGCGGCTACCAGGCCACCGGCCTGTGTGACCGCGCGGTACACGTACAGATCCACGGCCTCAGCGGCCCGGGGCTCGGTGCTCGCAAGCAGTACACGCATGTCGTGGCTGATTCCGGATACCCCCAGCAGACCGCAGCGGTGGTAAAGCAGGTCGCTCACCGCGGCAGCATCCATTCTCATTTCCTGCAATAGGTACAGCAATACGCCCGGATCAAGCGACCCCGGGCGGGTCCCCATTACCAGGCCTTCGACCGCCGTGAATCCCATGCTGGTAGCGATGCTGCGCCGCTCGCGCATCGCGCACAGGCTCGAACCGTTTCCCAGGTGCGCGACAAGCACCCTCCCCTGGGCACCGTCGGCAAGATAGTCCGGGAGCACGCTCGCGATGTATTCGTAGGACAGCCCGTGGAAGCCGTAGCGCCTGACGCCGCGCTCCTCCAATTCCCGCGGCAGCGCGTACAAGGTCGCCAGTCGCGGCTGCGTGGTATGGAACGCGGTGTCGAAGCAGGCGATCTGGGGAAGTCCGGGCGCGCCGTCGAGCAGCGCACGGATCGCCGCCAGATTGTGCGGCTGATGCAGCGGCGCGAGCGGAATGAACGTCTCGAGCACGGCCAGCACGTCACGGTCGACCAAAACCGGCTCCCGAAATTTCGCGCCGCCGTGGACGACCCGATGCCCGGCGGCGAGTATCCCTGCCCCTCCCGCACGTTGCGAGAGCATGTCGATCAGAAACGACAGCGCCTCGGCGCGCGTACGTCCGGGGCCCGGAAAAGACTTCAGCTTGCGCTCGCTTGTTTCACCCGAAGCCTCGCGCAGCGACAGCTGCGGCAGATACTCGATGTTGTCGATCTGGCCCGAGAAGAGCTGCTTCGCATCTGCGCCTGCCGCGCGATACAGCGCGAACTTGACGCTCGAAGAACCGGAATTCAAGACGAGAACCGCGGAGCTCACTTATGTTCCCTGGCTCCTTTGCGCTCGATCTGACCTCGAGGCCGAGGAAGCGCACGAATTGGAGCATATTGTGGTTGCCGTTTGATACCGCGCCCGGCGGCATGTTTCATCGCTGCCCGCATGAGATGCGTGGCGATTCCGTGCGCATGCCATGCATCGGCGAGGACTATCGCCAACTCGCAACTCTCGTTGTCCGAGTTCATCGCATTCTTGAGGGCTCGATTCAAAGAACGGAAAGAATCCCGAACGGGTTCTGCAGCACCGCTATCGTGGTGATGAACAGGAACACGAGCATGCCCAGCAGCCATGCCAGGAACTTGGTCGCCAGGGCCCGCGCTCCGCGGAACAGGAATAGCGCCAGCAATCCGTAGACGGCGATCAGCGCGAGCTTCACTGCCAGCCAGTTGCCAGGCCAGCCTGCCGGCAACATTGCCAGCATGGCAACTCCCGAGAGCACCAGGACCGCGTCCACGGCGTGCGGCAGCACGCGGACCCACTTCTCCTGCGAGTCGGGGTAGGACTGCATCGCCCACAGCCCGCGCACAAAGAAGAGCGCGAAGGCCGCCGCGACGCTGACGATGTGCAAATACTTGAAGAAAAGGAGATTCATCAGGTTTGACGCGCCACAGCGGGCGCCTAAACCGCGTGGGTGCCGCAATCATACCCCAAGCCGCACAAGCCGGAACCAAACAGGTTGCTTCGATTTGCCGGGGATGATCTCCGGATTTCGGGAAGTTGCGACGTTGCGCCTTCCCAAAGACTCCACGAGATAACCGGGTTCAGATCACTTTCGAGTACCGCGCACGCTGCTCGGCGTTGCGCAGGTATTGATCGAACACCATGCAGATCGCGCGCACCATCAGGCGTCCCCGCGGCGTAACCGTGATCCACTCGTCTTCGATTTCGACCAGGCCAAGACCCCGGTATTCCTCGAGTTGGCGCAGTTCGGTCGCGAAATAGCTGCGGAAGTCGATCAGGTGGGCTATTTCGATGGCGCGGAACGACAGCGCGAAGTGGCACATGATCGCCTGGATGACCGCGCGCCGCACCAGGTCGTCCGAATTCAACTGCAGTCCCCTCATGACCGGGAGCACGCCGTGGTCCAGGGAGTCGTAGTACTCGTCGAGCGTGCGGAAATTCTGGATGTAGGCCGGGCCCACGCTGCCGATCGCCGAAATTCCCAGTCCGATCAGATCGCACTCGGCACGCGTCGAGTAACCCTGGAAGTTGCGGTGCAGGTGGCCGCGACGCTGCGCCACGGCGAGTTCGTCTTCCGGTTTGGCAAAGTGGTCCATACCGATATAGACATAGCCCGCTTCGGTGAGGGTACGGATGCCCATGGTGAACAGCTCTATCCTGCCCTCCGCATTCGGCAGTTCGGCCTCGTTGATGCGCCGCTGTGGCTTGAACACCGTCGGCAGATGGGCATAGTTGTACAGCGCGATGCGTTCGGGGCTGATAGCGAGAACCTTTTCCAAGGTCCTGGCGAAGCGCTCGGCGTTCTGTTTCGGCAAGCCGTATATCAGGTCCAGGTTCACCGATTGGAAGCCGTTGACGCGCGCGGCCGAGATTACGGCGCGGGTCTGATCCTCGCTCTGGATGCGGTTGACCGCCCGCTGCACTTCGGCATCGAAGTCCTGGACCCCGACGCTGATGCGGTTGAAGCCCAGCGAGCCGAGCAACGCAATCGTCTCCCGGTTGGCCGAGCGCGGATCCACCTCGATGGAGTACTCGCCGTCCGGCGCCAGGCTGAAATGATCGCGGATGATCTGCATCAGTTCCGCTAGTTCCGCCTGATTGAGGAAGGTCGGCGATCCCCCGCCCCAGTGCAACTGCGTCACCAACTCGCCCCGGCCCAGCAGGTCGCTGACCAGCTCAATCTCCTTTCTCAAATAACGCAGGTACTTGGCGGAGCGGCCGTGGTCCCTGGTGATGATCTTATTGCACCCGCAGTAGTAGCAAATGGTGTCGCAAAACGGCAGGTGGATGTATAATGACAGCGGTCTGCGGAACCCACCTATCACCCGCTTCTCCAAGGAGACGCGGTACTGGTCCGGACCGAACGCTTCCACCAGCCGATCCGCGGTTGGGTACGACGTGTAGCGCGGACCTGGGCGATCGAAATTCCGCAGCAGATCGGGGTCGACTACCAGTATGTCCTGCACTTCAGACATGGTTGTATCCGGAGCTCATAGCGCCGTAGTCTCTCGTCAGGCGACGGCCTTTGCATTGACGTGGATCAATCGGGCCGCAGCAGCATAACCCTTTGACTATGAAGGCTACCGTCGTCCCCATCAACGTCGTCCAGCTCAAGTCGGTCTGCTCCAGCTGCAGCCTGCGGGAGTTGTGCCTGCCGATGGGCTTGTCGCCCAAGGAGGTCGAGCGGCTGGACCAGCTCATCTATGCGCGGCGCAAAGTCAAGCGGGGAGAAGGCCTGTACCGCGCCGGTGACGCCTTCAGCGCCATCTACGCCGTGCGGACGGGCTTTTTCAAGAGCAATGTCATCCTCGAAGACGGCCGGGACCAGGTCACCGGATTCCACATGCCGGGAGAAATCATCGGCATGGACGGAATCGGGACCGACCACCACTCCTGCAATGCCATCGCCCTCGAGGACAGCGACGTCTGCGTCATCCCGTTCTCGCGGCTCGAGGAGATATCCAACGAGGTGCGCGGGCTCCAGCGCCAGTTCCACAAGGTCATGAGCCGCGAAATCGTGCGCGACCAGGGCGTCATGATGCTTCTGGGCAGCATGCGCGCCGAGGAGCGGCTGGCTGCATTCCTGCTGAACCTTTCGCAGCGCTTCGTGATCCGAGGCTATTCGCCTTCCGAATTTCACCTGCGCATGACTCGCGAGGAGATCGGCAGCTTCCTCGGACTCAAGCTGGAGACCGTCAGCCGCCTGTTCTCGAAATTCCAGGAAGAAAGCCTGATCGGAGTGCAGCAGAAGCACATCCGCATCCTGGACACCGCCGGACTGAAGAAAATCCTCGGCCAGGGCGGCTGAGCCCGCGGGCTCCTCAGCGGTAGACGAGCACCGGAAGCTTCGAGTGCGTCAGCACCTTGTGCGTGACGCTTCCCATGAGAATCCCCGCGAGTCCGCGGCGCCCGTGCGACGCCATGAAGATGGAATCGCATTTCTGCTTCTTGGCCGTTTCAACGATGCCTTCGTAGGGCGTTTCAGCGATCGTCATCACACCGGAAAACTTCACCCCTGCGGCGCCGGCGGTCTTGGCCATCCTGTCTATGTGTTTCTGCCCCACTTCGCGGGCTTGCTGCTCGAAGGCCTTGATGGTCCTGCTGTCGATCATATAGCCCTCGCCGTAGACCCTCGGCCGAATCGCCTCGACGGCGTAATAGCCGGTCACTTTCGCGCCCAGTTGTTTCGCGAGTTCGATGCCCGCCTTGACCGCTTTATTGGCGATGGGCGAGCCGTCGGTCGGAATCAGTATGTTCTTGAACATGTCGGCCTCCGCAATGAACTACCGCATTGTCCTGCTGCCTGCACAATGAATCGGCCCATTATCCTACGATTTGCTTGCTCGTTCATCCCGGGTCGGACGGCGGCCGATCCGCATCGGCGAGCGGGCACGGATCGACCTCCTCGGCGGGCCGCTGCAAATACAAGGTGAGCGCGTCCCGCAATGCGCGCACTGCAGTACACCTAGCCGCGTGCCAGCGCCCTCAGCACGTCCGGATCACGGATCAGGATGACTTCGCCGCGCCCCGTGACCATCCCTTCTGCATCGAAACGCGACAGGGTTCGGCTCAGCGTCTCGCGCGCCATCCCCAGAAACGACGCCAGGTCGGTGTGCGACATGGTCAGCCGGATCTCCCGGTCAGACAGGCCCCGCAGCGCCACGCGCCGCGACATCTCCAGCAGAAATACCGCAACGCGCTGGTCGGTCCGTTTCGTTTCAATGACTCGAATCAGCTCTTCGGCGCTGTGGACCTGAGCGCTCATGTTCCTCAGCATTTCGAGCCGCGCCGCAGGGACGTCGGAAAGAAGCTGCTGAAGGAAATCCGTTGGAAGCTCGCACACCGAGGTCGTCTCAAGCGCCTCCACCACGCAGGCACGGCTGTCGCGGTGAATACCATTGAGATCGAGCAGTTCACCGGCAAACCAAAAACCAGTGACCTGTGCATCCCCCTCCTCGCTGCACAGATAGCTCTTGACCGAGCCGCTGCGGATTGAACAGACGTAGCTGAAAGGCTGTCCGGCGTGAAACAGGATCTCGCCGCGCCGAAAGACGCGCCTTTGCTTGCTGATCCGGTCGAATACGCTCGGATCGGTACGCGCGAAGGCCCGCAATGCACAGGTACCGTGCGCCGCGCAATCGTCCCCGGTCTCAGGCCGGCATGTCGCCACCTCGCACTGGATATCCACAGTGTTCACGTTTGCGCGTCCTTAACCTGGCGGCGGCCTGGTGACCGCACTGTGCTCATGGTAACAGCAGAACCGGCGAAACGGGATCAATCCCGCTTCATGGGGACCATCGTCGTCGCCGGCAACCTCGGTCCCGGCCCGTCAAGATCGTCAAACTGCCCGCCGAGGCCGGCGGCAGTCAAGCTTCCACATAAGGCGAAAAGCCCCGGCCAAGGCCGGGGCTTTTCACATTGGGGAGTCTGGCACTGACCTACTTTCGCGCGGTATACCCCGCACTATCAGCGGCGCAGCTCCGTTTCACGGTCCTGTTCGGGATGGGAAGGAGTGGTTCCAGAGCGCTATGGGTACCAGACTTAACTTGTCGCTACGCCGTACTGCGGCGCAGCCAATTCGAAAGAAGTAATTTGGTTGTGATCGCAGCGCGATCCCATGATTCAAGGTTATAGGGTCAAGCCGCACGGGCAATTAGTACCGGTTAGCTTAACGCATTACTGCGCTTCCACACCCGGCCTATCAACGTGGTGGTCTTCCACGACCCTTTAGGAGACTTACGTCCCGGGAAGTCTCATCTTAAG
>MEQZ01000222.1 GCA_001770425.1 Betaproteobacteria bacterium RIFCSPLOWO2_02_FULL_65_20 | reverse complement strand
ATCCGCAAAAAGTCCAGATGCTGCACCACGAGCGGGGACTGCAGATCAGCCCCGGCCTTGCCAAGGTCTACAAGAACCAGCTGGAGCATGATCCAATGAACCTCGACCGCGCGCGCGCAATCGCCTCGAGCACCGACCCCATTCCGGTGGGGATCCTGTACCGGAATCCGGAGATACCGTGCTACGAGGACTTGCGGCGAAGCGACAAACTGCGCACGAACGAATTCATCAAGCGCGGCCTCGATACCGAATTCGACAAGTTCACGGTCTGGCCGCAGGAAGCGGGGGAACAGCAGGCCGCATGAGGAGCGGCGACGCCCGAACGGGTGTCCGCATGCGGTCTCCGGGAAACTTGAACCAAGGGACTTAAACCAAGGAACCAGGCTACACGAACATGGAAGCTGATCTTCAAGCGCACGTTGCCTTTTTTTTGACGGGGAAGAGATCCGGCGATCACCTGGACGCGGTCGATGGGCTCGAACTGCGTCCCGCCCTTTTTGCCGGCTACCGGGATCTGACCAAGCTACGCTACGACTTTCCGCTCGTGCTGCTGCGGGACCGGGACGCCGTCGCACAGTCTCTGTCCGGCCTCTTCGACGACATACTGAACCAGGTCGCCAAGGGCGACGACGGCGAAAGGATCAGGAAACATGTCCTCGGCCTGGAACAGGACATTCGCACGCTGGTCTCGGGCGGGACGCGCGGTCTGCTCTCGACCCTCTGGGCCCAGGCAGCCGGCCCTCTGGCAGTCGCCGACGAGCTGGTTGCGAACAGCCTGTCTCGCGCCCGCGCGGCCCTGAAGATGGACGGCGAGGTCCTCGACTGCGATGAGGCAATGCCGACGCGCCTGATGAACCACGCCTGGAGCACGGTACAGCAGCAAAAGGCGCAGAAATTCGGCACCGACATCGGGAGGCTGATTCTCAAGCTGTCGGACATCCTCAGAGCGGATTTCGTCAACTCCGACGCGGGGCGAAGCGCGGCGAACCTCACGGCCTCGATCGGCACGGGTTACGCCGACGCGTTCGATTTCGCGGTGATGTCGCGATTCCTCACGCAGTCCACGCCGACGGCCGCACTGCCCAAGCGCAGGCGCCAGCGGGTCGAAAGACTGCTCTCGGTGCTTCAGTCACAGCGGTTTTTCCCGCCGCGGCAGGACAGCGGTACAGGCAGCGGAACCGAAGCCGCCAAGCCGTACGCCTTCGCTTTCGAGAGCTGCGGCAGCGCTCTCAAGGCTTACCGGGAGCGGCTGCCCGAGGCCATCGAGCTCGCGCGCACCATCGCCATGGCCGAACTCGAGATCAAGGGCGAATACAACGAATCGAGGCACGACCACATATTCGACGCATTCGGCGCAAACGGATTGGACCCGAAAGAACTGACGCCGTTTCCCGATTATCTGGTATGCGTCAAGGCCGAGAAGATGCAGGCGAACGAGTACGAGAAGTTGACGGAAATCCTGTCCGCCGGCCTGCCTATGAATATCCTCGTGCAGACCGACGACATTCTGGAGGAGTCTCCGGTCGGCAACGGGCACCTCGCCTTCGGTATGCGCAGCAGGCAGCTTGCCAGCGCCGCGATGGGTCTCAACGACGTGTTCGTGCTCCAGTCCAGCAGCTCGAACCTGGTCCAGTTTCGCGACCGCATACGCAGGGGATTCGATTACCCGGGTCCGGCTCTGTTCAGCGTCTACTCCGGTTCGACCGGGAAAACCTCCGGGCTTCCGCCCTATCTGAGCGCCGCGGCGGCAATGGAATCGCGCGCGTTTCCGGCGTTCACCTATGACCCGTCCGCCGGTGCGGATTGGGCATCGCGGTTCGCCCTTTCCGCGAACCCCCAGCCGGATATCGACTGGCCGCTCCAGGATTTTGCGTACGAGGATCAGGCGCACCAGCGCATTTCGGAAAATCTCGCTTTTACGCTGATCGACTTCGTGGCCTGCGATCCGCGCTACGCCGGTCACTTCGCCCGGGTCCCACGGGCCCACTGGAACGGCAGCATGATCCCGGTCGACGAGTCCCTGAAGACCGAAACAAGGGGCCTGCCGGACAAAGTACCCTGCCTCATGATGGTCGACGGCAACGATATCCTTCAAAAAGTGATTGTCGACGACCGGCTGATCAGGGAAGCGCGCCGCTGCCGTGCGATGTGGCACAGCCTGCAGGAACTCGGCGGAATCAACAACTCGCATGCGCAAAACCTGCTCGCGCGCGAAAAGAAGGCGTGGGAAGAGCGGATGTTGAAGGAAGCCGAGGCGCGCGCGCCGGCTCCAGCGCCGGCGGCCGCCGCACCCGCTGCGGTTCCGGCCCCTGCTGCTGCGGCCGCGGCTGCTCCGGCCGCGGCTGCTGCGGCTGCGCCTGCCGCCGCAGCAGCCGAGCCGCAAAGATCTCCCGACGAGGCCTATATCGAGACGCCACGCTGCTCGACCTGCAACGAGTGCACCACGATCAACAACAGAATGTTCGCCTACAACGCCGACCAGCAGGCGTATATCGCCGATATCAACGCCGGAACGTATGCGCAGCTCGTGGAAGCCGCAGAGAGCTGCCAGGTGGCAATCATCCACCCGGGCAAGCCGCGCAACCCGAGCGAGCCGGGCCTGGAAGACCTGCTCAAGCGCGCCGAGGCGTTTGCCTAGCGCGTTTCTCTAGCGGTGGTTGGGTGGCGCCGTTCTCACCAGCCGGCGCGGACTACCAACTATTGGCGCGCCCCGGTGAACCGCGCCGGGATCAAGCCCGACCAGGGCGCATCGAGCGGAGGTCGACCATGCCGTTCAGGGACTTGCGCGAGTTCATCTCGCAGGCGGAAAAATACAGCAAGCTGCGGCGCGTGGACCATGCCGATCCGTATCTCGAGATCGGCGGCATCACCGAGATCGCGGCCGGTCTCCCCGACGTGCCCGCGCTCCTGTTCGACAACATCAAGGGATTTCCACGCGGATACCGCGTTTTCACCAACCCGCTGATGGCGCCGGAGCGCGCGGCCCTAGCGCTGGGCATCGACCCGACGCTCAGACCGATCGACGCGCTGAGGGCGTGGATGAAGAAGCGCCAGGGAATGAAGATCCAGAAGCCCGTCTCCGTAAAGGACGGCCCGTTCCTGGAGAATAGCTTTGCGGGCGCGAACGTCGATCTCGCAAGGCTTCCCGCGCCGGTCTGGCACCGCAAGGATGGCGGCCCCTACATCGGTTCGGGCAGCATCGTCGTGATGCGCGATCCCGATACCGGCTGGATCAATGCATCCATCTACCGGGTTCAGGTCCACGGGCGCAACCGGGTCACGGTGCAGTTCGACCACATGGGCCGCCACGGCGCGATCGTCGCGCACAAGTACTGGGACGCGGGCAAGCCGTGTCCCGTTGCGGTCGTGAACGGCGACGACCCGGCTCTTTTCATCGCGGGAATGGAATCGCTTCCGGCCGGGTACTCGGAATTCGACTTCGCCGGTGCGATCCGCGAGGCGCCGCTGGAAGTCTGCGCGGGGCCGCATACCGGGCTGCCGATCCCGGCGCACGCGGAAATCGTCCTCGAGGGTGAACTCGTGCCGATGTCGCGGGAAACCCTGCCCGAGGGGCCGTTCGCTGAATTTCTCGGCTACTACGCGGCCGACCGCAAGCCCGGCCCGATCATGGAAGTGCGCGCGATTCATCACCGGAACGACCCGATCCTGCTCGGATCGCCGCCGCTCAAGCCGCCGCGCTTCCACGTCGGCCTGCCGTTCCGCGCCGGCGGCATCTGGGCGAACCTCGAGGCGGGCGACATCGGCGACATCGCCGGGGTCTGGCAGCACGTATCCTCGCTGATGACGGTGATCTCGCTCAAGCAACGCTACGACGGTCACGCGAAGCGCGCGGCGCTGATCGCGGCCGGAAACGTCTACATGGGGCGCATCGTGGTCGTGGTGGACGAGGACATCGACCCCTCGAACATGAACGACGTCCTGTGGGCGATCGCGACCCGCTGCGAGCCCGCCGAGTCGGTCGACATCGTCAGGAACGGCTGGAGTTCGCCGCTCGACCCGCGCATCCGCCAGGCCGACAAGGCCCGGGGCGTGGCGTCGAACTCGAAGATGATCATCGATGCGACGCGCCCGTTCGCGTGGCGCAATGAGTTCCCCGTGCCCTCGGCGCTCGAGCCGGACGAGGCGCGCGCGATCGAGGAGAAGTGGCTCGCCGTATTGAAGGGTTCGTCGTAGCGTCCCGTCTTCTCAGTCGCGGCGCGACAAGTGCTCCTGAGCTTGACAGGACAGGGCTGGCTCGCCGAGCATGCCGCGTCTATCGTGCGGCACGCAAGTTCGTTTATCTACAGCGTCACAAATGCTGTCGCATGCCGCGAAGTCTGAACGGCTTGCCGGCGCGCCGCAATTGCTTGCTTGAACCCGCCCCGACCGGCGCCCAATACACACAATGTTCAGTGCCCGTGCGAGCGCCACTTACGCAGGGCTTTCTCCTGTATCTCCTTCGGATAGCACTCGGCGAAGGACTGCCGCACCGGCAGTTCGGCCCTGTCCCAGTCCACAGGCCAGGTGCAGTCGTAGTACACGCGCGCGCCCATGCGGTGCTTGCGCTCGTGCTCGGAGAGCCAGGGAATCAGCGGCCAGGCGGTCGCGTGCTCGATCTTGTTGATGCCGCGGCCCGGATGGCACTTGGTCATCATCGCGTGGAACACCTGCTGGAGATTGCAGGGGTCCACGTCGTCCTCGACGACGATCACGCTGGGCGTGAGCAGTCCGTGGCGCGCGCTCCAGATGACGTGCGCGACCTCGCCGGCGATGCCGTAATAGGCGTTCTTGACCGACACGGCGATGGCATGGCTCGCGCCCTCGACGATCAGGTAGGCACCGGTGACCGGCAGGCCCTTGGAGCGCAGTTCATCGAGGAACTGCGCGCTCTTGTTCACCGAGAACACCGAGGCCGAATCGTCCAGCGGGACGCCCGGGCAGGAAAACGTGAATATCGGATCGTTGCGGAATGTGACCGCCTTCACGCGGATCACCGGCTTGGGGCTCGCCAGGCCGGAGCGGTAGCCGGTGTACTCCCCGAACGGGCCCTCGTCGCGCTCGTCCCCCGGCGTGATCTCGCCTTCGATCACGATTTCCGAGTGCGCCGGGACCAGCAGGTCGCTGGTTTCGCATTTCACCAGCTCGACCGGCTCGCCTCTGAGCCCGCCTGCGATGTCGGCCTCGGAGACGCCGTAGGGCACGGGCGTCGCCGCGCAGAAGGTTGTGATGGGCTCGGAACCCAGTACGACGGCGACCGGCATCGGCAGGTTCTGCGGGGCGTATTTCTGGTCGGCCATGGTGCCCAGGTGCTTGGGCGCCGGGGCGAGCACCCCGAATGACTTCGCGTCGTGCAGCATGTGGCGGTACATGCCCCAGTTGGTCCATCCGGTGTTCAGATCCCTGGTGACCGTCAGGTGCCAGGTGCCGATGTAGCGCCCGCCGTCGCCCTCGTGGATCACGGGCACGGGGAACTTCAGAAGATCGACTTCGTCGCCGATCAGCACGTTTTCCTTGCAGGGGCCGGTCTTCACCGTCACGGGCTTGACCGGCTTCTTCTGCCGGCGCAGATATTCCTCGATCAACTCGCGCATCGGCGTATCCGGCGCCATGTCCATCGCGATGGCGATGCGCTTGAGGTTGGCGAGCACGCAGCTCACCATGCGCCGGTCCTTCGGATAATCCTTGATCTTTTCGAAGAACGGCGCCGGTAAATCCGTCTCGAGCGCACGCCGGCTTATGGCGCCCGCCTCGAGATTCCAATCCACTTCCTCGTCGAATTTCTGGAGTTCGCCCTCTTTTTCGAGCCGGGCGAGGAATTCCCTCAGATCCTTGAAAGGCATTCGGTCAATCTCCCTCGTTTTGGCTGCAGCGCAGCCGGATGATTCCCCCGGTCATGACGCTGCAACATGCCATTGCCGTCGAACGTGCCGCCTGCGCGGACGCGCAGAGGAAGTCGCAGACATTCTGTTGCCGGTGCCTCTGTGTCCCTTGATCTACGTCAATTGAAAAGGCGAATCAAACCGGCCGCGAAGCCTGAACGGCCCTCGGGCGCGCTGTAATCCGGTCTGAGCTTGTCCGGTCCCGGATTCAGGCCGGATCCAGGCGAATCTCGCCCAGCCAGCAGCTGTCCTGCAGTTTGAATTCGAGTTCCCGTTTCTCGTAGCCCCGGGCCTGGACTTCGATGCGCCAAGTGCCGCTTTCGGGCGGCAGGTGGTCGAAGCGGAAATCGCCGAAGGCATCGCTCGATGTGAGTGAGCGTGTTTCGCCCTCGCGAACCAGCCGGACCTGCGCCTCGGCTACGCAGGCCTCCAGGCCAGCTTCCTGTCCGACCACGGTGCCGGCCACGAACGCCCGGGTGAAACGCTCGAGGTGGCGGTAATACACGCGCGTGCCGCGGCTCTCGCCGCCTGCGGTGCGCGCGAGCCCTTGCTCCGTGGCCAGGCGCTGCATCGCCTCGTCCTCGAGCTTCACCGCGCGCAGCGCGCCGGTGGGGCAGGCCTGCACCGGCCGCGGCGCGGGCCAGCCCGCGTCCATCAGATGGGCGTCGAAGTTCCAGTGCTGCGCGAGCGAGGCCGCCTCGTTCCAGTGCGCCGCGCCGAACGGGCAGGCATCGGCGATTCTCTTCTGTCCCCTGGCAAGCTGCGGATCGATGATTACGATGCCGTCGGCGCGTTTTTTCACCGCGCCCTTGCTCGCGGCAGCGCCGCAGGGCGGATTGTCGCAGTGCTGG
Organism: Betaproteobacteria bacterium RIFCSPLOWO2_02_FULL_65_20; assembly: GCA_001770425.1. Taxonomy (GTDB): domain Bacteria; phylum Pseudomonadota; class Gammaproteobacteria; order Burkholderiales; family SG8-39; genus JACQTO01. The sequence continues at coordinate 6,126 of MEQZ01000222.1, read as the reverse complement.
CAGCAGCGCACGCGGTGAACCAGGTCGAGCGCCGGAAATTCGCCGCGCTCCCGGCGCTCGATCTCCAGCCAGTTCGGGCCGTGGCGCGGCATCTCGGCCGCGTAGCCCGCGAAGCTGTTGCCCTGGTACTCGTCTTTCACCGCGAGCACGCAGTTCTGGCAGCCGGTGCACAGATCGACGTCGAAAATCAGGTTCCACTTGCTCATGGCTCAACCCCCCCCGGCCCGCGCCGCCCGCGCCGCAGGCGCCGGATCGGGCAGGCCGGGCTGCGACGGCCCCGGGACGGGCCCCTTCCAGGGCGCCACCTCGACCAGGCAGTTGCTGTTGCCCATGGCATGGCCGCGGGCGAACTGCGGCTGCTTGGGCGTCAGGAGGTTGATCGCGCCGCCGATGTCCAGCGATGCGCCCGGCTCGCCCACCGGGTCGTAGCGCGCCGCGGATTCGTAGGCGTGCACCACGCCGGGCCGCACGCGATGGGTAAGGCAGGCCGCGCACAGCACTTCGCCCAGTTCGTTGTAGACGCGCGCGAGGCTCCTGTCGGCGATACCGCGCGCCGCGGCGTCGGCGGGATTGAGGCGCAGCACCCAGAACCAGCGGCCGTCGATCCGCAGGCGGTGCTCCTCGAGGTCGTTGACCACGCTGTCTTTACCGTCAGCCTGGGTGTGGAAGCTGTACTTCGGGTGCGGCGTCATCAGCTGCAGCGGATAGCGCGCGGCGCGCGCCGAGGCGATGCTCTCGCGTGAACGCACGTACTTCAGCATCGGCGGCCGCTCCTCGTCGTCGGGCGCATAGCGCTTGAGCGTGGTGCAGTCGAATTCGAACTTGCCCGAGGGCGTCTGCATGCCCTGCAGGTAGCCCAGTTTGTATTCGGAGGGCAGCGGGTGCGGCTCGGGCAGGTCCTTCTTGCGTCCCTCGTAGAACCAGCGGTAGGCGACCGGCGCCCGCAGGCGCTCGACCGGCGCCGGCACCACGTAGTAGCCCTTGGCGAGGAACGCCTTCCAGGAAATGCGTTTCGGCAGGTCGGAGCCCTCGAACATGCGTTGCACCCAGTCCAGATCGCTCATGCCCTCGGAGAAGTACGGTCCCAGGCCGAGCTTCTGGGCGAGTTCGCGGAAGATGTCGTAGTCCGCCTTCGATTCCCCGAGCGGCGCTATGCATCGGTGCTGCATGACCGCGACCCGGTGGTTGAGCTGCAACTGGGCGTGATGCGCGAAGCCGGAGATGTTGCTCCACTCGCTGATGTCCCAGCGCTCGAAGTTCGTGCAGGCGGGCAGGATGACGTCGGCGAACTTCGCCTCGCCCTCGAACCAGATCGACTGGTTGACGACGAATTCCAGCTCGGGGGACTGGTACATCTGCACGTAGCGCTTCGAATCCGGCATGGTCCCGAAATTCGATCCGCCGTAGCGGTAGAACAGCTTCACCCTGGAATGCCCCGGGGTCGGGTAGCGGATCGGGACGAACTGGCCCTCGATCGAGCGCGAGTCCCGCGGCCATCCCTGCGTGTGTCCTTCCAGGATGGCCTCGGGCAGCGTCAGGCGCGGGATGACCTGCACCGGCGTATTGACGCTGGGGAACTGCGGCATGCGCTGGTACAACGAGATCGAAAGCGCCGTGTTGTTGAGGTCGCCCGACATGCCGCCCTCGCCGTAGCCCGGGAACCAGAAGCTGGTGTCGATCGGCGTGCCCCATTGCAGGTTGCCGAAGTTCACGCCGGGCCGGCCCAGGCCCTGCATCGCCGCCAGGCACACCATGGCGCGCGACCACTGGTGCCCGGTCGGGCCGCGGCAGGCGCCGCCCCAGCCGATGCCCATGCCGCCGGCGCCGAGGTAAGTGCGCTTGGTACCCCACTCGCGCGCCAGGGCCCGCGCCTCGCGCGCGGGCACGCCGGTCTCGGCCTGCTGCCACTCGGGCGTCTTCGGCACGCCGTCGTCCTCGCCCAGGATGTACCTCTTCCAGGCGTCGAACCCCACCGTGCGCTCGGCGACGAAGCACTTGTCGTACAGGCCCTCCGCGATCCACACCTGCGCGATCGAAAGCGCCAGCGCCGCGTCGGTTCCCGGCCGCGGCGCGATCCATTTGCCGCGCATGAACGCCGCGGTGTGATTGTAGTAAGGCTCGATGTGCACCGTCGGGATGCCGAGGTCCTTCAACCATTGCCGGCGCAGCGACCCCTCGTGGCCGGCGTAGATGCCGCTGGTGGTTTCCGGGTCGCTCGACCAGAACACCACCAGTTCGGCCTCCTTCAACATGTCCTCCACCGTGCCGTAGGGCTCCGCGAGGCCCAGGCGCATGGTGTTGCCCCAGTGGTGCTGCGCGCCCCAGTACCAGCCTTCCCAGCTGTCGGGGTTGTGATTCACGCGCGTGGTGCCCACGGCGTTGAAGAAACGGAACAGGCTCGAGGTCCAGTAGCCGATGTTGCCCCAGGTGTGGTGCGACGGATGGTTGAAAAGCACCGAACCCTGCCCGTGCTCCATCTTGACGCGCCGGATCTCGCCCGCCACGAGGTCGAGGGCCTCATCCCAGGAGATGCGGACGTAGCCGGACTTGCCGCGGTTTTCCGGGTGGCGCTCGCCCTTCGGATCGAAATCCACCCGGCGCATCGGGTAGAGCATCCGGTCGGGCGAATACACGAGCGACTTCCACGCAAGGCCGTGCGTGCCGAGTGTGGTCCGGCGCGGCGGCGTGAAGCGGCGGCCGCGCGCTTCAATGGTCCAGGGCGGCGCGTCGTGCTCGTCGAAATCGATCGGCGTGATGCGCACGATCTTCCCTTCCTTCACGTAGACGAAGCACGGACCGCCGTTGGTCATGTTGGTGTAGCGCGTGACGCCTACGCCGGCGGGCGTGCCGAACCGCCAGCTTGCGCGCCTTGCCGCGATCATCGCCTGGGTGAAACGGTAGACGAGATCATCCGGGCCCTCGGCGCGCAGTTGGAAGCCCTTGGCCGCTTCGACCTGCCTGCTCCAGTCGATCGTGGGCGTGAGCAGGCGATGCGCGATATCGGCGGTTTCGTAGGACATGATGACATCGGGCCGCGGATGGATGCCGCCGCGCGAACGCAGCTTCCCGCCTTTGAACTCGAACCAGCGGCCGGCCTCGGCGTCGCGCAGCCGGATCTGCGCGACGAGGTCGCGTTCGGCGAGTTGCGCGCGGTAGGCGGGATAGCGCCACGCGCAGTAACGCATCAGTGCGGAAAGTCCCGTGAGAGTGGCGGAAAAGCGCGCGGACACTGGTCAACCTCTGGATGAATGCCGGTTCCGGCCCTGCCCCCTCAGGAAGACGCCGACTCGTGGCGGATAGGCGAGAGGCGCAGTGGCCGCGGCCCCGTGTACATATTCATTCCTTATCCAGGGACCTCAGATAGGCCTGTGCGTCATGATCTTCGAAGGTTCGAATGATTTCTTGACGTACATCAATCCGAAGGGCCCGGCGGCCTCGCCCCCTCGGGCTTCACCTTCGGGCGGTCCACCGAGCAGGACGGCTGGAAGATGCCCGAGGACGGGCCGGCCCAGCCCCCGCCGGCGCCCTATGCCCTCCTGATCACGCGCCTCAGTCTGCCTTGATCCCGGCCTTTTTGACCACCACCGCGAGCGTGCCGTAGAAGTTGCGCAAGAACGCCGCGGCGGCGGCCGGCGAGGGTGTTTCGAACGGGTCCAGTCCTATCTTGCCCAGTTTCTCGTCACCGTACGCCTTGTCGCGCACCACCTTGCCGAGCTCGGCGTGCAGGCGCTCGATCACGGGCCGCGGCGTGCCGGCGGGCGCGAACAGGCCATACCAGGATTCGTACTCCACCCCAACGACGGCACGCTCCATCAGAGTCGGCACCTCCGGGAACGCGGCCATGCGTTTCGCCGAGGAAACCGCCAGCGCCCGGATTTTCCCCGATCTCACGTGGGGCGCGAAAGACGAAGGCAAACCCATTGCGGCCTGGAGGGTTCCTCCGATAGCCCCGTACAAGTGTAGAGTTCGAAAAATCCGGCGCTGGAGGAAGCCGTGCGCCCGGGGCGTGGCGAGCTGGTTCGATCTCCGCAGGATGGGGTTCAATAGGGCATGTCGCCATGGAAATTCTTCAGGTCGGCGCTGCCGTCGCGATAAACCCGCTAGAGGACCAGGAAACCAGGACAGACATGCAAGGAATTCCGAAGGGCGCGGCAATCGCAGTGGCCGACTTGCTCGATCACTGCGCACGGATTCAGCCCGGGCAGGAGGTCGTGCTGCTGGCGCACCTCGACGGCCTGTACGGCGGAGACAACCTCGTCGACGAGACTGCGATCGCGTGGATCCAGGCGGGCGTGCAGCAGCGCGGGGCCAATGCTTCGGTCCTGTGGATCGATGAAAAGGCGAAGCCGCACGCGTGGCGCCTGCCCCCGGTGGTCAAGGCGGTGCTCGCGTCCTGCGATGTGCTGATCAATCACTCCTTCGATCTTGCGTTCGAGGAGATGGTGGAACTCAAGCAGTATCTCTGGGCGCACAAGAAACTCATGGTGCGGAATTTCGCCACGACGGCGCCGCTGCTATGCACCGCCTGGGCGCAGACGCCCCATGAGCTCGTCAGCGAAATCCGCTATCAGGCATCGCTTCCGTTCAAGGAAGGACTGCCTTGGCAGCTGACCGACAGCAACGGGACGCACCTCGAAGGCACGATCGAGCCGGCGTTCAATGCGAACCATCCGTGGTTCAAGACCTACACGATACGGCGCGAGGAAGGCGGAGGCTATCGGCCCTGGCCGGAATGGGTGGTTCCGCCGATACGGCTCTCGAAGACTTCGGGCACGTTCATTTTCGATCGCATGCTCAGCTGGTGGTCAAGACACATCGGTATCTCCCCGTATTTCGGCAAGCCGATCCGGCTGATTATCGAAAATGGACGGATCACGAAGATCGAGGGTGCAGACGAGGCGGATGCGCTGCGTCGCTTCCTTGCGTCCATGGTCGATCGCGTCGGTGACCGAATCTATGACTTCAGCTGCCTGCACTTCGGCGTTCATCCACAGGCCAGCGTCGGACCGGATCAATGCCCCAGCGTGCTTTATCGGCGCCTGATCGAGCACTCGCACACCTCGAACATCCACGTGCACGTCGGAGGTCCCCCGCCGACGGAGCGCTATCCCTACTGGGTGCACTGCACGGGCGACATACGTTCCGCGACGTTTCGCGTCGGAGATACGGTGGTGCACGATCGCGGCTATTTGAAGGCGCTGGACCACCCCGCTGTAGTCGCGCTTGCCAGGAAATATTCTGATCGACCTGGGCTGGGCTTTGAACCCGGGAGCTGCTGAATTTCGAAGTGCCGCGTGCGGGTCGCGCCGCGTCCCGTTCCGGATGGGAGTCGAGCCGGTTGCAGTCGGGCCGCTGGCCCTCAATCAACCGAACCCCCTAAGCGCGCCCTAGGCGCGCACGAAGCCCAATCGTCTTACTTCGACCCCGAGCGCAAACGCTGCCACTCGGGAATGACGAGGCCGGCGAGCGTTGCAACGCGCTCGAACATTCGCACCTGGTCGGTAGAAAACTGCCGTCCCGGCGCGTAGGTGGCCGCGGTGAGAACACCCACCAAGTCTTTGCCCGCGCGCATGGGCGCGGCGATCAGCTGGGTCGGCGGCTTTTGGCCATGGTGCATCGCGTGCTGCACGGAGGCGCTTGCGGGCGCTCCGACCTGCACGTCGCCGGTCCGGGCCGCCATGCCTGTGAGCCCCTCGCCCATCGCCACCTGCTGGCCCTTGAGCGCCGATTCGCTCAGCATGTCGCCTGCCGTCATGACGAATACGAGACACTGCGTCGGTCGGTCCAGGATCAGGAGCGATCCTTCCTCGGCATCGACGGCTTGGATGCCGAGTTCGAGCATGATGCGCAGGGCATCTTCATGCGCGTCATCGGTGCGCAAGTGCAGCAGCCTGGCGAATATCTTGTCCATAGCGTGGTTGGCAGTTGCATTGTATAGCCGAAAAGGGTACAGCGGGCAGCTTCATCGTCTCACGTCTAAGACCTACCGAAGGTCTGACGCAGACGCATCATGAACCATGCTTCGATCTGCCTCCCGCAAGGGAGCGATGGGAGCAGGTTAGTGGCAAAAGTCCCGGCAACGCACGTCAGGGCGAGAGCAGCGGGATCAGGCGGCGGCCCTTCTGG
>MEQZ01000221.1:3097-15913 GCA_001770425.1 Betaproteobacteria bacterium RIFCSPLOWO2_02_FULL_65_20 | reverse complement strand
CGACGACGGGGATTCCCTGCCGGTGACGGTGCTGGACGTGTCCGACAACCGCGTGACACAGATCAAGACGACTGCAACGGATGGCTACAGCGCCGTGCAGGTGACTTTCGGCAGACGCCGTGCCTCCCGCGTCAACAAGGCGCTCGCCGGGCACCTGTCGAAGGCGGGCGTCGAGGCCGGGCACGTATTCAAGGAATTCCGCGTTCCGGAAGCCGCTCTGGCCGATTTCAAGGTCGGCGCGAAGATCGGCGTCGATATCTTCAAGGTGGGGCAGCGGGTCGATATCACCGGCACCTCCAAGGGCAAGGGGTTTGCCGGCGTCATGAAGCGCTACAACTTCGGGGGCAATCGCGCCAGCCACGGGAACTCCGTGTCGCACAGAAGCCCCGGCTCCATTGGCCAGAACCAGGATCCGGGCCGCGTATTCCCAGGCAAGCGTATGGCGGGCCATATGGGCGATGTCAAGAGCACGGTGCAGAGCCTGGAGATCGTACGCATCGACGCCGAACGCCAGCTGCTGATGGTGAAGGGCGCGGTCGCGGGCAGCAAGGAACGCGACGTCGTCGTACACCCCACGGCCAAGCCCAGGAAGGCTCCCGTGGCGGCCGCCGCAGCGCCGGCGAAGAAAAAGTGAGGATGGCGATGGAACTCAAGCTCATCAATGACCAAGGCCAGAGCGCGGCCACGCTATCGGCCTCGGACGCGCTGTTCGGCAGGGAATTCAACGAGGCCCTGGTGCACCAGATCGTGGTCGCCTACCAGGCCAATGCGCGCTTGGGCACGCGCGCCCAGAAAGCCCGCAGCGATGTACGCCATTCGGGCAAGAAGCCGTGGCGCCAGAAGGGCACCGGGCGCGCCCGCGCCGGTGATACGGCAAGCCCGATATGGCGCGGCGGCGGCAAGGCGTTCCCCAACTCGCCCGAAGAGAATTTCAGCCAGAAGGTCAACCGCAAGATGTACCGGGCGGGGATCGCGGCTATCCTGTCGCAGCTCGCGCGGGAGGATAGACTCAAGGTGGTGGAGAAATTCTCCGTCGACGCGCCCAAGACGAAGCTGCTCGCCCGGAAGATGAAGGACATGGGCCTGGATCAGGTGCTGGTCATCATCGACGGTGCCGATCAGAACCTCTATCTTTCGGCGCGCAACCTGCCCAACGTGCTCGTGCTTGACGTCGCGCACGCAGACCCGGTGTCGCTGGTGCAGTTCCAGAACGTCCTGATGACCAAGGGTGCGGTCGCCAAGTTCGAGGAGATGATGAAATGAGCGCGAACCAGGAGCGTTTGATGCAGGTACTGCTCGCGCCGACGGTCTCCGAGAAGAGCACGTTCGTCGGCGACAAGAACAACCAGGTGGTGTTCCGCGTCGCGGACGACGCCACCAAGCCCGAGATCAAGGCGGCGGTGGAATTGCTGTTCAAGGTCAAGGTCAAAAGCGTCCAGGTGACAAACGTGAAGGGCAAGGAAAAGAAGACCGGGCGAATCATGGGGCGGCGCCGCAATTGGAAGAAGGCGTACGTGTCGCTCGCCCAGGGCCAAGAAATCAACTTCCAGGCGACGGAGTAAGCGATGGCGCTCGTCAAAGTCAAACCGACCTCGAACGGCCGCCGTGCCGTCGTAAAGCTGGTCAATCCGGATCTGCACAAAGGCACGTCCGTGCCCGCGCTCACCGAGAAGAAGAACCGCAAATCCGGCCGCAACAACGCCGGCCGCATCACCATGCGGCACCAGGGCGGCGGTCACAAGCAGAACTACCGCGTGATCGATTTCCTGCGCAGCAAGGACGGTATTCCGGCCAAGGTCGAGCGGTTCGAATACGATCCGAACCGCAGCGCGAACCTCGCCTTGCTCTGCTACGCCGACGGCGAGCGCCGCTACATCGTGGCGCCCAAGGGCGTGGCGGTCGGCGCCCAACTTCTGTCCGGCGTGGAAGCGCCGATCAAAGCCGGCAATGCGCTGCCGCTCAGAAACATTCCGGTGGGTTCCACCATTCATTGCATCGAGATGCTCCCCGGCAAGGGGGCGCAGCTGGCGCGCGCTGCCGGCACCTCGGTGCAGCTGCTTGCGCGCGAGGGCAGCTACGCCCAGCTGCGCCTGCGCTCCGGGGAGATCCGGAAGGTGCATGTGGATTGCCGCGCCACAATCGGCGAGGTCGGCAATGAAGAACACAATCTGCGCTCCATCGGCAAGGCCGGCGCGATGCGCTGGCGGGGCGTGAGGCCGACGGTACGCGGTGTAGCGATGAACCCGGTCGACCATCCGCACGGCGGCGGCGAAGGCAAGACGGCAGCCGCCCGCGATCCGGTGAGCCCGTGGGGCACTCTTTCCAAAGGTTACAAGACGCGCAAGAACAAGCGCACGCGCGGAATGATCGTCCAGTTCCGCCACAAGAAGTGAGGATCTAGACCATGGCACGTTCGATCAAGAAAGGCCCGTTCGTCGACCTGCATCTGATGAAGAAGGTGGAGGCGGTACGCGGCACCAACGACAAGCGCCCGATCAAGACCTGGTCGCGCCGTTCTACCGTGCTGCCAGATTTCGTAGGGCTGACCATCGCCGTGCACAACGGCAAGCAGCATGTACCGGTATATATTTCAGAGAACATGGTCGGACACAAGCTCGGCGAGTTTGCGCTGACGCGCACCTTCAAAGGCCATTCGGCCGACAGGAAGGTCGCAGCGCCCGCCGCGGCTGTCGTGAAGAAGTAACGGAGGCGCTGCATGGAAACGCAAGCTAAGCTCTACAGTGTGCGGCTCTCGGCGCAGAAGGGGCGACTGGTCGCCGACCAGATCCGCGGTCTGTCGGTCGAGAAGGCCCTCAATATTCTCGCTTTCAGCCCGAAGAAGGGTGCTCGCATCATCAAGAAAGTGCTCGAGTCGGCGATTGCCAATGCCGAGCACAACGACGGTGCCGATGTCGACGAACTGAAGGTCACGCGGGTGCTCGTCGAGAAGGCGGCAACTTTGAGGCGTTTCGCGGCGCGCGCCAAGGGGCGTGGTGCCCGCATCAGCAAGCCCACCTGCCACGTTTTCGTGACGGTGGGCGACGCGCAGAAGACGCGCCCGGCGCAAACGTCACGCCCGGCGCGAGAGTCACGCGCCGCCGGCAAGGCGAAATCTTAAGGACACACCATGGGACAGAAAATACATCCGATCGGGTTCCGGCTTTCGGTCAACAAGAACTGGGGTTCGCGCTGGTTCGCGAACAGCAGGAACTTCTCGCACATGCTCAACGAAGACCTCAAGGTGCGCGAATACCTGAAGAAGAAGCTGGCGCACGCATCGGTTTCCAAGGTCGTGATAGAGCGCCCCGCCAAGGACGCGCGCATCACGATCCACAGCGCGCGGCCCGGCGTCGTGATCGGAAAGAAGGGCGAGGACATCGAGGTGCTGAAGGCCGATTTGCGCAAGCTCCTCGGGGTGCAGATGGTGCACGTCAACATCGAGGAAGTTCGCAAACCCGAGGTCGACGCGCAACTCATCGCGGATTCGATCGGCCAGCAGCTGGAGAAGCGCATCATGTTCCGCCGCGCGATGAAGCGCTCCATGCAGAACGCGATGCGGTTGGGTGCGCAGGGAATCAAGATCATGAGCGCGGGGCGACTGAACGGCATCGAGATTGCGCGCACAGAATGGTATCGCGAGGGGCGCGTTCCCCTGCACACGCTGCGTGCGGACATCGACTACGGCTTCTCGGAAGCCAAGACTACCTACGGCGTGATCGGCATCAAGGTTTGGGTGTACAAAGGCGAGGTGGCCGGCAAAGGCGAACAGCCCGCCGCCCCCGCGCTGCCTTCGGGCACCGAGGAGCGGGCCGCCACCAAGCGGGTCAAGAAGCCTGCGATCAGCCCGGCAGCGAAGACCGAAGGCGTGCCGGCCCAGGTCGAAGCAAGACCCGACGTTCGAGGCGAAGCCGGGGCGGACTCCAAGCCCAAGGCGGCCCGCCCCCGCGCTCGAAAGGCGACCCCGGCCGGCGATGCCGCCGCGCCAAAGGCAGAAGGAAAGGAAGGCGCGGAAGCCGCCAAACCCAAGACCACCACCATCAAGCGGGTGCGCAAGGCCAAGGAAACGCCAGAGGCCGGCTCCGGCGAGAAACAGTAGGAGAGAAGAATGCTGCAGCCAGCAAGAACGAAGTACCGTAAGCAGCAGAAGGGCCGCAACCGTGGCATCGCCACGCGCGGCAACAAGGTGTCCTTCGGCGAATTCGGCCTGAAGGCGACGGTGCGAGGGCGCCTCACAGCACGCCAGATCGAGGCGGCGCGGCGTGCCATGTCGCGCCACATCAAGCGTGGCGGTCGGATCTGGATCCGTATATTTCCGGACCAGCCGATTTCACAGAAGCCGGCCGAGGTGCGCATGGGCAACGGCAAGGGCAATCCGGAGTACTTCATCGCCCAGATACGCCCGGGCACGGTGCTATACGAGATGGACGGCGTGGACGAGGTCATGGCGCGGGAGGCATTCGCGCTCGCGGCCGCAAAGCTGCCGCTGCGGACCACGTTCGTACAGCGAATGGTGGGGTGAGAAATGAAATCTAACGAACTGCGCGCCAAAGACAAGGCGCAACTGGACCGGGAACTGCAGGATCTTCTCAAAGCGCAGTTTTCATTGCGCATGCGGAAGGGAACCCAGCAGCTTTCCAACAGCAGTCAAATCAAGAAGGTGCGCCGTGACATCGCGCGCGTGCGCACCATCCTGCGTGAGAGGGTGGTGGTGAAATGAGCGAAAAGCAGAAGATTCAGCGAAGCCTGACCGGACGCGTGGTCAGCGACAAGATGGATAAGACGATCACCGTCTTGATCGAACGCCGCGTCACCCATCCGCTCTATGGCAAGATCGTTACGCGCTCGAAGAAGTACCACGCGCATGACGAGAAGAACGAGTGCCATGAGGGCGATCTGGTGACGATCGAGGAATGCCGGCCGATTTCAAAGACCAAGGCCTGGCGGGTGGCGAAACTGGTGGAAAAGGTGCGGACTGTCTGATCCGCTTGCCTTAGGGCAGCTTATCGGCATATAATTTACGGCTTTTCCGCCTAGCCTGATTATCCAATCTGGGTGCAGCGTCCAGGCGCTGCCAGAGGCGGATCCTTCCCCGAACGGGGTCCAAAACTGTCCGCCGCTGCGGCGGGACAAGTTGGAGAGGCAAAAATGATTCAAATGCAGACGGTGCTGGACGTCGCCGACAACACAGGCGCGCGGTCAGTGATGTGCATAAAGGTGCTGGGCGGCTCCAAGCGCCGCTATGCCAGCATTGGTGACGTGATCAAAGTGACCGTCAAAGACGCCGCGCCGCGCGGGCGTGTGAAGAAGGGCGAGATCTACCACGCCGTCGTGGTGCGCACCGCCAAAGGCGTGCGGCGCGCCGACGGGTCGCTGATCCGCTTCGATTCCAACGCGGCGGTGCTGCTCACCCCCAAGTTCGAGCCGATCGGCACGCGCATCTTCGGGCCGGTGACGCGCGAACTGCGTACCGAGCGGTTCATGAAGATCGTATCGCTGGCGCCTGAAGTTCTGTAGCGCGCCCTGTAAGGAGCACTGGACATGGAACGGATACGTAAGGGCGACAGCATCGTCGTCATCGCCGGGCGCGACAAGGGCAAGCGCGGAACCGTCCTGCGCCGCGTCGACAAGGACCTCCTTCTCGTAGAGGGCATAAACAGGGTGAAGAAGCACCAGCGGCCCAACCCGATGAAAGGCCAGCCCGGCGGGATCGTCGATAAGGACATGCCCATCCATATTTCCAACGTAGCGCTGTTCAACCCGCAGACGCACAAGGCCGACCGAGTCGCCGTCAAGGTGATCGAGGACGGCCGCAAGGTGCGCGTCTTCAAGTCGAACGGCGAGATGGTCGATGTCTGAATCCCGGGATTGATCGAGAACAACTATGGCCCGCTTGCAAACCTATTTTCGCGAAAAAGTCGTCCCCGATCTGATGAAGCAGTTCGGGTACAAGACGACTATGCAGGTCCCGCGTATTTCGAAGATCACGCTTAACATGGGCGTGGGCGAGGCGACCGCGGACAAGAAGATCCTCGACAATGCCGTCGCCGACATGACCAAGATCGCGGGCCAGAAGCCGGTGATCACGAAGGCGAAGACTTCGATTGCGACCTTCAAGGTCCGCAAGGACTATCCCGTCGGCTGCATGGTGACGCTGCGCGGCAAACGCATGTTCGAGTTTCTCGACCGGTTGGTTTCGGTCGCAATTCCGCGTATCCGCGACTTCCGCGGAATTTCGGGCCGCGCCTTCGACGGACGCGGCAACTACAGCCTGGGCGTCAAGGAACAGATCATTTTTCCGGAAATCGAGTACGACAAGATCGACGCTCTCCGGGGTATGAACATCAGCATCACCACCACGGCGAAGACTGACGAAGAAGCTCGAGCGCTTCTCGCCGCTTTCCGCTTTCCCTTCAAGAGCAATTGAAGGACATATTATGGCCAAGCTCGCCCTTATTAATCGCGATAAAAAACGCCGCAAGATGGTGGCAAAGTTCGCCGCCCGTCGTGCACAGTTCATTGAGACCATCAACGACTCGAAGCGCTCTGAAGAAGATCGCGTCGAGGCGCGCGCCAAGCTGCAGCAGTTGCCGCGGGATGCGAGTCCGGTTCGCCTTCGCAACCGCTGCACGCTGACCGGCCGGCCGCGTGGCGTGTACCGCAAATTCGGGTTGGGGCGTAACAAACTGCGCGAGATCGCGATGCGCGGGGAGATCCCGGGCGTGATCAAGGCAAGTTGGTAACAGGAGGCCGCGCATGAGCATGACCGACCCGATTTCCGACATGTTGACCCGAATCCGCAATGCACAGGCGGTTCGCAAGACCACGGTCAATATGCCTTCCTCCAAACTCAAGGCCGCTCTCGCACAGGTGCTTAAGGACGAGGGTTATATAGACGGCTTCGCCATTCGCCAGAAGGAGGGCAAGCCCGAGATAGATATCAGCCTGAAGTACTACGCCGGCCGGCCCGTGATCGAGAAGATCGAACGTGTGTCGCGCCCGGGCCTGCGCATCTATCGGGGACGCGAGGATATTCCTCGGGTGATGAACGGCCTCGGGATCGCCATCGTATCGACTTCGAGAGGACTGATGACAGACCGCAAGGCACGGGCCACCGGCATCGGCGGCGAAGTGCTGTGCATCGTGGCGTGAGGGTGCAACCATGTCGCGTATAGGCAAAAATCCCGTTGTGCTCCCGAAAGGCGTCGAAGTGACGCTTTCCGCGGAAATGCTTTCGATCAAGGGCCCGCTTGGGACGCTCTTGCAGCATCTCGACGGCAGCGTGAAAGTGCAGAAGGACGGCGACCAGCTCATGTTCGAGGCTGGCGAAGGTGCTGTTACCGGGAACGCGATGTCCGGAACGCTACGTGCGTTGGCCGCCAACATGGTGCAAGGCGTCACCAAGGGTTTCGAGAAGAAACTCACGCTGGTTGGCGTCGGCTATCGTGCCCAGGCGCAGGGGGACAAGCTCAATCTTGCTCTCGGATATTCGCACCCCGTGGTGCATTCCATGCCCAAGGGCATCAAGGTCGAAACGCCCACGCAGACTGAAATCCTGATCAAGGGTGTGGACAAGCAGTTGGTCGGTCAGGTCGCCGCCGAAGTGCGTGCCTACCGACCCCCGGAGCCCTACAAGGGCAAGGGTGTCCGGTACGCCGACGAGCAGGTGGTCATCAAAGAGACCAAGAAGAAGTAAGGGACAGCGCCATGACCGATAAGAGAACGGGCCGGCAGCGCCGGGCCGCACAGACCCGACGCAAGATCCACCAGCTTAAGACCGCGCGTTTGGCGGTGCATCGCACAAACGCGCACATCTATGCGCAACTGTACTCGTCCGACGGGAGCCGTGTGCTCACCAGCGCCTCGACGGCCGAAAAAGAGGTGCGCACTCAAGTCGCGAACGGCGGCAACAAGGATGCCGCAACCGCGGTGGGCAGGCGCATCGCCGAGAGGGCGAAGCAACTCGGTATCGAACGGGTTGCATTCGACCGTTCTGGCTACAAATACCACGGCAGAATCAAGGCGCTGGCCGATGCCGCGCGGGAAGCCGGGTTGAAGTTCTAGACGGGTAGAGAATCGGGGGGGCGACGCTCCCTTGTCGATCCCCAAATTCAGGACAGGTAACGCAAAGGAAGCCCCATGGCAAGAATGCAACCGAGGATGCAGGGTGGCGAAGAACGCGGTGACGGCCTGCGAGAAAAGATGGTGTCGATCAACCGCGTGACCAAGGTCGTCAAGGGCGGCCGGATCATGGGGTTTGCGGCGCTGACCGTGGTCGGCGACGGCGACGGCGCGGTCGGTATGGGCAAGGGAAAGGCGCGCGAGGTGCCGGTTGCCATGCAGAAGTCGCTGGAGGAGGCGCGCCGCAAGATGTTCCGCGTCACTCTGAAAGGAGGCACGCTGCAGCACGCCGTTATCGGCGAGCATGGGGCTTCCAGGGTACTCATGCAGCCGGCCTCCGACGGTACCGGAATCATCGCCGGCGGCCCGATGCGGGCAGTGTTCGAGGTGATGGGCGTCACCAACGTGCTGGCGAAGTGCCTGGGCTCGACCAATCCCTACAACGTGGTCCGCGCCACGCTGGATGGGCTGAAGAAGATGAACACTCCCGCCGAGATGGCCGCCAAGCGCGGCAAGTCGGTGGAAGAGATCATCAGCTGAAAGACTCAGGAATCGCGCGCGGTTACGAGTTACTAAGGCCGATTGAGCACGCGCTGAAAGGGGCAATATGGCAGACAAGAAAATCAAGGTGACGCTTGAGAAAAGCGTCATAGGCTGCAAGCAGGAGCATCGTGCAACGGTGCGCGGCCTGGGCCTGCGGCGCATCAACCATACCGTGGAAGTCGAGGACACGCCGCAGGTGCGCGGCATGATCCGGGCCGTGCAATACCTCGTCCGGTGTGAGGATTAGATGAAGCTGAACGTACTCAAACCGGCGTCGGGCGCCAACCGGGCGCGGCGTAGGGTCGGCCGTGGCATCGGGTCTGGTCTGGGCAAGACCGCCGGCCGCGGCCACAAGGGACAGAGCGCCCGCTCGGGGGGCTACCACAAGGTCGGCTTCGAGGGCGGGCAGATGCCGCTGCAGCGGCGGCTGCCGAAGCGAGGCTTCGTGTCGCGCATGCGCGATGATACGGCGGAGGTGCGCCTGGGGGACCTCGATCGCGTCAAGGGCGACAGCGTCGACCTCGAAGGGCTCAAGGAAGCTGGTGTCGTAGCTCGGACAGCCAAGAAGGCGAAAGTCATCCTCGCTGGCAAGCTCACGCGCAAGCTCGCGCTCAAGGGAATCGCGGTCAGCAAGGGCGCCAAAGTCGCAATCGAGGCCGCCGGCGGCAGCGTCGAGATTGCGGAGGTGAAACCGGCCGAGGGCAAGAAGGCCGAGCGCAAGAGAGCCTATGCGGCGCAGGCGAAGGCGAGGGCCGAAGTGAGGCCCGAGACCGACAAGCCGGCCAAGGCAGACAAGAAAGCCAAGCCCGAGAAGAAGGCCAAGAGCGAACCCAAGGCCGAAGGCAAGGCGAAACCCGAAGGCAAGGCGAAGGCCGAGGCCAAGCCCAAAGGCAAGAAGGGCGAATAAGGATTAGATGGCTACCTCGATCCCCCAACTTGGCAAGTCCGGCAAGTACGGCGACCTGAAAAAAAGGTTGCTGTTCCTGGCCGGCGCTTTGATCGTGTTTCGCGTCGGGGCGCACATCCCGGTGCCGGGCATCGATCCGCTGAAGCTTGCCGAGCTTTTCCAGGGACAGCAGGGTGGGATACTCGGGCTGTTCAACATGTTTTCGGGCGGCGCATTATCGCGCTTCACGATCTTCGCGCTCGGGATCATGCCCTACATCTCCGCCTCGATCATCATGCAGCTCATGACGGCGGTATCGCCTCAGCTCGAGGCGCTGCGCAAGGAAGGTGGGGCGGGCCAGCGCAAGATCACTCAATACACGCGCTATGGCACCGTGTTCCTCGCTACGTTTCAGGCGATCGGCATTTCCATCGCGCTCGAGTCCCAGTCCGGGCTGGTGATGGACCCGGGGCTGCTATTCCGCTTTACCACGGTGACGACGCTGGTCACGGGAACGATGTTCCTCATGTGGCTGGGTGAACAGGTTACCGAGCGCGGTCTTGGGAACGGCATCTCGATCATCATTTTCGCCGGCATCGCGGCCGGGCTCCCCAGTGCCATCGCGGGCCTGCTCGAGCTCGTTCGCACCGGCGCCATGCACCCGCTTTCGGCGATCTTCATTTGCGCTGCGGTCGCGGTGGTAACCTGGGCGGTATGTTTCGTCGAACGCGGCCAGCGCAAAATCCTGGTCAATTACGCCAAGCGCCAGGTCGGCAACAAGGTCTACGGCGGCCAGAGTTCGCATCTTCCGTTCAAGCTCAACATGGCCGGAGTGATCCCTCCCATCTTCGCGTCCTCGATCATCCTGTTTCCCGCGACCATTGCAAACTGGTTCACCAGCGATGTCGCGAGCGGCAGCGTGGCGGATCTGCTCGGGCAGTGGCGGATCCAGGGAGCCATCAGCCTGGCGATCAAGGATCTCGCCAGTACCCTGTCGCCCGGGCAACCGATCTACGTGATGCTCTACGCATCGGCGATCATATTCTTCTGCTTCTTCTATACGGCATTGCAGTACAACCCGAAGGAGACCGCGGACAATCTGAAGAAATCGGGCGCCTTTGTTCCCGGAATTCGACCCGGCGACCAGACATCGCGCTACCTTGAGAAGATCCTGCTGCGCCTGACGCTGGCTGGCGCGCTCTACGTGACGCTAGTGTGCCTGCTGCCCGAATTCCTGATCCTGAAATGGAACGTACCGTTCTATTTCGGCGGCACCTCGCTCTTGATCATCGTCGTCGTGACCATGGACTTCATGGCGCAGGTGCAGGCCTACATCATGACCCACCAGTACGAAAGCCTGTTGAAGAAGGCGAACTTCAAAGGGGCCGGGTTCCCGACCAGATAGGCTTATGCCGAAAGAAGACGTTATCGAAATGCAGGGAGAGGTGCAGGAGAACCTGCCCAACGCGACCTTCAGGGTCAAGCTTGAAAACGGCCATGTAATACACGCATTCATATCGGGCAAGATGCGCATGCACTATATCCGCATCCTCCCCGGAGACAAGGTAACGGTGCAGCTTACGCCTTACGACCTGAGCAAGGGTCGCATCGTTTTCCGCGCAAAGTAGGAAGTTGAAACAAGGATTGCGGGACCAGAAATCCCCAAGGAGTGGCTCATGAAAGTACTGGCATCAGTGAAAAAGATCTGCCGCAACTGCAAGGTCATCCGGCGCAAGCGCGTGGTACGCGTGATTTGCAAGGATCCCCGGCATAAGCAGCGTCAAGGCTAGCCCAGGACGCCGTTTCGGCATATAATTATCGGTTTCCCTTTTACGGCATGACGAGGAGCAGCGCATGGCCCGCATCGCAGGGGTGAACATCCCAAACCACCAGCACACCGAGATCGCCCTTCAGGCGATCTATGGCATCGGCAGTGCCCGGGCGCGCGCAATCTGCGCCGCGGCCAGCATCAAGAACGACGCCAAGATCAAGGACCTGTCGGAGTCCGACATGGATCGACTGCGCGAGCAGGTGGCGAGATTTGCGGTCGAGGGCGACCTGCGCCGCGAAGTCTCGATGAACATCAAGCGGTTGATGGATCTGGGCTGCTACCGCGGACAGCGGCACCGCAAAGGGCTGCCGGTGCGGGGCCAGCGCACGAAGACCAATGCGCGCACGCGCAAGGGCCCGCGCAAGGCCGCTATTAAGCTCCAGGCGGCACCGAGCAAGGGCTGAGGGGCCGCAACACTCGCCGCAACTATGGATAACTGAGCGGCCAACTGAGGAACAAAGACATGGCAAAACCAGCCGCAGCCCACGCTGCAACCCGGGTACGCAAGAAGGTAAAGAAGAATGTTGCGGAAGGCATCGCGCACATTCACGCCTCCTTCAACAATACCATCGTGACCATAACCGACCGGCAGGGCAATGCGCTCGCCTGGGCGACCTCCGGGTCCAACGGGTTCAAGGGTTCGCGCAAGTCGACCCCGTTCGCGGCGCAGGTCGCTGCGGAGCAGGCGGGCCGCATGGCGCAGGAATGCGGCGTGAAGAATATCGAGGTTCGCATCAAAGGCCCGGGTCCGGGGCGCGAGTCCGCAGTGCGCGCATTGAACGCCCTGGGGTTGAAAATTTCCAGTATTGCCGACGTGACGCCGGTGCCGCACAACGGCTGCCGGCCGCCGAAGCGCCGTCGTATCTGAGGAACCATAATTATGGCCCGCAATCTTGACCCCAAGTGCCGCCAATGCCGCCGTGAGGGAGAAAAGCTCTTCCTCAAGGGCGAGAAATGCTTCACCGACAAGTGCGCCATGGAGCGCCGCAGCTATGCGCCAGGCCAGCACGGGCAGAAGAGCGGCAGCCGCCTGTCGGATTTCGGCAAGCAGCTGCGCGCGAAGCAGAAGCTGCGTCGGATGTACGGCGTGCTTGAAAAGCAGTTCCGCAGAAGCTACCAGGAGGCCGATCGCCGCAAAGGCCCGACCGGTGAAAACCTGCTGCAGGTGCTCGAGTCGCGACTGGATACGGTGGCCTACCGCATGGGTTTCGGCTCGTCGCGCACCGAGGCGCGCCAGGTCGTGCGGCACAACGCCATTCTGGTAAACAGCAAGCGGGTGAACATCCCCTCTTATCTGGTGCGGCCGGGTGACACCATTGAGGTGGCCGAAAAGGCGAAGAACCAGTTGCGCATCAAGGGGGCATTAGAAGCCGCCGGGACGCGCGGCTTCCCCGAGTGGATCGAGGTGGATGTGAAGGCCATGAAAGGCAAGTTCAAG
>MEQZ01000221.1:431-3083 GCA_001770425.1 Betaproteobacteria bacterium RIFCSPLOWO2_02_FULL_65_20 | reverse complement strand
GCCATGAAAGGCAAGTTCAAGGCGCTGCCTGCGCGCAGTGACCTGCCGTCCAACATCAACGAAAGCCTCGTCGTCGAGTTGTATTCGAAGTAATTTCCGAGGGTGGTCTCATGCAAACAAGTGGATTCCTCAAGCCCCGCATCATCGACGTTCAGACCATCGCGCCGAATCACGCGAAGGTGACGATGGAGCCGTTCGAGCGCGGCTACGGGCACACCCTGGGCAACGCACTGCGCCGGGTGCTCCTGTCGTCGATGCCGGGATACGCGGCGACCGAGGTGCAGATCACCGGCGTGCTGCACGAGTACTCCACGATCGATGGGGTGCAGGAGGACGTC
The DNA here is from genome assembly GCA_001770425.1 of Betaproteobacteria bacterium RIFCSPLOWO2_02_FULL_65_20. Classification (GTDB taxonomy): domain Bacteria; phylum Pseudomonadota; class Gammaproteobacteria; order Burkholderiales; family SG8-39; genus JACQTO01. Next base: position 2,745 of record MEQZ01000221.1, on the reverse strand, counting down.
GTCGACATTCTCCTCAACCTCAAGGGCGTGGTGCTCAAGCTACACAATCGGGAAGAGGCGCTGCTCACGCTGAAGAAGAAGGGCGAGGGTGCCGTCACCGCGGGAGACATCGAGGCAACGCACGATGTCGAAGTCGTCAACCCGGAGCACGTCATTGCGCACATCGCGCCGGGCGGCAAGCTCGAAATGCAGATCAAGATCGAGAAGGGGCGCGGCTACGTGCCCGGCAACGTGCGCGTGATCCCCGAGGAGTCCAAGGGCATCGGCCGGATTATTCTCGATGCATCGTTCTCGCCGGTGCGTCGCGTGTCCTATGCGGTGGAATCGGCTCGGGTCGAGCAGCGAACCGACCTCGACAAGCTGATCATCGACATCGAAACCAGTGGCGTGATTGAACCCGAGGAGGCTATCCGCTACGCCGCGCGCATCCTGGTCGAGCAGCTGTCGGTGTTCGCGGCGCTGGAGGGCACTGCCCCCACGATCGAAGAGAAGCGCACGCCGCAGGTCGATCCGATCCTGCTTCGGCCCGTGGACGATCTGGAGCTCACCGTGCGCTCCGCGAACTGCCTCAAAGCCGAGAATATCTATTACATCGGCGACCTGATACAGCGCACCGAGACCGAGTTGCTGAAGACCCCGAATCTGGGACGCAAGTCGCTCAACGAAATCAAGGAAGTGCTTGCTTCGCGCGGGCTCACTCTCGGAATGAAACTGGAAAACTGGCCGCCAGCAGGGTTGGAAGCCGTCCGTACCTGAAGCGCGTAAAGACAACGAGGCACAAGAAATGCGTCACCGCCTGGGACTCAGAAAACTGAACCGCACGAGCAGCCACCGCCTGGCCATGCTCAGGAACATGACCAATTCGCTGCTCAAACACGAGGTCATCAAGACCACGCTGCCCAAGGCCAAAGAACTGCGGCGCGTGGTCGAGCCGATGATCACGCTCGGAAAGACCGCGACCGTGGCCAACCGGCGCATGGCCTTCAACCGGCTGCGCGACCGCGAGATCGTGACCAAGCTCTTCGACGAGCTCGGGCCGCGCTACGCCAAGCGAAATGGCGGCTACCTGCGCATCCTGAAATTTGGCTTCAGGCAGGGGGACAATGCCCCGATGGCGCTGGTCGAGTTGCTCGACCGTCCCGAGCCGACCGACGAGGCGGCGCCAGCCGAGGCTGCCAAGGCCTGACGTCCGCTGGGGAAGCTGAAAAAGCCGGGCTTGCCCGGCTTTTCTATTCGGGGAAAGTGATCGCAGCGCCGATCGCGGGAGCCCCGATTCTAGCCGTGCCAGCGGGTCCTCCCGCTAGAATGCGCGTGTGGACATCGTGCTCTACACCGACTTCGGATCCGCCGACATCTACCTCGGGCAGGTGAAATCCGTGCTGCACCGGATCGCACCGCGGGCTGGCGTGATCGATCTGGCGAACGACCTGCCGCCGTTCAATGTCCGCGCGGCCGCACACCTGCTAGATGCGCTCAAGAACGCATTTGCCGAGGGCAGCGTCTTCCTGTGCGTGGTCGATCCCGGCGTGGGCACCGCGCGCGGGACGCTGGTGCTGGAAGCCGACGGCCGGCGCTATGTCGGTCCCGACAACGGCCTGCTCTCGGTGGTCGCGGCGCGCGCGGCAGCGGCCAGGCTGGCGGGCATCGCTTGGCGGCCGGCCGGGCTGTCGGACTCCTTTCACGGCCGCGACCTGTTCGCGCCTGTGGCCGCACGCATCGCGGCGGGCACTCTGCCGCCCGATCATCTGCGACCCCTCCAGGCGCTGGCGACGACTTTCGGCGCAGACGATCTGGAGGAAATCATCTACGTCGATCACTACGGCAATCCCTGCACCGGCATCCGCTCTGTTCATGCGCGCGACGAGGGGCTGCTCATGGCAAACGGCCACCGCATCCCTGGCGCCCGGGTATATGGCGCGGTCCCGCAGGGGGCGCCGCTGTGGTACCGGAACAGCCATGGACTGGTCGAGATTGCGGTGAACTGCGGCAACGCCGCGCAGGCTCTGGGGTTGCGGGTCGGGGACCGGGTGAACTGGGTGGGCTAGAGGGGCCCGCCCTCGTCCTGAACTCGTGGCCAGACTGGCAAGTGATCGGGACGGGGCTTCAACGACCGCTTTGAATCGCACCGCTGACGCTTTGCGGCGCCGACTGCACTTGGCCGAGTCGACCCTGAAGCGACGTTCGGTATCACGCTGATCAGTCGACCGCCTACTGCCAAGGAGCGGCAATTCCCCGCCGGCCCGAATTCGAACGTTTGGTTCGATCGCCAGTCCGGGAGGCCTCTCCGCTACAAAACCGGGAACAGGAACTCCAG
>MEQZ01000221.1:0-418 GCA_001770425.1 Betaproteobacteria bacterium RIFCSPLOWO2_02_FULL_65_20 | reverse complement strand
GTCGCCCACTTTGGCCGACGGCAAGTGCAAGCGCGGTATGACCGCCCTTGATGCGCACCGCACTTGCGGTAAAGAGGGCGAAGTCTCAGCGTTAATTGGACACTCGAGTCTCAGCGTTAGTTGGACAGCCAGGGAATAGTGAAGCACGATGTTATCTCCTGCCAAGCGGTTCCCTCTCATGGAAGCACCTTTCTTTACTTGGGTTGGAACCGAAACTAAGCTGAGACATTGCCACGTCGATGCAAAAACAGTGTCCAACTAACGCTGAGACTTGCCCGGCAAAGCGGCTTTCTTGCGATGTTATCCGGTGCTAAGCGGATCACGTCGGTCCTCTCTTGGGCAGGACCGCGGTCCGCGCGGAATCACTTGTCAATTACACGGCGAAGTGTCTGAAGCTCCTGCAGGAATGATTTCTTCC
>MEQZ01000220.1:27831-30770 GCA_001770425.1 Betaproteobacteria bacterium RIFCSPLOWO2_02_FULL_65_20 | reverse complement strand
GCGGATGACCTTGGTCTCGTAGATATTGCTCGCCGGCGCATGCACCTTGGGCGCGTCCTCGCGCATCGCCTCGAGCGGATCGAAGACCGCCGGCAGCGGTTCGTAGTCGACCACGATCTTTTCGATCGCCTCGGCGGCAATCTGCTCGGTGAGCGCCGCCACCGCCGCGACGCCGTCGCCCGCGTCACAGCCCAGTTTGGACCCCGTAAGGCCGAACCGGTCGCGCAGCAGCGCAAGCAGCGTCGTCTCCGCCGGCACCGATGCGCTCCGCGTCTCGCCGTTGACTTTCATGCTGATCGCGATCACCTCTTTTCTCCCTCTCGCGCCTTCAGGGCGCGCGCGTAGGCATTCGCGAGCGCGCGCCGGGTCAATACCGCGATCAGGTCGCGCCGGTAGTCCGCGGAGGCGCGAAAATCGCAGAAATTTCCCTCACGACGCCGGTGTGCGCGCCGATCGCCCTCGCGCCGGACTTCGATCCGATCGCGAACCGCCGCCTCGACAGCCATAGCCGGTAAAATCCCGGAGCTGGGACGGACGCGGACGCGCATTCCATGGCTACTTACGCAATCGGCGACGTGCAGGGCTGCTATTGGGAGCTTTGCGCGCTGCTGGAAAAAATCCGCTTCGACGAGCGCCGCGACCGGCTCTGGTTCGTCGGCGACCTGGTGAACCGGGGACCGGGTTCGCTCGAGACGCTGCGGTTCGTGAAACGCCTCGGCGGGCGGGCCGTGACGGTGCTGGGCAATCACGACCTGCATCTGATCGCGCTCGCCCACGGCCATGGCCGCGCGCGGGGCGACGACACGCTCGATGCCGTGCTCGGCGCGCCCGACTGCGGCGAACTCATCGACTGGTTGCGCGCGCTGCCTCTGCTTCACGCGGCCGAAGGCCACGTCATGGTGCATGCCGGCCTGCTGCCGCAGTGGAGCGTGCAAATGGCGCAGGCCCTCGCGCGCGAGGTCGAGGACGAACTGCGCGGCCCGCGCCACGGCGAATTTCTCGCCCGGCTCTACGGCGGCAAGCCGGAAGTCTGGACGGACGATCTGTCCGGTTTCGATCGCCTGCGGGTCGTCGTCAATGCGATGACCCGCATGCGGTTCTGCACGCCGGAGGGGCGAATGGAGTTTCACGCAAAAGGCGAATCGACCCGGGCGCCGAGCGGCTATCTGCCCTGGTTCGAGGCCCCGGGCCGCGCGAGTTCGGCCGCGACGATCGTCTGCGGCCACTGGTCGGCACTCGGGCTGATGCTGCTTCCCAACCTGATCGCGCTGGACGCCGGCTGCGTGTGGGGCGGACAACTCACCGCGATCCGCCTCGAGGACCGCGCTCTCGCGCAGGTGCCCTGCGCCGGCGGCGCGGCCGCGGCACCTTGAACGGCCGGCAGGCTGCAGCCGGCAGCGACCGGCATTCGCCTCACCAGATGTCGGATCGGAAGTTCTCCCGGTACAGCCGGGCAATGGCTTCGCGCGTGGCTTGGTGATTTTGTCCGCCGCGCGAACCGATCTTGATGGCACCCATCACCGAAGCCAGCTGTCCGGTGGTCTGCCAGTCGCGGCCGGTCGAGATGCCGTAGAGCAAACCGGCGCGATAGGCGTCGCCGCAGCCGGTCGGGTCCACCACCTCCTTCACCTTGACGCAGGGGATATCGATTCGTCGACCTGCGGTATAGATGCTGGAACCCAGGGCGCCGCGGGTGACGATCAGCGCATCGACCAGTTTGGCCAGGGCCTCGATGGAGTTGCCTGTGCGCTCCTCGAGCATCTTGCCTTCGTAGTCGTTGACCGAGAGGTAGGTCGCCTGCGACACGAACTTCAGGAGCTCGGGGCCGCTGAACATCGGCAGGCCCTGGCCCGGATCGAATATGAACGGAATTTCGTGCTGCGCCAGCTCGCGGGCATGCTGAAGCATTCCCTCGCGACCGTCGGGCGCGACGATCCCGAGGCCGGCGTCCATCCGGTCCGAGACGTGGTTCATGTGCGAGAACTCCATCGCGCCCGGATGGAATGCGGTGATCTGGTTGTCATCGAGATCGGTGGTGATGAACGCCTGCGCGGTGAGCGTGTTCGAGAGCTGGCGCACGTGGGTCCGCGCGAGTTCCAACTCGTCCATGCGCCGCAGATAGGGTCCGGCATCGTCGCCCACGGTCGCCAGGATGAGGGGGTCGCCACCGAGCAGTTTCAGGGTGTAGGCGATATTGCCGGCGCAGCCGCCGTATTCGCGCCGCAGCTTCGGCACGAGGAAGGCCACGTTCAGGATGTGGATCTGGTCCGGCAGGATGTGGTCCTTGAAATGACCGTGGAAGACCATGATGTTGTCGTAGGCGATCGAGCCGCAGATTAGAGTGCGCATGTCAACCTCGTCATGGGAAGAACAGATACAGCCGGTAGCCGGTTGCCTTGATCGATGAGGCTTCCATGTACACCTTCACGGGCAGTTCGCTGTTGGCGGCAAAGCCCGCCTCGGCGCTTGCGCCGGGCCCCAGGTAGTCGCGCGCGCCGAGCACGCGCCTCGCCAGCGGCTGGTCCTGGGAATTGGTGAGCGTGAGTTCGAGCGACGGATGGGACTGCGGGAAAGCGGCGCGGTTGCGCAGCGTCGCCGTCAGCACGATGACATTCGGGTTCGCCGGATCGGTCTGCAGGTCGGAGGACTCGATGCTGAACAGTGCGGCGCGTCGCGGCAGCGGTATGTCGCAGGCCAGGTCTGCGCACAGCTCGGCGAGCCGCGGCCGCATCTGCGGAAACAGCAGCGCGATTTCACCGCGGTAGTGGAATGCAAGCTGTGCCGTCAGGGCGATCACCAGCAGCGTGCTTGCGGCTACCCATCCGGCCCGGCTGCGCGCCCTTGGGGCGGCGGGAAACACCGGTTCGATCTCGCGCGCTGCCTGCGGCGCCAGTTGGCCGGCCTCGGGAGTCGGCGCGAGCGCTGCGGGAGCGGGGTTC
>MEQZ01000220.1:24718-27803 GCA_001770425.1 Betaproteobacteria bacterium RIFCSPLOWO2_02_FULL_65_20 | reverse complement strand
GGGCGCGAAGCGAGGCCGGTCGCCGCTTTCCGGTTCCGCCGGCTTCATGGTTTCGCGGGCGTCGAAGACCGCCGCGCACCGGCCGCAGCGGACCATACCCCCGCGCGCGGCGAGTTGCTCCTCGGTGATACGGAAGGCGGTGCGGCAGACGGGGCAGGCGGTGATCATCGCCGCCCTGACCTGCGCTTCCCGGACAGGCAGACCCAGCCTTCTGCGCGGGCGGGCGCCTCGAACTCGAACCACCGGGCGTAGCAGCCTTCGACCTCCTGCTGCTGGCGATCGAGGATTCCGGACAGCGCGATGCGCCCGCCCGAGCGCCCGTATCCGGCGAGCAACGGCGCGAGCAGCTTGAGCGGATTGGCAAGAATATTGGCCACGACGATGTCGGCTTCGTATGCGAGCGTTGACCGGCTGTCCGAGAATTCGCACGCCACGCGATTGCGCGCGGCGTTTTCCTTTGCTGCGCGCACCGCGGCCGGATCAATATCCACGCCGGCGGCGCGCGCTGCGCCGAGCTTCATCGCAGCGATCGCTAATATACCGGAACCGCAGCCGTAATCGAGGACCGTCTCGCCGCCGCGCAGGTGCTGCTCCAGCCACTGCAGGCACAGCCGCGTGGTCGGATGGCTACCGGTGCCGAAGGCCACGCCCGGGTCCAGCGACAGGGCGACCGCGGGCGGCGGCGGCGGCGTGTGCCAGGACGGGACGACCCACAGCCGGCCGGAGATTCGGATGGGGTCGAACTGCGCCTGCGTTTCGCGTACCCAGTCGCGCTCGGCAAGCGCCTCGACCTCGAGACGGTCCGGAACCTTGACGCCGGCCCGGGCGCAGGCGCGTTCGATCAACCCCCGCGGATCGGCGTCCCCGGCGAGCAGCACGCACAGTTTCACCCGCTGCCAGGCCGCAACCTCGCCGGGCTCGTCGAATAGCGGCTGTTCCTGCGCGGTGCCAGCGGCAGCGTCCTCGGCGGCAACCGACAGCGCACCCAACTCGAGTAGCGCGTCGGTCAGCCGCCCGGCATGCCCCGTATCGAGTTCGAACACGAGCGACGCGAGCGCCACGCCGCTACCTCGATTCGTCGAGCTTTTTCGCCTGCAACAACTTCTGCTCCAGATAGTGGATGCTGGCCCCGCCGCGGATGAAGCGGGCGTCGACCAGCAACTCCTGGTGCAGGGGGATGTTGGTCTGGATGCCTGCCACGACCATTTCCGACAGCGCGATGCGCATGCGCCGGATCGCCTGGTCCCTCGTCGCGCCATAGGCGATGATCTTGCCGATCAGCGAATCGTAGAAAGGCGGCACCGTATAGCCCTGGTAGACGTGGGAATCGACGCGGATGCCGGGGCCGCCGGGAGGGTGGTAAGCGGTGATCTTCCCCGGGGAAGGCATGAAATTGAACGGGTCTTCGGCGTTGATGCGGCATTCGATCGCGTGGCCGCGCCATTCGATCTCCCGCTGCCGCTGCCTGAGCTTTTCGCCGGCTGCGACGCGAATCTGTTCCTGGACGATGTCGATGCCGGTGATCATCTCGGTCACCGGATGTTCGACCTGGATGCGGGTGTTCATTTCGATGAAGTAGAACTCGCCGTTTTCGTACAGGAACTCGAACGTCCCCGCGCTGCGGTAGCCGATGCGGCGGCAGGCCTCGATGCAGCGCTCGCCGATGCGCGCGCGCTGGCGCGGGGAGATGTCGGGTGCCGGCGCTTCCTCGATGACCTTCTGGTGCCGGCGCTGCATCGAGCAGTCCCGCTCGCCGAGATAGATCGCATTCTTGTGCTCGTCGGCGAGCACCTGCACTTCGATATGGCGCGGGTTCTCGAGAAATTTCTCCATGTAGACCATCGGGTTGCCGAAGGCCGTCTCGGCTTCGGTACGCGTCAAGCTGACCGCGTTCTTGAGCGCCGCCTCCGTGTGCACCACCCGCATGCCCCGCCCCCCGCCGCCGGCCGCCGCCTTGATGATGACCGGATAGCCGATTCGCCGCGCGATCTTGACGGACTCATCGGACTCCTCAGGCAGCGCCCCGTCGGAGCCGGGCACGCAGGGTATGTTCGCCTTTTGCATCGCCAGCCTGGCGTTGACCTTGTCGCCCATGAGGCGAATGGTGTCGGGCCGGGGACCGATGAACACGAAACCGCTCTTTTCGACCCGCTCTGCAAAATCGGCGTTCTCGGAGAGGAATCCGTAGCCTGGATGGATCGCCTCGGCATCGGTCACCTCGGCGGCGCTGATGATGGCGGGGACGTTCAGGTAACTCGCCGAGGATGCCGGCGGGCCGATACACACCGATTCGTCGGCGAGCTTGACGTACTTGGCCTCGCGGTCGGCCTCCGAGTGAACGACGACCGTCTTGATATCCAGTTCGCGGCAGGCGCGCTGAATCCGGAGGGCGATCTCCCCGCGGTTCGCGATCAGAATCTTTTCGAACATCTAGGCGATGACGAACAGCGGCTCACCGTACTCCACCGGCTGGCCGTTTTCCACCAGGGCATCCTTGATCACGCCGTCCATGTCGGCCTCGATCTCGTTCATGAGCTTCATGGCCTCGATGATGCAGATCGTCTGGCCCTTCTTCACGCTATCGCCGACCTCGACAAACGACTTGGCGCCCGGGGACGGGCAGCGGTAGAAGGTTCCGACCATCGGGGACTTGACGATGTGGGCTTCGGGCCCGGTCGGCGCCGGCGCGGGCCGGGGTGCGTCCGGCGCAGAGGCCGGCAGGGACGCCGCGGCCGGTGCCGGCCCGGACACCATGTAGAACGGCTCTCGCGTCTGCCCTCCCCCTTTTACGATCCGGACTCTTTCCTCCCCTTCGGTCAATTCCAGTTCGGCGATTCCGGATTCCTCGACGAGGTCAATCAGTTTCTTGAGTTTTCTCAGATCCATGCGTGGCCTCCCCCGTGACTGCGTCCGGACGGGACGCAGGGCTGGAGCAAAATCAGTTGGGTTGCAGCGCGAACTGCAGCGCGAGATCGTAGCCGCGGCTCCCAAGGCCGCTGATCGTCCCGACTGCAATGTCCGAGAAGTACGAGTGATGCCGGAAGGGCTCCCGGCCGTGAACGTTCGACAGATGCACTTCGATGAA
>MEQZ01000220.1:10507-24684 GCA_001770425.1 Betaproteobacteria bacterium RIFCSPLOWO2_02_FULL_65_20 | reverse complement strand
GCTACGCTGGAGTGGGTATAGCCTGCCGGATTGATGATGATGAAGCTGTATCCCTGGGTCTTCGCGTCGTGTACCCGCTCGATCAGCGCGCCTTCATGGTTGCTCTGAAAGCATTCAAGCGAGACCCTGTACGCCTGCGCCAGACGTGCCAGGCGACGGTTGATATCCTCCAGGGTCTCGGAGCCGTAAATCACCGGCTCCCGCGTGCCCAGCAGATTCAGGTTGGGGCCGTGCAGGATCAGAATCCTGCGCGTCGGATTCTTGGCTGCGGAACGAGGACGTTTGATCTCTGCCATGGCAGCGAGTTTGCAGCAAGTAGGCGTATTTTGTCCAGGTTTTCGCGGAAGTTAGCTCCAGATACCGATGTCTTAGCTGCTCGCCAGCTTGATGGCGCTCTCGAGTTCGGCCTCGGAGATGCCTCCCAGGTGGGTTTTCACCACCTTGCCCGACCGGTCCAGGACCACCGTGTAGGGTAGTCCGCCGGTTTTGTTTCCCAGCCTGCGCGTCAGGTCTATGACCCCCATGCTCCCCATGACCAACGGATATCCAATCTTGTACTCAATCGCAAATTGTTGCACTTTGTCGACAGAATCGAGGAAAATGCCGACTACTTGGACGCCGTTCGATGCATATTTCGCCTGGACCCGAAGCAATGCCGGAACCTCTTTCCGGCAGGGTTCGCACCAGGTCGCCCAGAAATTCACGATCAGGATCTTGTCCCGCCATTGACTCAGGCTTTGTTGCTTGCCCGCGGTATCGGGGAGTTGCAGACGCAGGAGTTCGGCCGCAGGTTCCGGAACGGATCGATCCGAAACAGTCGCCCGGTACGTGAAAACCCCGGCCACGACGGCCAGCACCACGGCGGCGATCGCGACGACGCTACGCATCGCCGGCCAGAAGCTGGGTCACGGTCTGGATGCCGGCGCGCTCGATGGGCCGGCCGGCCGGGGTCGCCTTGAGCGTCCCGCGTTCATCGTTGGCCGAGTACACCGCGACATTGAGCAGGACGCCTTCCCAATCCAGCTTGAGTACCGATATCTCGCGTTCGCGGTCGCCGGCGAACCGGCGCTGCAGCGTCGCTTCGTAGGGAATGGTCTGGTTGAGCAGGAACAACTCGACCGCCTTGCTGTCGTCGGTGAACAGCTGCAGATCGATATCGCTGTATCGTCCCGCCGTGCCCTTGAGCACCGCGCCCGAGAGATAGGGACGAAACGGTTCGAGCAGCCGCATCGCCTGCAGTGCCTGGCTGCGCAGGTATCGAATCCTGTCGCGCTGTTCCTGGTTCTGGTACAGGGATTGGTAGGCGCGCAGTTCGAACTCGATTTCCTCGTTTTTCGGCAGCGCCTGCGTGTCTTCGGCTCCCAGTTGCCGCACCGCTTTGCGCTTGGCGAGCGCGAAGTCCTCGACCCCGTCTTCGGCCATGATCCGTGCCGCTGCAGCCGCGATGCGGGCCCGCATATGCTGCTGTTTGTACTTCGCTTCCTTCGGCATGGCGGGATAGGGGAGAGAAGGAATCCGTGCATCATACCGCAGCCGGTCGTGCCGACGAAGTGCGCTAGAATCCAAGACCTCCGGCGCTGCGCGGTCCGACGGACCATCGAATTTCGAATGCATATCCATATTCTCGGCATCTGCGGCACCTTCATGGGCGGCATCGCCGTCATTGCGAGGCAGGCCGGGCATCGGGTCACCGGATGCGATGCGGATGTCTATCCGCCGATGAGTACCCAGCTCGCCACGGCAGGCATCGACCTGGTCGAGGGCTACCGGGAGGACCAACTCGGGTTAAAGCCCGATCTCTGGGTGATCGGAAATGTCGTCTCGCGCGGCAACCCGCTCGTCGAAGCGATACTGGACAGCGGCGGCCGGTATGTATCCGGGCCGCAGTGGCTGGCGGAGAATGTGCTTTCTGGTAAGTGGGTACTCGCCGTTGCGGGAACCCACGGCAAGACAAGTACTTCCTCGATGTTGGCCTGGATTCTGGAAGACGCGGGGCTGCAGCCCGGCTTCCTGATCGGCGGGGTGCCGCGCAACTTCGGCATTTCAGCGCGCCTCACCGACAGCCGCCATTTTGTTATTGAAGCCGACGAGTACGACACGGCGTTTTTCGATAAGCGGTCCAAGTTCGTGCATTACCGGCCCACGACGGCCGTGTTGAACAATTTGGAATTCGATCATGCTGACATCTTCGTCGATCTTGGATCGATCGAGACGCAATTTCATCACTTCGTGCAGACAATTCCCGGGAATGGCTTGCTTATTTCGAATGGCCTGGAACCGGCGCTGGAAAGAGTGTTGGGGGAGGGGTGCTGGACGCCGGTGGAGCGTCTTGGCGTTCCGGCGGGCTGGCAGGCAGAAGGCCCGGACGATCAGCGGTTTGCAGTCCGTTTCTGCGGCGATTTCTGCGGCGAGGTGAGGTGGGAGCTGCTCGGCGAGCACAACCGGCTGAACGCACTCGCGGCCATCGCCGCAGCGCGGCATGCCGGCATACCGCCGCGGCAGGCCATCGACGCGCTGGCGCGGTTTCAGAACGTACGGCGGCGGCTCGAGGTCAGCGGTGTGGCCGGCGGCGTCACGATCTATGACGATTTTGCCCACCATCCGACCGCAATCGACACCACCATCGCCGGGCTGCGTCGCAAAGTCGGCAGCAGCCGCATTCTGGCGGTGCTCGAACCGCGCTCCAACACCATGAAACGCGGCGTGATGAAGGACCGGCTGGCCGGAAGCCTCGCCGGCGCGGACCGGGTGTACTGCTACACGCTGGGACTGGGCTGGGACCCGCGCGCCGCGCTCGCGCCGCTCGGGCCGAAGGCATCCTGCGCCGAGGACCTCGAAGCGCTGGTATCCGCGGTGTCGGCCGAGGCGCGCTCGGGCGACCACGTGCTGGTGATGTCCAACGGGAGTTTCGGGGGCATCCACGCCAAACTGATCGAGCGACTGCGAACTCGGGCGCAGAGCGGTTCATGCTGATCTACCTGCACGGCTTTAACTCCTCCCCGCAGTCGAATAAGGCCCAGGTGCTCGGTCGCTACATGGAAGAGCGGGGTCTGGGGGCGCGCTTCGACTGTCCGGCGCTGCCGCACCAGCCGGAGCAGGCGCTCGCCGCGATCGAAGCGGCGTTGGCGCGTGCGCCAAAGGGGCCGGTGACCCTGGTCGGCTCTTCGCTGGGCGGTTTCTACGCGACCTGGTTTGCGGAACAGCGCGGGCTGAGGGCAGTGCTCGTCAATCCGGCCATTCATCCCCACCAGGACCTGCGTGCATTCCTCGGCGTGCAGCAGAACCTGCACAGCGGGGAGAAATACGAACTCACCGAAGCCCATTTGGCGCAGTGGGCGCAGCTGTCCGTTCCCGTTATCACCCCTGCACGCTATCTGCTGCTGGTCGAAACCGGCGACGAACTACTCGATTACCGCGAGGCGGTGGAAAAATACGCCGGGGCGAAGCAGCGGGTGGTGCAGGGCGGTGATCACACGCTGCAGAGTTTTCCCGATCACATTCCGCTGGTTCTCGAGTTCGCGGGCCTGGCCCCGGATGCCCGGGTCACCGAATCACGGTCCAGGCCGAGCGGCCGCGCCTGAGGGCATGGCTCGCCACGGCCTTCTGGTCGAAACCGAATCCCAGCCCCGGGGTCTTCGGCAGTACCAGCATGCCGTTGTGGTGCCTGAGTTGAGTGTCGATCAGGCGCCGGAAATTGAGCACCGCGTCGTCGGGGAAGAACTCGACGTAGCGCGCATTGGGCGTTGATGCGACCAGGTGCACGTGCAGGTCGTGGAACCAGTGCGGACAGACCGTCACGTTGTAGCTCGACGCGGTGGCGGCAATGCGCCGCCATTCCGAGACGCCGCCGCATACCAGCGCGTCGTGCTGCAGGATCTGCGCCGCGCCCTTGTCCAGGATCTCCTTGAAGTGCCAGCGGCCGGTGCCGATTTCGCCGGTGGCGACGGTGACCCGCGTGAGCCTCGACAGCCTGGCGTGGTTGTCTATGTCGTCGGGAAAGAACGGCTCCTCGATCCAGTAAGGATCGTAGAGCTCGAAACGTTCCATGTAGCGCATCGCGGTGGGCAGGTCCTGCCAGGCGTTGTTCGCATCCAGCATCAGTTCGACATCGGGCCCGATCGCGTCGCGCGCGGCCTTGACGCGCGCTTCCTCCTGCCGGGGGGAGAGCCTGCCGACTTTCATCTTTACCGCGCTGAAACCGGCCCTGACATAGGCGGCCAGCTCGGCGCCGAGCTTCTTCGGCGTCTTGCCCTCAAGATAATATCCGCCGCTGGCGTAGGCGGGCACGGCATCCTCGACGCAGGCCCCGAGGTACTTGTACAGCGGCAGCTTCGCCGCACGGGCGTTCAGGTCCCACAGCGCGCAGTCGAGGATGGAAATCGCGCGCATCACGCTCCCGGCGCGGCCGTGCAGCAGCGATTCCCGGAACATGCGCTCCCAGAGCCCTTCGACCAGCAGACTGTCCCGGCCGATCAGCATCGGTGCGAACAGTTGCTCGACGGCTTGCGCAACGATGGTGCCGCCCGTGGAGCCCGCGTAGCAGAAGCCGATGCCCTCGGTACCGTCGCTCGATCCGATCCTGACCAGGCCGTAATCGCGGGCCGAGACGGTGCGGGTGGCAAATGCCGTGACTTTCTTCAGCGGGACACGGCAAGTGGCGATACTGACGGATTCGATTCTGGCCATGGTTCCAGTCCGGGTTGGATGTGCCGTCTCGCGCTTTGGAAAGCCCCTGCGCGCGCGCGCCGCACCACGCTATTGTACGGGTACGGGCAGGGGCAAACCACGGCTGGCGCGCCGCGCCGCGGGACGGGGTGGGTCAGTCCGGTATAATCGCCGGCATCGGCTTCCCCACCCGGCACTTCGGCGACACGATTGCAGCGGCCGGTCCCCATTCACTTTCCCGGTCTTCCCGATTCTGCTCGCGTGAACGTCCTTTACGAAGAAAACAGCGCCTTCAAGGTCGGCACCGTGCTGACCGACGGGGCCGGCGCGATCCAGGTCGAGGCGCCGCATGGCAAGCGCAGCAAGGTAAAGGCTTCGGCGGTGCTGCTGCGTTTCGACAAACCGACATCGACCGAGTTGCAGCACCAGGCCGAGGAAATCGCCGAAGGGATCGACATCGATTTTCTCTGGCAGTGCTGCGCTGAGCAGGAATTCGGCTTCCTCGACCTTGCGCGCGAGTACTGCGGTCGGGAACCCGATCCGGTCGAGGCGGCCGCCATTCTGTTCAGACTGCATGCGGCGCCGATCTATTTCTACCGCAAAGGCAAGGGGCGCTTCAGGGCCGCGCCGCCGGAGACGCTCAAGGCAGCGCTGGCGGGGCAGGAGCGCAGGCGCCAGCAGCAGTTGCAGATCGAATCCTGGAGCGCGGAGTTGGTACGCGGGCAATTTCCGGAGGCCTTCCGGCCGCTGCTCGGCATGTTGCTCTACAGGCCCGACCGCAATCGGCCCGAAACCAAGGCGCTCGAGCGGGCCTGCGAGGAAACGGGCCTGTCCGTGGCCAAGCTGGTCGCGCACGCAGGCGCGCTGCCATCGTCGTACGACTACCATCTGAACCGGTTTCTGTTCGACTGTTTTCCGAGGGGCGCGGGTTTTCCCGCGGGGCTCGAAGTCGGGGACCCGGCCGAACTCGAACTGGCGGAGGTTTCGGCGTTCAGCCTGGATGACGCCACGACGACCGAAATCGACGACGCCTTCTCGGTGACGCCGCTCCCGGGCGGCCGCTGGCGCGTCGGCATCCACATCGCCGCGCCGGGCCTTGGCTTCGCGCCCGGATCCGCAGTGGACAAGGTAGCGCGCGCGCGCCTGTCGACCGTCTATATGCCGGGCGCCAAGATCACCATGCTGCCGCCGGCCGCTGTCGAGCGCTATACCCTCGCCGAGAACCGCGAGTGCCCGTCCGTGTCGCTGTATCTGGACGTGCGCGGCGACGATTTCGCGGTCGAGAACGAGCACACCCGCATCGAGCGGGTGCGCATCGCCGCGAACCTGCGCCACCAGCAGGTCGAGAGCCTGGACGCCGCGTTTCTCGCCGACGATCTTCCCGGCGACATTCCCTTCGCGGGCGAACTCCATTTCCTCTGGCGGCTCGCGCTCGCGTTCGAGGCGCGCCGCGGCAAGCCGTCGACGACCCAGGAGCGATCGGAGTACAACTTCCACGTCCAGAACGACCGCGTCACCATCACCGAGCGCAGGCGCGGCACGCCGCTGGACAAGCTGGTTGCCGAGATGATGATCCGCGCCAACAACAGCTGGGGCCGGTTGCTCGACGACAACGGCGTGGCTGCGGTCTACCGCGTGCAGGGAAACGGCAAGGTGCGGATGACGACCTCGGCCGCGCCGCATCAGGGACTGGGCATCAGTCACTACGCGTGGGTGAGTTCGCCGCTGCGCCGCTACGTCGACCTGCTCAACCAGTGGCAGCTGCTGGCCCTGCTGAAGCACGAGTCGCCGCCCTTCGCGCGCGGCAGCGACGCGCTGCTCGCGGCGGTGCATGATTTCGAGGCGACCTATGCCGTGTATGCGGAATTTCAGTCGCGCATGGAACGCTACTGGTGTTTGCGCTGGCTGCTGCAGAACGAACTCAGGGTTGCCGCCGCGCAGGTCGTGCGCGAAAATCTCGTGAAGCTGGACGGTCTGCCGCTCGATGTGCGTGTTCCATCGCTGCCGCCGGATCTGGCTCCCGGTGCATGCGTGGAGCTCGACGTCATCGATATCGACCTCTACGAGGGCGAGCTAAGATGCGCCTTCCGGCAGTCTGTCCAAAGTTGAGACAAAAGCTGAGAAAATCCGTAGAATCTTCTGATTCGAAAGGTTTTTGGGACACTTGCTGCTAACCTCGACGCCACGCTTCGACTTCCGCCACTGGCCCGAGCCGCTCGCCCGGCTCGACCCGTCCTCGCGGGCGTTCGCGCTTTCGCTGGCGATTTCGGTCGTCATCCACGCGATGATTCTGTCGATCCAGTTCAAGTTTCCCGACGGCCGCAGGTTGGCTGCGCCGAACACGCTCGACGTGGTGTTCGTCAACAGCAAGACGCGCTCCAGGCCGCTGAAGCCCGACGCGCTGGCGCAGGCGAACCTCGACGGCGGCGGCAATACGGATCTGGACCGGCGCGCGAAGACGCCTTTGCCGTACATGAAGAACGTCGATTCCGGCCGGGACGCGAAGCAGGCGCGCCGCCGCGTGCAGGAACTGGAGGCCCGGCAGCGCCAGCTCATGTCGCAGCTCGATGCGAAGGCCGCGGTTCGGGTGGAAGAAGCCAAGCCGCAGGCCGAGCCGCAGCCCAAGGCATCGGGCCTGGACCTGGCGCAGAGCGCGCTCGCGATCGCGCGACTCGAGGCGCAACTGTCGCGCTCCATCGACGAGTACAACAAGCGGCCGCGCAAGCAATTCATCGGCGCCCGCGCCTCCGAGTACCGTTTCGCGCAGTACGTCGAGGATTGGCGCCAGAAGATCGAGCGCATCGGCAACCTGAATTATCCCGAGGGCGCGCGCGGACGCATCTACGGCAGCCTGCGGCTTGCGGTGTCGATCAACGCCGACGGCTCAGTCGCCGGTCTGGATCTCGAGCATTCCTCCGGCCACGAGGTGCTCGACCGCGCCGCCCGGCGCATCGTGCAGATGGCTGCCCCGTACGCCCGGTTTCCCGACAATATCCGCCGCGACACCGACATCCTGGTGATCACGCGCACCTGGCATTTCGCCCCCGGCGACAAGGTGTTCAGCGAATAGCCCGTCGACCCGCCACCGGCCGTCTCCATGATTGATCGCTACGCCGTGATCGGCAACCCGGTCGCGCACAGCAAATCGCCGCAGATCCACACGCTGTTCGCGCACGAGAGCGGCCAGGAGATGGCGTACGGCCGGCTGCTCGCGCCGCTGGACGGATTCAATGAAACCGTGGAACGCTTTCGGGCCGAAGGCGGCAAGGGGCTGAACGTCACCGTCCCGTTCAAGGAGGAGGCCTACCGCCTCGCCACCTCGCATTCGCAGCGCGCCCGCGCGGCCGAGGCGGTGAACACGCTGCGTTTCGACGCAGGTGCCGTGTACGGGGACAACACCGACGGCGAGGGCCTGGTGCGCGACATTCGCGACAACCTGGGCGTCGCGATTGCCGGACGACGCGTGTTGCTGCTGGGTGCGGGCGGCGCCGCGCGCGGCGTGATCGGGCCCTTGCTCGCGCAGCACCCCAAGGGCCTTACGGTCGCAAACCGCACCGTCGAGCGAGCGCGAATGCTGGAACGTCATTTCGGTGCGAATGTGCGAGCGAGCGACTATGAGGCATTGTCCGGAAGTCAGTTCGACATCGTGGTCAATGCCACCTCGGCGAGCCTCGCCGGGGCGCTGCCGCCGCTGCCCGGGGGCGTGTACGCGGCCGGTTCGCTCGCCTACGACATGATGTACGGCGCGGGGCTGACGCCCTTTCTCGAGAGAGCGCGCGCGGAGGGCGCCGGTCTCACCGCAGACGGCCTGGGCATGCTGGTCGAACAGGCGGCGGAATCGTTTTTCGTCTGGCGCGGCATCCGGCCGCGCACCGCTACCGCGCTCGCGTCGCTGCGGGCGGCGTAGCGCGCCCGTGGCCGGGACCATCACGCGTCTGTGGCGCAGGCTCGCCCGCTGGTTCGTATCCGGGCTGGCGGTGCTGTTCGCAGGCTTCGCGCTCTACCAGGGCTGGTTTCTGGTTCACATCGTGTACTGGGTGAAACACAATCCGGACACGACCAGCGTGATGGATACGCGGCTGGCGGCCCTGAGGAAGACCAGCCCGCAGGCGAGACTGCAGCATCGCTGGGTCGATTACGGCCGGACCTCGGTGCATCTGAAGCGGGCCATCGTCGCGGCCGAAGACGGGAAATTCCTCGATCACGAGGGATTCGATTGGGAAGGGATCCAGCGCGCGCTGGAGAAGAACCGGCGCCGCGGCAAGGTGGTTGCCGGCGGCTCGACCATCACGCAGCAACTGGCGAAGAACCTGTTCCTCACCGGCGAGCGCAGCCTGGTGCGCAAGGGGCAGGAGGCGATCATCACGGCCATGCTGGAAGCGGTCATGGACAAGCGCCGCATCCTGGAGATCTATCTCAATATCGCCGAATGGGGAGAGGGTGTGTTCGGCGCCGACGCAGCCGCGCGGCACTACTTCGGCGTGTCGGCGGCGGCCGTCACCGCCGGCCAGGCGGCGCGCCTTGCCGCGATGCTGCCGCGCCCGCGCTTCTACGAGCGCAACCGTGAATCGCGGTATCTGGCGCAATACGCCGATACCATCGCGGCGCGCATGCCGGCGGCCCAGGTGCCATGACAGATCGGCTCCGGCGGCCGCGCGTCGGACGGCTTGCCCTCGCCGCGCAGGCCGAGTGAGCTCCTACGCAGCGTCAGAGCCGGATGCCAGGCCTGCCGCCCGGCGGCCGCGCTCGGGGTCGATGCCGGCAAGCAGGACCAAGCCCACCACGAAATAGGCGCCGGTGATCAGCATCGCTAGGCGATGGTTGCCCAGGGAGACCCAACTCACGGCGCCGTAAGTGATCGGCCCCAGGATCGAGGACAGCTTGACCGCCAGTCCCCACAGGCCGAAGAACTCCGCGCGTCGGTCCGCAGGGCTGAGGTAAGCGACCAGCGCGCGCGCTGCGGACTGCGAGGCGCCCAGGCACAGGCCGGCAAGGTTCGCGGCGATCCAGAACGGCGTGCGCGCTTCGGCCAGCCAGGCGAGCGCAACGGTCACGATCCAGCCCGCCAGAGTCAGTGCGATGGTGGGCACGTGGCCGAGGCGGTCCTGGACCTGGCCGAACGTGAACGCCCCGAGAGCGGCGGTGACATTGACCGCGAGGATCAGCACTATCGAGTCGCGCGTGGTAAATCCCATCGCCTCGTGTGCGTAGACCGCGGCGATCGTGATCACCGCCTGCACGCCGGCCTGGTAGAAAACGAGACACGCGAGAAACCGCCGCAGGTCCCGAAACTGCGCCGCGTGCCTGAGCGTATGCAGCACCCGTGCGTAGGCCTGCCGCAGGGAATGGGGCGCGAGCGGCTGGGGCCGCGCGCGCTCGCGCAGCAGCAGGAAGGTCGGCGCGCTGGCCGCCGCGAACATCCCGGCTGTGATCAGCATCGTCACCGGCACGTAATCCGCGGCCGGCGCGCCCAGCCCCTGGGCGTGCGTGACGTAGGCGAGGCACAGCCCCAGCGTCAGCAATCCGCCTATGTAGCCGAGGCTCCAGCCCCAGCCGGATACCTTCCCGAGGGCAGAGCCGCGCGCAAGCTCGGGCAGGAAGGCCGCGACGAGATTCTCGCCGGTGCCGAAGAAGAAGTTCGACGCCGCCACCAATACGACCGCGAGCGCCACGTCCCCCGGACCGACTTGTGCGAGCAGTGCCGTGAACACGACGCAGCCGGTGGTAGTCGCGCCGAGCAAGCGCTTCTTGGCTGCGTGCACGTCCGCCCAGGCGCCCACGAGGGGCGCCGACAGCACGATCGCGGCATAGGACACCGAGAGCGTGAGCGTCCACGCGAAGGTCGCCCAGGGCCGGCCGCCTGCGACCACCGACACGAAGTAGGCGTTGAACACTGCGGTGATGACCACCGTGGTGTAACCGGAATTGGCGAAGTCGTACATCGCCCATCCGAATACTTCACGCGATTTGATCTCGTCGTTCCGACCGGGAGTTTGCATGCGGATTGCCCCGAAATTCTTCTTTTGGAATGATACGCGCAGCGTTAAAATCGCCGCAGCCCACGCGGTCCCGCCGACACCGCGTCGGCCGCCGCTTCGCCAACCCCGCATAGCTCAGGCCATGGCCGAAACCGCTGCGCCGCCCAAGGATCTGGAGGACCTGCAGGAGGATCTGCGCGAGGTCCGGGACCTGCTTCGTCGCCACCGGCTCGTCGAGGGCCTGGTCGCCCGCCAGGAGACGCCCAAGCGCGAACGGGTCGAGTCGCCCGTACACGAGCAGAACGTCGCCGAACTCGGGGCCAAACTCGACCGGATGCACCCGGCGGACATCGCCTACATCCTGGAGGCGCTGCCGCGCGAGGAGCGCCTGGTGGTGTGGGATCTGGTCAAGGCCGAGCGCGACGGCGAGATCCTGCTGGAAGTCTCCGACAGCGTGCGCGAAAGCCTCATCGCGAGCATGGACGCGCACGAACTGGTCGCGGCGGCCGAGCAGCTCGAGGCCGACGAGATCGCGGATCTTGCGCCCGACCTGCCCGACGATGTCATCCAGGATGTCTTCCAGTCGCTGCCGGTCGAGGAGCGCGAGCAGCTGCGCGCGGCGATGTCCTATCCGGAGGATGCGGTCGGTGCGCTGATGGACTTCGATGTGGTCAGCATCCGCGAGGACGTGGCGCTGGAGGTCGTGACCCGCTACCTGCGCCGCTTCGACGAGTTGCCGGACCATACCGATCAGGTGTTCGTCGTCGATCGCGACGAGCGCCTCAAGGGCGTTCTGCCTCTCGCCAAGCTCATCGTCGCGGAGCTCGATGATTCCGTCGGCAAGGTGATGGTGCGCGACACGGTCACGCTCTATCCGGACGACAAGGCCCGGGAAGCCGCGAAGGCCTTCGAGCGCTACGACCTGGTTTCCGCGGCAGTGGTCGACGAAGAAGGCAAGCTGTTGGGCCGGGTCACCATCGACAAGGTGGTCGACTACATCCGCGAGAAATCCGAGAGCGAGGCGCTGGCCCAGGCCGGGTTGAGCGAAGAAGAGGATGTGTTCTCCTCCGTGTGGGCGAGCGTGAAGAACCGCTGGGCGTGGCTGGCTATCAACCTGGTGACCGCGTTTGTCGCCTCGCGCGTGATCGGGCTCTTCGAGGGGTCCATCGAGAAGCTGGTGGCGCTCGCGGCGCTGATGCCAATCGTGGCCGGCATCGGCGGCAACTCGGGCAACCAGACCATCACCATGATCGTGCGTTCGATGGCGCTCGGCCAGGTGCGGCTGGAACAGACGAAAAAACTGTTCGCCAAGGAAATCGGGGTTGCAATGGCGAACGGCCTGATCTGGGGCAGCATGCTCGGCGTCATCGCCTATCTGCTCTACGGAAGCGTTCCCCTCGGTCTGGTCATGACCGCGGCCATGACGCTCAACCTGATCGTCGCGGCGCTGATGGGCGTCGGCATTCCACTGGCGATGATGAAATTCGGGCACGATCCGGCGGTGGGCTCGAGCGTGCTGATCACTGCGGTCACCGACAGCGGCGGTTTCTTCATTTTCCTGGGCCTCGCCACGCTGTTCCTGCTTTGACGCCGGTTCGCTGCCGGGTGGGCAGCGTGATCGACTACCTCATGGCAGCGAACGCTGCGTCCGCCGCAGACAGGGTGGCGGCGATGTCGGATTCGCCGTGCGCCGAGGAGACGAACCCGGCCTCATAGGCCGAAGGGGCGAAATACACGCCGCGCTCGAGCATGGCGTGGAAGAAGCGGTTGAACGCCTCCTTGTCGCATTGCATGACCTCGATAAAGCCCGCCGGTGGCTGCGCCCTGAAATAGATCCCGAACATGCCGCCCACCGATTGCGCCGAGAACACCACGCCATGCTTTCGCGCCGTCCGGGCTAGGCCGTCGGCGAGCGCGTGCGTCGTGCCCGAGAGCCGTTCGTAGAACCCCGGGGCCTGGACGAGCTTCAGCGTGGCGAGGCCGGCGGCGACCGCGACCGGATTCCCGGAGAGCGTGCCGGCCTGGTACACCGGTCCTAGCGGGGCGATGCGCTGCATGATGTCGCGGCGTCCGCCGAATGCGGCGAGCGGCATGCCGCCGCCTATCACCTTGCCCAGCGTGGTGAGGTCGGGCCGCACGCCGTAAAGCCCCTGTGCGCCCGAAAGACCGACGCGGAATCCGGTCATCACTTCATCGAATATCAGCACCGTGCCGTGGCGGGTGCACAGTTCGCGCGCCAGCTTCACGAACTCCGCGGACGGCCGCACGATGTTCATGTTGCCTGCGACCGGCTCGAGGATCAGCGCCGCGATCGAATCGCCCCTGGCCTTGAACGCGGCTTGGAGTTCGCTGCAGTCGTTGTAGGCGAGCACGATGGTGTGCGCCGCGGTCTCGGCCGGCACGCCGGCCGAACTGGGCTGGCCCAGCGTCAACGCGCCCGAACCCGCTTTCACGAGCAGGCCGTCGGCATGGCCGTGATAGCAGCCCTCGAACTTGACGATGGCCGAGCGCCCGGTGTAGCCGCGCGCAAGCCGCAGCGCGGTCATGGTCGCCTCGGTCCCGGAGCTGACCAGGCGCACCATTTCCATGCTCGGCACCAGGCGGCACAGCAGTTCGGCCATCTCGATTTCGGCTTCCGTGGGCGCGCCGAAGGACAGGCCCCGGCCCGCGGCCTCGCGCACGGCCGCGACGACCTCCGGATGGGCATGCCCCGCCACCAGCGGTCCCCAGGAGCCGACATAGTCGATGTAACCGAGTCCGTCGGCATCGAATACCCGGCTGCCTTCGCCGCGCACCAGGAAGCGCGGCGCACCGCCGACCGCCTTGAAGGCGCGCACCGGGGAGTTCACGCCCCCCGGAATCGTGCGCTGGGCCCGGGCAAAAAGCGATTCGTTGTGTGTGGTCATGGTTTCCTGCGCTGAAAAAGGCCGCGGAACGCCGCCGCTGCCGCGGCAATGTCCTCGGCGTCGAATAGCGCGGTGATCACCGCCACCGCGTCCGCGCCGGCCTCGATGACGCGTTGGGCATTTTCAGGGGTGATGCCGCCGATTGCAACAATCGGCACCCGGAGCCGGGCCCGCGCCTGCGCGTACAGCTCGGGCGGCGCACGCACCGCCCCGGGTTTGGTGGGCGAGGCAAACGCGCTGCCGAAGGCGACGTGATCCGCACCCACCGCCACCGCCGCCACCGCCAGCTCGAGGCGGTCGTAGCAGGAGACGCCGAGCAGGCGGTCTGCGCCGAGCCGCGCGCGCGCCGCCGCCACGTCACCGTCCTCGCGCCCCAGGTGGACCCCGTCTGCACCGATGGCGAGCGCGAGTTCCAGGTCATCGTTGATGATCAGCGGCACGCCGGCGCGTCTGCACAGGCCGAGCAAGCGCAGGCCTTGATCGCGCCGCGCCGCCGCATCGGGTGATTTGCTGCGGTACTGGACGAGGCTTGCGCCGCCGTCGAGCGCCGCCTGCACCTTGCGCGCAAGACGGCCGGTATCGGCGTCCTCGGGCGTGATCGCGTAGAGCCCGGCCACGCTGAATTGCC